>JANWZH010000010.1 GCA_025054755.1 Patescibacteria group bacterium
AATATACCAATATCAAATGAAATTATACAAATTAATAAAATAATTTCCCTAATAGGAAATTATATGCAAAAGTTTAAATTTAATAATTTAAAACAAATTAAAATTAATGACTTAATTAATTTAACAAATCAAAGAAAAGAATATATAAACGAATTATTAAATCCTAAAAATGAATAATTTTGAATTTAAAAATCAAATTGAAAATATCGTAAAACCATCTCTAGAACAAGAATATTTAGATATTGCTATATTAATCATTTATTTAAATAAATGGATTAATAAAAATATGATAACAGAAAATCAAAAAATTATTGATTTAATCAAATTAATTGAAAACAATCAAAAAGATTTTAAAAATAAAGAAAAATTAAAAAACATAAAAACTAAAGATGAAAATTTATTTAAACAAATAAATTTTTTCGAAAAAAAATTATTTAAATTTTTAGAAAAAAATCATTTAAGTTTAGAAAATAAAATAAGCGAATTATTAAAAACTGCTAAAAATAATTTAGCTGAATTAAAAAACATTATTCAAAATTAGCATGATTAAAAAGTTTTTAATAACAATCTTAATAATGATTTTAGGGCTACATATTCCAGCAATTGAATTTGATTGGTATTATGCTCTTAATTGGTTTGATATACCGATGCATATTTTAGGTGGGTTATGGGTTGGATTTTTATTTTTTTATATTATTGAAAAAAATCAAGAACTAAAAAACGTTTTTTTAAAATCTTTTAAAAATATTTTAATATTTTCAATTTTAACTTTAGGCTTTATAATATTAATAGGACTAGGTTGGGAATTATATGAATTTACAGTTGATGTTTTAATCTTAAAAAAATATCCATATAATTTAGAACCAGGACATATCTTATTTGATACGTTACTAGATTTTATTAATGATTTAATAGGAGGAATTATAGCTTTAATAATTTATTACAAAATTAATTTCAAAAAAAAATGAAAATTAAAGACATTATGAAAACAAATATAATAACAGTTTTCCCAGATACTCCTTATTTAAAAGTAGTAAAAATTTTATATGATAATAATATCTCAGGAATGCCAGTAGTAGATGAAAACCAAAATTTAATTGGAATGATTTCAGAAAAAGATTTATTCAAAGCTCTTTATCCTAATTATATTGAATTTATTCGTAATCCTGAAAAATATATTAATTTAGAAGAACAAGAAAAAAATATTTTAGAAATCAAAAATAATCCAATTAGTTTGTATATGTCTAAAAATATAATTACAGTTTCTCCACAAACTTCTATTTTAGCTGCTGGAGGAATAATGCTTAATAAACATATTCATCGTCTGCCAGTTGTTGAAAATAATAAATTAGTTGGAATTGTTACCAGAAAAGATATTTATAAATCAATTTTAAAACATTATTTAAAATTTTAAAATTAAAAACCCCACATTAATATGTGGGGTTTTTAATTTTATTCTTGTTCAACTTTAATTTTTTTCTTTAATTCTTTTTCAGACTTAGGCAAAATAATAGTTAAAACTCCATTTTTTACTTTAGCATTAACTTTTTCTGGATTAATTCTAGCTGGCAAACTAAATTGTCTTCTAAATTCACCATATCCTCTTTCAAATCTATAGAATTTTTCTCCTTCTTCTTCCTCTTGTTTTTCAACTTGACCAGCAATAGTTAAAGTATCTTCATTGACCTCTATTTCAATTTTATCAGGATCAACTCCTGGAATATTTGCTATAACTTTTATATTTTCATCTGTTTCAGAAATATCAACCTTAGGAAATGTTCCCTTCCATGGAAAAATTGAAGTAAACAATTCATCGGTACTCAAAAAATTATCGTCGAAAAACCAATTTAAAAGATCGCGACCAGATTTTAAAGAATCATTATGTTTAATAATTTTCATGGCAGTAAAATACAAATTAAGCGACCTTTAAAATTATCAATATATATTATAGCTAAATTATCAATTTTGTCAATATCTTGCTAATCAAACTATTCTTTTAATATTTAATCCTAATTTTTGAAGCTTTAAATCTATTCCCTCGTATCCCCTATCAATTTGATAAATATTTTCAATAATTGATTTCCCAGAAGAAATTAAAGCTGCAATAACAAAAGCTAATCCAGCTCTTAAATCAGGACTTTCAATTTGTCTTCCTCTAAGTGGAGTTTTGCCAAAAACAATAATACGATGCGGATCGCACATAAAAATTTTAGCTCCCATTCGATTTAAATCTTCTATATAGTTCAATCTTCCTTCATAAATTGTTTCAAAAACAGTGCTATGGCCATCAGCTTGAGTTAACAAAACTGTTAAAGGAGCTTGTAAATCAGTAGGGAATCCTGGATATTCAGCTGTTTTAACATTAACAGATTTTAACATTTTAGGTTTTTTTAACTCAAAAAAATTTTTGCCTCTTTTAATTTCTACCCCAGCTTCTTCTAAAATTCCTACTAAACTCATTAAATGTTGTGGGTTACAATTTAAAATCTTTAAATTTTCTGCCAATAAAGAACCTAAAATTAAAAAACTTCCAGCTTCAATTCTATCTGGAATAATTTCAAATGGTTTTTTAAATTCTAATAATTTACCGTTTCTGCCTAAAATTTCAATTTTAGATTTTTCTACAAAAATTTTTGCTCCAGATTGTTTTAAAAAATCAATTAAAGCTAAAACTTCTGGTTCAATAGCTGGATTCCAAATAATAGTTTTCCCCCTAGCCATTAAAGCTGTCATTAAAATTGTTTCTGTTGCTGTTACTGAAGCAACCCTAAAAATAATTTCTGTGCCATCTAATTTATCAGCTTTTAAAGTAAATAAATCATTTTTTTCTAAAATATTTATACCTAATTTTTTCCAACTATTCAAAAAAATGTCAATTGGTCTTTTGCCAATAACACAACCTCCAGGATATGGGAATACTGCTTTTTTAAACCTACCAACTAAAGGTCCAACCACAACAATAGAAGCTCTTAATCTTTTTGCAATTTTATCATCTAAGATAAAATTTTTAACATTTCGAGAATCTAAAATAAAAGTATTTTTTTTAGGATTTGATATTTGAACCCCCAATAATTTAAGTAGCTCATTCATTCTAAAAACATCTTCTATATAAGGAACATTTTTAATAATAATTGGATTTTTAAATAATAAACTTGAAGCTAATATTTTTAAAGCATTATTTTTTGCACCACTAATTTTAACCTCTCCTTTTAAAGTTTTGCCACCAATAATTTCAAATTTCATTTATTTATTTTTTTATCTAAATATTCTATTAATTTATCAATTTTAATTCTAATTTGACGCATAGTATTTCTATCTCGTACTGTAACATCTTTATTTTTTAAACTATCAAAATCAATTGTTAAACAATAAGGCGTTCCAATTTCATCTTGAGAATAATAACGTTTTCCAATATTTCCTCTATCATCCCAAGCAACCATAAAATAAGGCTTTAATTTTTTATAAACCCTTAAAGCTAAACTAACTAATTGTTTTTTATTAGCTAATAATGGGAAAATGGCTGCTTTATAAGGACTTAATTTCGGGTGCAGTTTTAAAACAGTTCTATTTTTATCTTCAAAATAAGAATCAATTAATAAAAATAAAAATGCTCTATCTAGTCCACCAGAAGTTTCAATCACATAGGGTATAAATCTTTTATTATTTTTTGTATCAAAATAACTTAATTCTTTCCCAGAATATTTAGAATGCTCTGACAAATCCCAATTGCCACGATGATGAATTCCTTCCATTTCTTTCCATCCTCCAAAAGGTGAATTATATTCAATATCCCATGCCTCTAAAGCATAATGAGCTAATTCGTTTTTTTTATGTTTTCTAAATCTTAAATTTTCTTTTTTAATTCCCAAATTAATATACCAATTTAATCTTTGTTTTTTAAAATACTCTAACCACTCTAAAGATTTTTTCTTATCTGGTTCAACATAAAATTGTAATTCCATTTGTTCAAATTCTCTTGAACGAAAAGTAAAATTAGAAGGAGTAATTTCATTACGAAATGCTTTTCCAATTTGAATTACTCCAAATGGTAATTTAGGAGACATTGTATATAAAAAATTTAAAAAATTAACATGAACACCTTGGGTAATTTCTCCTCTTAAAAATACTTTACTTTTTTCGCCTTCAACTACTCCTAAATAAGCTTCAACTAAAAGATTAAATTTTTTAGGCTCTGTCCAAGATACTTTTTCATTTCTTTTTTTATGATAATTTTCATGTTCTAAAATTAAATCCTTATGGTCGGCTCGCAATCTAGAATGGCAAGTTTTACATTCAATTAATGGATCAGTAAAAGATTTTAGGTGTCCAGATGCTTCCCAAACTTTAGGATTCATAAAAATAGCAGCATCTATTCCAAAAACATTTTCATTTTTTGAAATCATTTCTTTCCAATATTCTCTTTTAATATTATTTTTTAATTCTACCCCTAAAGGCCCATAATCCCATACGCCAGAAAGACCACCATAAATTTCTGAACTAGGGAAAATAAACCCTCTTCTTTTTGCCAAACTTATAATTTTGTCCATTAAATTATCCATTATTTTAATATACTAATAATATTATTTTTTTCAAATTTTAATTAGATACTCTTCTATCCGAATTTTTAATTGTTAAATCATAAGGCAATTCAGTTGAGATAGAATCAACTTTATAATTTATGTTTTTATCAACAAAATCATCATTAGCTTCAAAATTTATGTCTGATAACAAAATAGCATTTTGTCCAACTTGATTAAAAGATGGAATATTTTCAACTTGTAAAACTATTTCAATTGGATTAGTTAATATTCCAGAATTAGCAAAAATTTTAGGAATATTAATTAAAATTAAACCAGAATCAGGATTATAGTTTGGCTTTACGTCAATATTACTTTTATACAAACCAGTGAATTTCGTACCTAGAGGCATATAAGCAGAAATTTTTATATTTGATATATCCGTAGCATAATTTTTAATTTTAAAATGAATACTATATTGCGTTGGTTGATTAACTTTTGGAGGATAAGGACCTTTATTAATAATTTGCCAATTTGGATCCCTAAAAAGGCCAAAAGCTTCAAATAAAACCAAACCAGCAACCTTAGATTCAAGTTCAGCGTAAGATATGGTCCTGTTAGAAGTTACTCCTTCTAAAACAGTTGGCGATTCAATTTGGGCCGAAACTTTTAAAACAAAATTTTTGTCGTTATTGTTTTGAATTAAAAATTCATTTTTGAGTTTTATGTCTAAAGTTACTTCTCCAGATGATCCTGGAGGCAAAATTTTAAAATCACTATTATTTGATGCGTTCCAAATAAAAGAATTATTTAAAGAATCAAAATAAGCATTAGTTTGAACATTATAAAAATCAAATAATTGACTATTTAATTTAGCAGTCAAAATAATATTTTCTATTGGAATATTTGAATTATTTTTATATTTAAAAACGTATCGTAATTTATCGCCAATTTTAGCAACATAATAATAATCATTATTTAATAAAATATCTAAGGCTAAACTAGATTTAGCAATGATTAAGTTATAATTCTGAGAAGATAAGACATAAGGCTGACCATAAATATCTTTAATTATACTTACTATTAAATTAGCTGCTTGACCCTCTTGCCCAATTAATTGACCAGTTAATTCAATGGTGCCACTACTTTTTTTATTTATTTGATTAAGAGTCCATATATTACCCTCTGTATTTGGGTTGGAACTTATAAATTTAAAAATTGGTGGATAATCTATTTTAATTTTTAAATTATCATAATCATAATCAGAATTATTTTCATATTTAATAATCATTTTAAAATTTTGACTATTATAAATTTTTTCAGGAGCAGATACTAAAATATTAAAAGCTGATTTATTAATATCTAAATCAATATAAGCAGTATTTTCAAAATAAATATTAGAATTATTTATTTTATAATTTAACTTAGCTTCAATAGTTTTCACACTTAATTGTTGAGAAAATGAAATTAATTTAAAATTTTGTTTAACCATGCTAGAAGAAGCAATGTTTCCTATATTAATCTGCAGCATTCTTTTATCTGGATCTTCTTCCAAAAAATAAACACCATCAGGTAAATTTAAAATAAGTTTAGCATTAGTAATATCTTGCGAAGAATTATTATTAATAATAACTTCCGCATCAAAACCTTGGCCAGATAAAATTTCGGGCGGCAATTTAATTTCCATATTAATTTGAGGAGGATTTGGTTTATAAAGAATATAACCAATAAAACCAGCAATAATTCCGAAAAAAATTAAAAAAAATATAAATATTTTTTTCCAAGGAAAAATGATTTTATCCTCTTCACTTTCAATTATAATATTTTTTTTATTTTCAAAGTTATTAAAATCCATTATAAATATATTAAATCATTTTTATTATTTTTTACAATATTTAAATTTAAACAATTTTGACAAAAAAAATTTTGTGAAACAATATCAAAAACAAATATTTTTTTAGATCCACAATTAATACAATTAGCTTCTTTTGGATCCCAGCCTAGAATTTTTAAAACATCAAACCAACTAAAAATACTGTTTTTCAATTTAAAATATAAATTTTCGTCTTGTTCCATTTCAGGCAAAATTTTATTTAACAAATATAAATCATAAAAATTTAAATTTAATTTTTCTTGTTTTAAAACATCAACTAATTGAAATTTATTTTTAAAAATTAATCTTGCGATTATTAAATTGCCTGGCTCAAGATGACCCCTTAATTTAGAAGTAATTTTAGAAGCGCTTTTTACTTTTGCAATAATTTTCCCAAAATTTTTTGTAAAAACAGATACAACCTTATCTAAATCACCATTAGAATCAATCATTAAAACAATAGCCTCAGAAATATATTCTTCTTGCATAAAAGATATAATTAATTTTTATTTTCTAAATCTTCTGATGCAAAATTTGATGAATTACTTAAATCTTTAAAATCAATTTTTCTATCATTATTATTTAAATTCATTGATTTTAATTTTAAAGTTAAATAATTATCTAATCTTAAAATTAAAACTTTTAATTTTCTAAGAAATTTGCCCATATAAAAAATTAATAATGAATCAAATTTATGAGGTAAATCAGAAATAATAAATTTTTCTAATAATCCTTTTTTTTCATTAGATAAATTTTCTCCATCAATTCTAGGAATAGCTTTAGCAATTAAAAATAAAATTCCCCCAAAAGAAATTAATAAAATATTTGTCAAAATGAATTCAAGCATTAAAATTATAATTATTTTTTAAACTTCAAGTCTGGCAAAAGTATTAACTCTAATATTTTCACCAACCAAAGCAATTGTTTCATTAATCAAATCTTGAACTTTCTTAGATTCATCTTTTATATATGGTTGATTCAACAATTCCTCGACATTAGAAGGAGCCATAGCAGCAATTTGCATTGCTAATTCTTTAATTAAATTACGGAATGGATCTGATTTTACAACAAAATCAGTCTCTGCTCTTAAATCTATTAAAACTCCAATTCTCTCATTATGAATATAAGAAAAAATTAAACCAGCTCCCGTGGCTCGATCTGCCCTTTTTTCAACCTTAGATAGCCCCCTTTCATGAATTATACTAATTGCCTTATCAAAATCTCCCTGAGCTTCTTCTAATGCTTTTTTGCACTCCATTACTCCTGCGCCAGTAATTTCTCTTAATTTTTGAATATTATTAACTTGACTCATAATTATAAATAAATCTTAATAATGACCTTAATTTTTTATTAATTATTTTCTATTTCATTTTGGGATGATTCGTTTGATTTTGTATTTCTAGCTTCTAAATAAGCTTTTTTAATATTATTTAAAAACCAATTTATACTTAATTTTGATCTGGTATTGCCAGGAACAAAAATATCTACCAATTCTGGGTTTCCATCTGTATTAATAAAAGCTATAACTGGAATGTTTAATTTTTTAGCTTCGCGTATAGCATTAATATGTAAATTTGGATCAATAATTATTAATACTCCAGGTAAATCTGATAAATTTTCCAATCCCCCAAATAGTTTCTCTAATTTTTCAAATTGTTTATTAATTTTTAATCTTTCTTTTTTAGTATATTTTTCTAAAGCTCCACTTTGAATATCTTCTCTTAATTTTTTAAAAAAATTAATTCTTTTTAAAACAACATCAAAATTAGTCAAAAGTCCTCCAATCCAACGATTTGTAACAACTGGCAAATTTAATTCTTTATTAATATCCATCAATAAAGATTCAGAAGCGATTTGAGTTCCAACAAAAAGTAATTGTTTTCCTTCTTTAACTTGCTTTTTTAAAAACTCCACAGCCTCATTCATTTTTTCTAATGTTTTATTTAAATTAATAACTTCAAAGTCATTTCTAGATACTAAAATAAATGGTCTCATTCTAGGATAAGTTTTAGTTTTTTTTCTTCCCAAAAAAACACCAGCATTAATTAATTCCTTGAAATCAGTATCTTTATAAATTTCGTCTATTTTTTGTTTTGAATCACTATATTGTTGCATAAAAACTATTTTAGAAAATAAAATTAAATTTGTAAAGAGCGCAATCTAAAAAATCTTTATAAAGCTTCTACCATTAAAAGATTTGTACTACCCTTAACCCCAAAAGGAATTCCAGCAACAATAACAATTTTATCTCCTTTTTTTGCTAAGTTATTTTTTAAAATATTTTTTTTAACAACCTCTTTAACTTGTTCTATGTTTTTAAATTTTGAAATAATTAATGGATAACATCCAAAAATTAGTGATAATCTATTATAAGTTTTTTTATTTGGAGTTAACCCTAAAATAGGTTGTCTTACTCTAAAACGACTAATCATTTTTGCTGTTTCACCTGTTTCAGTTAGAGCTACTATTAATTTAGTAGAAAGAATATGAGCAACATTTGCTGCGCCATAACTAATTGAATCAGTAATTAAATCAGAAACAATGTGATGATTGGTTAAAAATTTTTTATAATCAAAATTTTCTTCAGTGTGTTTAATAATTCTTGACATAACCTCAACTGTTTTGATTGGAAAATTACCCATTGCTGTTTCAGCAGAAAGCATAACAGCATCTGCGCCATCTAAAATTGCATTAGAAACATCATTAACTTCGGCCCTAGTAGGAACAGGATTATTAATCATTGAATCAAGCATTTGCGTAGCAACAATAACGGGTTTTCCTATATTATTACATTTTTTAATAATGTTTTTCTGAATGATTGGAACTTGCTCTGCCCCAATTTCAACAGCTAAATCTCCACGAGCCACCATAATTCCATAAGAAACCTTAATTATGTCATCAATATTTTTAACTGCTTCACGAGTTTCTATTTTAGAAATAATTTTTATATCAGCTTTTAATTTTTTTAAAATATTTTCTAATAATAAAACATCATCTGCTGTACGAACAAAAGATAAAGCAATAAAATCAAAATTATTTTTAATTCCAAATTTAATATCTTCAATATCTTTTGGAGTTAAAGAGCTAATTTTCAAATGACTTTGCGGAAAATTTACTCCTTTTTGATTGCTTAATTCTCCGCCATAAATAACATGACAAATAATTTCATTTTTTTTAACTTTATCTATTTTTAATTCTATTTTGCCATCATCTAATAAAATAATTTCCCCCTTTTTTGTTTCTTTTGTTATGTTTGGATAATTAATAAAAACACGATTTTCATCTCCTACAACTTTTTTAGTGGTTAAAATAAATTTTTGATTATGTTTTAAGAAAACTTTACTATTTATAAAATTACCAATTCTAATTTTGGGGCCACATAAATCTTGTAAAATAGCAACTGGTTTTTTTAATTTTAAAGAAGCTTTTTTAATTAAATTTATTCTAAGTTGATGTTCTTTATAAGAACCATGCGAAAAATTAAGTCTAAAAACATTAACGCCAGCTAAAATCATCTTTTCAATTTTTTCTTTATCTGTTGTCTGGGGGCCAATAGTAGCAACAATTTTTGTTTTTTTAAACATAAACAATAATATAATATTAAATATTGAAAAATTCAAATTAGACAAGATAAATTAATTATTTTTTTAAATAAAATTAGTTTTTATTTATTATCTGATTAACAAAATCGCGGCTCAATTTACCAAAAAATCCAGTTCCTTTCAAAAGTTTTTGAGGCTCTAAAATTTCTTTAAAATAAAATTCCTGAAATTTTATTAAAGCTGCTCTTGTAAGAAAACCAAACATCGTTGTTTCGTTCCCTGGCGAACCGGGTCCAAAATCTGCTATTTTAAATCCATAATTATTTAAAAATATTTGTAATTTTTTCACATCTTGATCAACATCACCAAATTTTAAATCTTTATTAAATCTAAAATTCTTTAATAAATTTTTATTTTCTTCTTGTTTATTTTTTAAATATAAATCTATTTGCTTTTTTAAATCTTCTATTTTAGATTTTAATTCATTTAATAATTTTTCCATTGGGCTTAACTGAGAATTAATTAAATTATTACTAAAATTAAAAATTGTATTTCCGCCACTACCATAAACTAATCTTCTTTCAAAGATAGCCTGAACAGAAATATTTTGACTAACATTTAAATCGGTTCTTGGATTTTCGGTTCTATTATCGCTCCAACGCACAAATATATATCCTGCATCAGGAATAGCTGTAACAGAACTACCATTTCCACCCTGATTAACAACTTGATTTGTGTTTCCAGAAATAATTCCCCCTGCTCCAGCGCTATAAATTAAATTATAAGTTATTGGCAAAACCTCTTGTATTGGTTGCCATAAAAGAATTGGATAATTATTTCCATTATAATAATTACTCCAAACATTTTCAAAATCCCAAACATCATTATTTTGCCCAGCAGTATAAACTCCATGACTATAATTAAAAAATGAATTTGCAAAATCTTCATTATATGCTAAATTTTCTTCTGAATTAGAACCTATTGGATTTAATCCCGGCTTAACAACCCAACCAGAATTATAATGTGATAAATTATCAATTCCTATAAAACCACCAACGTTTGAATAAGCAGTCGTATTCAATATTATATTTCCAGTTGAAAAAGAAGAATAAATAGAATCAGAACCATTATTGCCAACAAAACCACCAACATTTATAACAGATTCAGAATTAATATCAATATCGCCAGTTGAATATGATCTATAAATATCGCCCAAATTTAATCCTGCAAAACCACCTATTTCAACATTTAATATTGATTCTATATTGGGAGTATAAATTTTTATATTTCCTTTTGAATAGGAATTGTCAATTTTGTTTATATTGATACCAACAAATCCGCCAACATTACCACCAGCTATTTCTAAATTTCCAGAAGCATAAGAAGAATCAATTTTTACATTATTAGGATCATAATCATTATAACCAACAAAACCACCAACAATTTTTACTCCCATTCCTGTTCCATTAATATTTCCAGTAGCATAAGAATTTGTTATTTCAAAACCAGAACTATAACCAACAAATCCGCCAATATTTTCACCTTGCTGAATCAAAATATTTCCTTTAGCATAAGAATTTGTTATTAAATTATATAAATAATCTTGTTGATTAAAATTTAATTCTCCAATAAATCCCCCAACTTTAATTGATTTTTTTAAATCTAATAAAACATCAGCAAAAGAATTACTTATCTTACCACCTTCTGTATATCCTATAAAACCACCAATGCTTTCATTTTCATATGTTGTTTCTATATTCAATAATATTTCACCAGAAGAACTTGAATTAGTAATACCGCCAGTAAACTCACCAATAAATCCTCCTATAGAATATATTTGAGAACAATCTGTAATAAAATTAATTTTTGATTTAGAATAAGAATTATTAATATTGTTATTATTATAAGAAAAAAATCCTCCAATAAATCCACCAACTAATCCTATATCATTTCCATTTAAATTAATAGTTGAACTAGCATAAGAATTATTTATTAAAATAACACCACTTCCATCATACGCATAATATCCACCTACTAAACCACCAACAAATTTTATAAAACCAGTAATCCCACCATCAAAATAAGAATATGAAATTTCTCCATTTTTATTAGATTCAACATATCCTTCGCCAATTAAACCTCCAACATATCTATTTCCTTGAATAATCCCTTTAACATAAGAATTAATTATTTTACTATTACTAGCAGTACCAACTAAACCACCTACATATCTATCTCCTAAAACATCAACATTAATTAAGCCAATATTTTTTATTTCTGAATTATTAATTCTTCCAAATAAACCGACATAATATATAGATCTATTAATATAAAGATTACTAATAGTTTTATTATTGCCATCAAAAATACCAGTAAAATAATTTGAATCATCGCCTATAGGAATCCAACCATCAGTTGCTCCTTCTTGTTTACATAAATTTTCTATTTTAATATCTCCATTATGCGGTTCATCATAACTGGATTCATCGCAAAAATCTAAATTATTCATTAAAATATAATTCATATTAAGTTGTTGTCTAACCGCATTTAAATCTTCAATTGATTCTATCTGACAAGGATTATTAGTTGTACCATCACCAACCATACCATTAGGACAAGTATCAGCATTAACTTCTTTTGCAAAAAAAAGATATTAAAATAAAATTAGTAAATATAAAAAATATTATAAAAAAGAATTTTTTAAAATTTAAAATTTTAATCATATTTTAATTTTAATCATATTTAAATAATAAAAAATTAACATAAAAAAACAAATTGTTGCTGTGGATAACTTTTTTAATTAGTTTTAATTAAAATATAAATTTTAAAATAAAAAATACTTTTTGTATTACTAATTCATGCCTTAGTAATTTAATAATTTAAAATTAATACTTCAAAATAATTAAATTATGTTTAAAAAAGTATTTTAAAAAATTATTTTTTTACAAAAACAAATCATCAAAATTTCTATAAATCAACCATTGCTTTAATTCTTCATATATTAAATCTTTTAATTCTATGTCCAGGAATTAAAAAAAATAAAGATAAAATATCTGCTAAGAGTTTATTGAGATTAAAAAAATCAATTTTGAGCATAAAATTTGAATGACCTTAACAAAATAAAATTCAACAATAGATTTGTGCAAATAGATTTAAACAATTGCGGAGGGGGTGGGATTCGAACCCACGGGCCCCCTTACGAGGGCGCGGTTTAGCAAACCGCTCCGTTAACCACTCCGGCACCCCTCCAATTTCAATAATCAAATAAAAATTAATAACTTTTAAATTTTAACAATTAATTAAATTAAATTCAACCATAAATTAAAAATTTTAAAAATTTCAATATTTTTTTATGTTTATTATTTGATTTTTAATACTTATTTTGATAATGTTTAAAACGATGATCCAAGATAATAAAAATAATAATTTAATAGAAAGACCTCCTGTTATTGCTGTACTCGGACATGTTGATCATGGAAAAACTTCACTACTTGATTATATTAGAAAAACAAATATTGCTGCCCGTGAAGCTGGCGGAATAACTCAATCAATTGGCGCTTATGAAATAACTCATAATGGAAAAAAAATTACTTTTATTGATACCCCAGGTCATGAAGCTTTTATTCAAATGCGATCACGCGGAGCAAAAGCTGCCGATTTAGCAATTTTAGTTGTTGCTGCTGATGACGGTGTAAAACCCCAAACCGAAGAATCAATTAAAATTTTAAATCAAACCAAAACTCCATTTATTGTTGCTATAACTAAAATCGATAAACCAAATGCTAACATTGAAAAAGCTAAAAACGATTTAATGAATGCCGGAGTTTTATTAGAAAATTATGGAGGCAATATCCCTTGGCAAGCTGTTTCTTCTATAACCGGAGAAGGTATTAATGAATTATTAGATTTAATACTTTTAGCAGCTGAACTTGAAGAACTTAAATATAGCCCAGAAAATAAAGGCCAAGGAATTATTTTAGAAGCACATCATGATTCAAAAAGAGGAATTACGGTCACTGTTATATTAAAAAACGGAAAATTAGTAAAAGGAGATTTTATTTCTACACCAACTGCTTCGGGTAAAATAAAAATATTAGAAAATTTTGAGGGCAAACCAGTTAATCAATTATTCCCCTCTTCTCCGGCAAGAATTATTGGTTTTGAAAATTTACCTCAGGTTGGCGAAGAATTTATTTGTGATTTACAAATTAATCAACAAAAAAATAATTCAGAAATAAAACAAAAAATAAAAACTGTTAATCAAAATCAAGAACCACAAAAAGTACTTAATTTAATTTTAAAAGCTAAAGATGCTGGATCATTAGAAGCTTTAAGCCAAATTATTCAAAATATCAAATCTAATATTGCAATTAAAATTATTGATGAATCTATTGGAGATATATTTGATAGTGATATTAAATTAGCTCAAGCTACTGATGCAAAAATTATTGCTTTTAACTCCAAGATCCCAAAACAACTTGAAGCAATAATTCGTTCAAATAATATTGAAATTATTTCATCCAACATTATCTATGAATTAATTAAAATAATCGAAGAAAAAGTAAAAGAAATTGAAAATCCCCCTATTGTTGGTATTTTAGAAGTTTTAGCAGTTTTTAATAATAAAAATTTAGAAAAACAAATTATTGGCGGAAAAATTATTAAAGGAGTTTTTAAAAATAAATCAAAATTTGAAATTGAAAGAGGCAATGAAATTATTAATACTGGTTTTGTTATTAATTTACAATCTAATAAAAAAGATGTTTCAGAAGTATCCGAAAATAATGAAGCTGGTTTAATGGTAAAGTCTCAAATTCAAATTAATATAGGAGATAAGTTAATTATCAAAAAATGAAAAAATACAGGCGTCAAAAAATGGAAAGTTTGATTTTAGAACACTTATCTTTTCTAATTTTAAAAGAATTTGAATTTCCTGCCTTAGTTACTATAACAAACATTAAAATAGATGATGAATTTAAAAATGCTAAAGCTATAATTAAAATATTGCCAAAAGATTTTAAAAATGCAAAAAAATTTAAAAATCAAGAAATCAAAATATTAAAAGAATTAAATGACAATCAAAATAAAATTTTTAAAATCTTATTAAAAAAATTAAACATAAAACCATTGCCTAAAATAATTTTTCAACTTAGCAAAGATTAATAATATTAAAATTTTAATTTTGACTTTTTAATATTAGTTTATAAAATTTAAATAATACTTTGGCCACGTAGCCAAGTGGTAAGGCAGCGGTCTGCAAAACCGCTATTCGTGGGTTCGATTCCCACCGTGGCCTCAAAAATATTATTTAAAAAAACTATTATTTTTTTTAAAAAAAATGCCTTTAAATTTTAATTGACAAAAATAACTAAATTGTTAAGATAAAAAATAAATATAATAAAATTTGATTATTTTAAATAAAGGTCGCTATTTATAAATAAAAATGGAAAATAAATCACAAAATTTATTATCTTCAATTATTACTTTTTTAATTGTTATTTTTATTATTATTTATCCACTTAATCAAATGGGTATCATTTCTGACAAATCAATATTTATTTCAATTTTAATATTGATTTTTTTAAGTTTCATTATTGGTGGATTAAGAGTTATTAACCAATTTGAACGAGGTGTTGTATTAACTCTTGGCAAATACACTAGCACAAAACAACCTGGGCTTACTTGGATTTTAATTGGTATACAAAAAATGATAAAGGTTGATTTACGTATTATCACAGCCACTATACCCCAACAAGAAGCTATTACTAAAGACAATGTTCCAGTAGGAATTAACGCAGTAGTATATTTTCGAGTTGAATCAGCAGAAAAAGCTGTTTTAGAAATTGAAAATTTTCAGAGCGCAGTAAAAGAATATGCTCAAGGCGCTTTAAGAGATACTATTGGAGGAATAGAATTAGACTCATTACTTGCTGAAAGAGAGAAAATAGCACAAGAAATAAAAAAGATAGTTGATGCTGCTACAACAGAATGGGGTGTTAGCGTAACAGATATTAAAATTCAAGACATTGAATTGCCTGCTGATATGAAGCGCGTAATGGCAAAACAAGCAGAATCAGAAAGAGAAAGAAGATCCGCTATTATTAAAGCAGAAGGAGAATATGCAGCAGCAGAACGCTTATCTCAAGCAGCAAACATTTTAAGCAATACACCAGGAGGAATAGCTGTGCGCACACTACAAACAATTGAAAAAATAAACCCCGATCCATCAAAAACGGTTATTTTTGTTTTGCCAATAGAATTTTTAGAAGGAATTAGGGCGCTTTCCCAATTTCTAAAAGACAAAGTTAATTAAAATTAGTTTATTTTTATCACTTTATTTCTTTTAAAAACTCTTTGATAAGTGAAGTAGTGTCTTTTGTTTGTTGATATATAGACTTCCAAATAATCACAATGTCAGCATCATTAAAAATCGAACGTTGCACTTCTCGAAACGTATCTCCGCCCGCTATTGCAATCATAATATTATAATTAGCTTTTATACGACGTATTTCATGCAAAGGAATTTGTTTTTCTTTATTAAATTGCTCTTCGTCAACTCCACGGTGAATAATTACAATTGGTGGAATTTTTTTAAGAGAACGCAAAACTGAAAGTGGAAATTCAACATTCATCATATCAATTATAGGATCAATACCACAAATCTCACATTGTTCAATAAAAGAATTTAAAGTTTCAATTGGCGCTGTTCCAAGAGCAATAGCAGCACTTGCTCCAGCACGGGCCGCAATTTCTACTTCTGTTTTGCCTCTATCCATAGTCTTCAAATCAGCAACAATATATGAAGAAAAATCATTATTTGGTTCTAACATTTTAATATGGTATTCATACCATTGACGAATTTGACGAATTCCCTCTTCTCCATAACGTTTAATTATTGGAGTGCCTACTTCAACTATGATTCTATCGCTTAGTGGCAGATTATTAATAATTTTATAAGCTTCTTCGAGTGTATTATTTAAAGCTAGTTGCAAATATTTTTTGCGGCGATCTAATTTTGAAACTAGATTATAAATCATAAAAATATTATAAACTAATTTTCAAATAAATACTACATATCAAAATAAAATATAAAAAATTATATTTTATATTATATTTAATTCATTCTATCCAAAACCTTAAGTGTCTTTTTGACCAATAAGGTCCAGCATAATCTATTCCAATTCTAGGGCCTTTTTTAATTTGAGATTTTTTAATTTTAATTCCTCTATCTTCAATCCATAATTTATTCTTAGGAAGAGCTAATTTATTATTAAAAAATTTATTAATTTTAAAAAATTTAGTAACTTTACCTGGCCCAGATATTCCGTCAACTCCTCTTATTAAAATTGCAGCTGGATAATTTTTATTTTCGGTTACAATATTTAACATCCAATGCATTCCATAATTCAAATAAACATACCAATAACCAGCTGGTCCAAACATTACAAAATTTCTTTTAGTTTGACCACGAAAAGCATGAGAGCCTCTATCTTTTATGCCATCATAAACCTCAACTTCAGTTATTTTTTTGGCAATATTTTTCCCCCCAATTTTTCTTACTAAAAATTTCCCCAAAAGTTTTTGAGCAACTAAAATAGTAGGTTGACTAAAAAAAGTCGGTTTTAAAATTTTAGACACAAATTAAATTTTAGTAATTTCAATTAAAGTATATTGTTGACGATGCCCTTTTTTCTTCCTATATCTGGTTTTAGAATGATACTTAAAAACTATTTTTTTACGTTCTCTGCCTTGTTTTAAAACTTTAGCTTCAACTACTACATTATTAAGATAAGGGTTGCCAACTAAAACATCTTTGTCATTCACCTTTAATAAAACCTGATTTAAAGTAATCTGATCATTTTCGTTAGCATTCAATTTTTCAACCTTAATTTTATCTCCTTCTTTAACCTTATATTGTTTTCCTCCAGTTTCAATAACTGCAAAATTCATGTTTTTATTAATAAATTTAATTAATCTTTATAATAGCCATAAAATAAATAAAAATCAAGAGACAAATTAAAAAATTAATTACTGCAATAAATTTTCCAAAAAATAAATCTCGCTCTTCA
>JANWZH010000011.1 GCA_025054755.1 Patescibacteria group bacterium
AAAAATATTAAAACTGTGGATAACTTTAAAACAAAAAATTAAAGCACAACAATTTCTCTTTCTAATTTTATTTTAAATTTTTGATAAATTTTTTTTTCAACAAAATTAATTAATTTTAAAACATCTTCAGCTTTAGCTTGATTAATATTAATAATAAAATTAGAATGTTTACCTGAAATTTGAGCTCCACCAATTTTTTTATTAGATAAACCACATTTAGATATTAAAACTGCAGCTGGTATAACTGGTTCTGGATCAGTTTTAATAAAATTTTTTAAATTATATTTATTAAAAATTGTTTTTTTAAACTTATTTATTGGAACATTTTTAAAAATGCTACCAATATTAGGATAATTCATTGGATGTTTTAATTTACGATATTCTATTTTTTCTAAAATAGATTTTTTAATTTTATTTTTATTTCCTTTCTTAAATTTAAAATCGGCCCACAAAATTAATTCATTAATATTTAAATCTTTGAAAATACTAAATCTATATCCAAAAATACACTCTTTTTTGGTTCTTATTACTTCTTTCAAAGAATTTAAATCAATACTTTTAATTTTAACTAAATTATCTTTAATTTCTCCTCCAAAAGCACCAGCATTGCCACGAATTGCTCCACCAATTGTTCCTGGCAAACCACCAGCCCACTCCATTCCAGATAATTCTTTTTTTACTAAAAAATTCAAAAAATCTGAGACTAAAATTCCGGAACCAACTCTGATAATATTTTTAGTAATAGATTTAATAAATTTAATGTTTGGCTTTAAAATCAAACCATTAAAATCATTTTTAAACAAAATATTTGTTCCGCCCCCTAAAATAAAAATTTTTAAATTTAATTTTTTAGCTTTTAATAAAGCTTGTTTTAAATCTTTTAAATTTTTAGCTTCAAAAAAATATTTAGCTTTATTACCAATTTGAAAATTACTATATTTTTTTAAAGAAATATTTTTTAAAAATTTAACCATAAAAAGTTTTTAACTTGAGGGGCTGCAAGTGGTGACCTCCAAACTATTTATTTTAATGAATGAGTGCTCAACTCGCAGCCCCTCAAATTAAAAACACAATATAATTATTATAAAAATGTAAAATTAAAAAGTCAAAATATTAATATTAATATTGATTTTTTAAAAAAATATGTTATAATATTATTAATGAATGAGTGCGAGTAAACCTTTGGGATCTCAAAGGTTTACCCTATCCAAACTATTTAATCAAAAACCCCGCCACTGGCGGGGTTTTTGATTTTTAAAAATAAATTAAATTAATTTAAATAATTCTTCTGCAATTAATTGAGATGAATTTTGTTTTGCGAATTTTTGAGCAGCTTCAGACATTTTTTGATATTTTTCTTTATTAGTTAAAATTAATTTGATTTGATCAATAAATATTTGAAAAATTAAATTTTCTTCTTCAATAATAACTGCTGCGCCATTTTCAGAATAAGCATAAGCATTTTTTCTTTGATGGTCATTGGCTGATTCACTTAAAGGAATAATAATTGATGGCTTTCCAAATGCAGCAATTTCGAAAATAGAACCAGATCCAGCACGAGATATAATTAAATCCGCTGCATTATAAGCTAAATTTAAATTTTCTTCATCTAAAAAGGGCGTAATTCTGTAATTAATTTCCAAATTTAATGATGATTCCAAAAAAATAGCCCTAGCCATTTTTTGAACTTCTAAAAAATTTAATTCTCCAGTTTGATGAAAAATTTGAGTCAAGCGTAATAAATCTTTTAAACCCAATAAAATTAATTCATTAATTCTTTGAGCTCCTTGTGATCCGCCGATAACCAATATTAATGGCAAATTAGCATTAAATCCTAATTTCTCTTTAGCAATTTTTTGATCAATTTTAAAAGATAAAATTTTAGATCTAATTGGATTTCCAACTACTATAGTTTTGAAAGATGGAAAATATTTTTTAGCTTGTTCAAAAGCAACTGCTATTTTCTTAGCAAAACGAACTGAAAGCAAATTAACCAATCCAGGATAAGCATCTGATTCATGAATTAAAACAGGAATTTTATAAAACCAACCCGCAAAAACAACTGGCAAAGCTCCTGGCCCACCCTTAGAAAAAATAACATCTGGCATAATAAAAAACATTTTAAAAATTGCTTGAGCAAAACTAAATAAAATCTTAAAAAAATCTAAAAAATTCAACAAAGAAAAATATCTTCTAATTTTCCCGCCTAAAATATAAACTAATTTAATATTTTTTGAATCTAGCATTTGAGACCAATTATCTTTTGGCCCCATGTAAATAAATTCAAAATTTAAATTGTTTTCATCTGAAATTTTTTTAAGTTCTTCATAAACTGAAATTAATGGAAAAATATGTCCCCCACTTCCTCCACCAGTTAAAAGTATCCTTAAATCTTTTCGCATAAAAATAATTTTATAAAATAATTATAAAAAATCAAAATTAATTTTTACTTAAATCATCAAAAATTTTAGTTAAATCTTTTTTAATTATATTTTCAGTTTTTTCTAAATCTTCTTCTAAAATACGAATTACTTCTTTTTCTTCTTTAGTAAAAATTTCTTTATTTTTTACATTTTTAATTGTTTTAATTCTTATTTCTATATCATCTTTTAATTTTTCAAAAATTTTATGCAATTCCTGAAAACTAAATTGTTTATCTTTTTTTATTTTTTTACGCAATAGAATAATATATCTTATACCATAAAGCAATAAAATAATTAAAAGAATTATTAAAGCAATCAAAGGTATTAAATAAATTAAAGTAATAGAAATTTCTTTAAATAATATTTCTAACCATGTTGGTTGTGGCAATATTTCAAATTCAGTTTTAGCTAAACTATAATTACCAGCCTTATCATAAATTTTAACTAATAATACTTTTTTGCCAATATTTTGATATGGTAAAATATAAATATTGTTTTTAATATCTTCTGGCAAAACCTTATAAAAATCTTCTCCTTCTATTTTAAATTCATAAAAATCAATACCAGACATATTATCAATAGCATTAATTAAAATTTCAGGATTATTTTTTCTAGTTTTAGAACCATCAACCAACTCAAAAGATTTAATTTCTGGGGGAATTGTATCAATTTGTAATCTATAATGATTTATTTCCCCCCAGCCCTTTTGATTTTTAAATTGTAAATTAAAATACCAAATTCCATCTTCTAAATTTTTATATTCTTTTGAATTAAATGGAAAATCAACTAAAATATTTGGGTCTCCAACATCTTTTTGGGTCAAAGAATATTTTAAAGCAATAATATCTCTTGGTAAATTCCATTTTAATACAAGATTATTATTAGCATACCATTGATTTTGATTTTGATGTGTTAAAGAATAAATTTCTGGTTTAGGCGGCAAAGTTAAAGAAATTATTTGTTGAGAAGGGGCTAGTTTTTCTTGCAAAATTAAATTAAAACTTGCATTATTAAAACCTTTTAAAATATTTGTTCCTTCTCCATCATTAGCTAAAATAGATCCTAATTCAAAATTCAAATTAGCTTGACCGCTTGATTTTGTTTTAAAATTAATACTTAAAACTTTACCTGCACGACCCTGAAAACCCGGATTAAAAACAACTCCTTCAAAATTAATTTTACCAGTTTGATTTGAAAAAGACGGTTCTTGAACCCAAAAATTTAAAATTGATCCATTTTTAGATAATGAGACGACCTCTAATTTATCGTTTGAAAAATTTATAATTCCAGAAACAGCATTCATTACATAATCTTCGCTTTCAACTAAAATATCAATTGTAAAATTTTGGCCAACATTATAACTACCACTTGAAGGAGAAAAATAAAAAGAAGCAGCAAAGCTAAAAAATGGAAAGACAAAAGAGCCAATCAAAAAAAAATATTTAAAAAATTTTAAATCATTTTTTAATTTCATAATTCATTTTTAAATTTTTTTTAAATTTTAATCTGATTAAAATAATTATTATTAAAACTATTATAATTATAATCCAATTTTCATAATTTTCGTACCATTTAATTTGATTTTGAGCTGATAAGAAAACAATTTTTTCATTACCAGCCTTATCAACTGCTTTAACATAAATATTACTTTGCAATTTTTGATCTAGTAAAACATATGGACTATCTGTTTTGGTCCAAGATTTAGAATTTAAATTATATTTTTGTGGCCATATTATTTTTTTAAAAATATCAAAAATACTAAACTTATTTTTCCATTCTAAAACTTCATAATGATCTATTCCTCTGCCCTTATCTTGAGTTTGAAAAACTAAAAAATACTTTCCATCAAACATTTCTGGATTTTGTAAAACTTCAGGTTTAAAATCTTCTGGAGGCATGTTATCTATTGGTAAAACAACTTGATTTGAATCAATAATTTTTGTTCCAGAAGACAAAATATTAAATTTAAAATCATTGGTTTTAACTAAAATTTCAGTACCTTGTCCATCATTTAATAAAAATTTAGAATTTTGAAAAGAAATAAAACCTGATCCACTATTTTTTGCTTTAAAAATTAAAGATAAAAGCAAGCCAGATCTGCCATTAAATCCGCCAGGAGTAATTCCAGAAAAATAAATTTTATTTTTATTAGTTAAAACATTATCAAAATAAATTGGTAAATTTACTGGTTTATCTACCCAATAATTAATAATTGAATTTCCATCTAAAATATTTTTTAATTCAATTAAATCAGCTGGATAAACAATTTCTCCAGAAAAAGCATTAATTGATTCATTTTCTGAGTTCAAATAAATATCAACTTTAAATTCTTGATCAACATTTATTTCATAAAATTTTTGACCAATACCAATATATGGCAAAAACTCAATTTGGGCTCCAAAAACAAAGATTGGCAACAATAATAATATTTCAAAAAATAAAAGATAATTTATTTTATTTTTAAAAACTATTTCTATCATTTTTATTTTTTAATAATATTTAAGTTATCCTGTCCAATAATATGCCATAATACTAAAATCAATTAAATTAATTTTACCATCGCCATTTAATTTTTGCTTTTCTATTAATTTAAATGATTCGCTTAATTGTCTTTTATACCAATAAGCTGCAATAGAAAAATCAACTAAATTCACCCTACAATCATTATTTAAATCAGCTTTCTGAGGACATTTTGATGGTTTTTTTATTAAAATATTTTTTGTTCCAACTTTAAAACTTATAGCTTTACTAAAAGGACTAAATTTATCATTTAAACTTGCTCTTGATTTTACAAAATGATCACCATATTCCAAATCAGTTGTTTGAAAATTATAAAGATATACACCATTTTCATCAGATTTTGTTTTTAAAAAAAATTCATTTTCAGATGAAACTTGAATAATAATATCAGCATTTTTAGTAGATTGTCCAAATATTGTAATAATATCTCCTTTTTTAACTTCTAATTTATCAACAGCAATAGTGGGAGAAATAAAAATTCCAGAAATATTAACTGTTGTTCCATTTGCAATATTTACTGGAAAAGTAACCAAAGAAGATCTTTTCCCTTCTTTATCTTCAGAATATAAACTAAAAATATAACTTCCTCCTGAAATTCCAGACAAGGTTATATTAAAATTAGAATTATTATCAGCTAATGTCGTAGCAATAATTTCTGCGTCTTTAAGTAATGTAACTTCACTTCCTGGATAGGCCCTCCCAGAAAAAATAATTTTAGTTTCTGATTGAAAATATCCACCCCCACCACCAGATGGTGGTAGTGGAGGCTGTGGTGGTGGAGTGCAACCGCTCGTATCAAAAATACAACTACTATTACAAGCCAAAATACCTCCTCCATAACCTAAACCAAGACAGGTTTGACCACCTAAATCAAATCCATCACATTGTTCACCAAATTCTAATATATTATCTCCACACCAAGGATTAACTGAAGCCGTAACTGAAACAGAAGAGTTACTTTCTGAAATCTTTAAAAAAATAAAAAAGAAGCTAAAAATTATTAATAAAAAACCTAAAAAATATTTCCATTTTTTTTTAACATAAAATTTTATCATTAAAAATTAATTATTTTGAAGAGTATTTTTCTATAATCCAGCGATTATATCTTTTCACTCCAAAGTAGATTAAAATAATTACAAGTATTCCAAGTAGAGTTTCTTTTATCGGCAAAACAAAAAACCAAAAAGAGCTTTGAACTACTTCTGGCTTATCTCCCCAATTTAAAGTTAAAATCGCTTTATATGGTCCAAAAGCAAAAGGAACTTTTTCAAATTTAGGAACTATTCTTAAATTATCTTCTGTTTGAGGCAATAAAATTCTATCTGCTTCATTAACTCCAAAAATTACTTTATCTTTTCTAAAAATATTTTTAATTGTTATATCTCCTTTTGGTTTTAAATAAGTATTTCCTTCATTTCTAAATGAAACTAAAAAATTAGTTGGTAATGACCAAAATAAAAATCTATTTTTTTCTAAATTAAAATTTAATAATTTTCCTGATTCATTAATATCTCCAGAAACCTGTAAATAAACCAAAATTCCAGCTCTGGTAATAATTGAAACATTGTCACCCCCTTCAGAAACTGGTTTATTGCCCCACCAAATAACAGCAAAATGTCCGCCAGGTGGAGCGTTTTTAGGAACCTCAATCTTAAAAGGAACATCTTTTCTTTCTTGAGGCTCTAAAACAATTTCATTTGGAAATTTAAACCATTCAGTTAATTCAGATTTTTCTCCTCCAAAAAATTTTTTTTCTCCACCTACTTCAATAAATTTTTCAAAACTTGGAACAAAAACTGATTTATAAGCAGTTTCGTTAATTAAAAGAATTTTTCCCTCAATAATAGCTCCAGGATCAACTTTATATTCTAATTTTGCTGGGCCAACTGTAATGGCATACGAATTATAAAATCCTAACAATAAAAACGTGATTAAAAATATTAATCTTAAATACAAGTTTTTATTCATTTTTTTTAAAAAACTTTGAAGGCCTAATTTGCAACACAAGAATAAGTTATTGTGTCAGAATAATTTCCTGATGGAGTAGAAGCAGAAACAGCAACTCTATGAGTAACTAATACTTGACGATTAGATGTAGTTGCTGAAGAAGAAGCTAAAGTAAGTGTAGTTGTTGTTAATCCTCCAACAACAGAACCGGTTTGATTATATCTAGGATTTAAAGATAAAATTGATCCACTTCCAGCTGTAGTTGTTGCTGCCTGAATGCCGTACCCATCAGTACCAGCAACCAAAGTTGCTGTTGCTGAAAAAACTGCATTAGGAGAAGGAATTAAATAAGTTGGAGCATCTCCTTTATAAAGTCCAGGACTAGAAGTCGACCCCAAATCTCTAACAAATAATGTACAACCTAAAGATGAATTAACACAGCTTATTGTTGTTGTAACATTTGGGCTAGATGTTTAAATATTACTAGAATCAATAGAACCAAAAGATGTAGTTGCTGGAGCAGCATTACAAGAAACTGTAGCTAAAACATTGGCTGTAACATTAACTTGAGATGATGTTTGAGCTGTTGCAAAATCAATTAAATCAGATAAATTAATTTCACTTGCAAACCAACTTAAAAATATCATCCCAAAAATTAAAATTATTAAAATATTTTCTTTTAAAATTTTCATATAATAAAATGCAAATTATACGACCTTTTATTTTGATTTAATATTATTATATATTTATTTTTTAAAAAATCAAAATATTTTATCCACAACTATAAAATTTATATTAATAAAACTATTTTTTTTAATTTACTACACAACTATAAGTTATAGTATCACTATAAGAACCAGATAAAGCATTGGAACTAACAGCAGCTTTATGAGTAATAATAATTTGACGATTTACTATGTCAGAAGTCGACGAGGCTAAAATAGTATTAGATAAAGTTAGTCCGCCAACAGTATTTCCAGAAACATTATATTTTGGATTTAAAATTAAAATTCCACCCGAACCAGCAGTTGTTGTTGCTGCCTGAATTCCATAACCATCACTAGTTCCATTTAAAGTTGCATCCGAAGATAAAATTAAATAAGTTGGCGAAGTACTTTTATAAAGTCCAGGATTTGAACCACTGCCAACATCTTTAACATATAAAGTGCATCCTAAAGTTGTTCCAGAACAAGACATAGTTGAAGATACATTAGGCGATGAAGTGAAAACAGAACCGGTTATTATATTACCAAAAGAAGTTGAAGTAACACTCGTATTGCAAGAAATAGTTAGAGTTACTAAAGCGGTTGTAATTTCAGGGTAGAAAGAATAAGAATTTAATAATGCTCCATTTGACTTAACTATTCGTAAACAATAAGTAGTATTTGATGGCGCAGAATTATCTATTAAAGCAAAATCCCACATACCATTTTCATTATATCTAATTAACGAAACAAAATTAGTAAAATCATTTAATTCTTCATAAGTTTGATTTGTTTTAGTATAAGAATTTGAAGGATCATTAGCATTAACAGTTAAATTATTACCATCATTTGGAGTGCTATTATCATAAAAAGCAATTTGAGTTGAGGTTGTAATATTATTAAATGTTTCATCATCTCCACACACAGTTCCATTTTTTGTTGCAAATTGTAAAGTAAACCATTGACCACCTAAAGACAAGGTTCCTGTTGTAACATTAATTAAAATTCTTAATCTAAATACTTGTCCAGAAGAACTTAATGTAGTAGAAACATTTTGATTTGCCAAAGGACTTCCAACGTTAGTACTATTATTATTATTAAAAAATCTAAAATCGGCTTGACTAAATTCTATATCTTTTTCAAACCAATTAATTTCCATAATTACTCTAAATAAAACATCTCCAGGGTTTTGTTCTTGGTACAATATTAATCCTTCTCCTGGCAATAAAACTATTTCATCTCCATTAACAACTTCTGTATTAAAATCTCCATAAGTTTGGTTAACTGCTCCAGGCTGAGTAACACCTAAAACTCTAGAACTAGAAGATTGAGTGATAGTAAATGATAATGGGTTTAAATTAATTAAAGCAGTAGAAGTTCCAGTACTTAGATTTTTTTTAACTATATCACTATTACTAACCGTTGTCCCACCAGTGGAAGTAGATATTTTCAAAATAGAAAATGGAATATAAGTAGGCGCAACTGCTGTACCTGTTCTATTAATATTCATACCAATTCTTTCAATAACATAATTTTTGCCAGAATTAATAGGATTAATAAATGAAATATAAGCATTAGTTGATGTTGTTCCTGTTATATTACCAATATTAAATAAATATTCTCCTAAAGAAGTTGGCGTCGCGCCAGAAGAAACCTCTTGCCATTCAATTAAAAGCTGAACTCTAAAATTAGCATTCCCAGCTGCTTCTTGATATAAAGCAATACCCTCTCCTGGTCGTAAAATCAATTTTTCATTATTAATAAAATTATAATATCTATAACCAGTTAATCCAGCCGCTGTTGCAGATTGAACAGCTCCAGGAGTAACAACGCTAACAAGCCTACCATTTGCTCCTTGTAAATAACTAACAGTAACCCCAGTTCTTCTAATGTCTAAAACAGTACTTGAAGAATTAGTATTTTTGGGGATAATATTTGCAGAAGTAATTTGAGTACCTGCTGATGCAGAAGTAATTCTTCTAATTGACATTGGTATATATGATGCAGCTGCAACTGCATCAATTCTTAAATGCATACTTTTAATAATTGCTGTTTTACCAGAAGCAGCTGGATTAAAAATTGAAGTATAAACATATCCAGAAGTAGTAGATCCAGAAATAGGACCAATATTTAAAATATATTCATTTTGAGGACTAGGAGCACTAGTTACTTCCTGCCATTCAATCATAATTTTTATATATTGATCAATATCACCGGTACCTTCAATATAAAAACCAATTCCCTGCCCCTCATTTAAAACTATTTTTTCATTTGGACTAAATAAAATTTCATTTTGCCCCATGGTCTGCGCAACAGTTCCTGGGCCTATTGCAGTTAAAATCCTTGAATCAGCTGATCCAGAATAAGTTGCTGTAATTGCGGTTCCACATGTTGATCCGCACCATCTAATTTCCATTGAAGAAGTTGCACTTCCAAGATGTTTTTTGGGGATATCTCCACTACTAATTAAAATTCCACCAGTAGCAGAGGTTAATCTTCTAAAAGTAAATGGTTGATAAGTAGCTGTTGAGGTTGCATCATTTCTAATAATAATTCTTTTTATTAGAGCAACTCTTCCAGAACCAGCTGGATTAAAAAAAGTATAAAAATTTTGATTAGCTACAGCTGCAACCTGAATTCTTGAAGATCCCCAAATATATTCATTTTGAGCTGTTGGTGTTGAACCAGAAGAAACTTCCTGCCATTCTACAATCATTCGAATTAATTGATTTGCATTTCCAGCAGTATCAGCCATTAAAGCAATACCCTCACCTTGTTGTAAAATTAATTTTTCATCATTTTCATTAAAATTTAATTGCAAAAAACCATGTGGCTCACCAGCTGCACCACATGGTGTAACTATGCCTAATCTTGCATCTGATCCTCCAACGGTTGTAACAGTTACTCCAGTATGTCTTATATCAGCAACACTATTAGAACTTCCAGTATGTTTTTTGGGAAGATCAGTAGCAAGAACCTGTGTTCCACTAGATGCAGAACTAATTCTTCTTAAAACTAAATTATTCGTATAAACAGCCGCAGCAATACAAGTTTCTGATCCAAACCATATGCGCTTAACAATAAAAGTTCTTCCAGAGCCTGATGGATTAAAAAAAGAATTATAAACATAATTTGTACCACCAGGATTTCCAACTCTTGGAAAAGCAAATAAAAATTCATTTTGAGCTGTTGGTGTTGAACCAGAAGAAATTTCTTCCCATTCAATATAAATTCTAATTATCATAGCTGTTGTTCCGCCTGCTTCTTGATAAACAGCAATTCCCTCGCCTTGTTGTAAAACAATTGGTTCATCATTACTACCAAACATTATATCTCTTTGGCTATAAAAATGGCCAGCTGCACCAGCCATTGGTTGACCTAAAATACGAGAATCAATTGATCCACTAAAACTAACAGACGGCCCTGTATGTCTAATATTCAATACTGGATTAGAAGAGCCAATGTTTTTTTTAGGTATATCTGATGCAGAAATTAATGTTCCTCCAGAAGCAGATGTAATTCTTCTAGTAGATAAATTAACATAATTACCAGCACCATTAGCCCAAGCTACAACTCTTATTCTTTTAATTAAAGCAGTTATTCCAGAGCCAGAAGGATTAAAAAATGCAGAGTAAACATAATTAGATGTTGCTGTCCCTGCTATTGGTCCAACTTCTATAGAATATTCATTTTCATAAGGATTAAAAGCAGCTTCTGTTTTGTTTAAATTCAAAAAAACATTATAAATATCAAATATATTAGGAAACATTAATAAAAATATTATTAAAAATATTTTTAAATATAAAAATAATTTTTTGATTATTTTTTTAAAATTATTCATTATTATTTTTATCTTCCTCAATAACAAAATTCAAATTAGATAATTGTTCCTTGGTTAAAATACTATCTAAATTAAATTTTTTTCTAAAATTTTCTGAACCAAAACTATTTTCATCAGAAAAAACTTCTCCTGAAATATTATCTTTAAAATAAAAATTGCTTCCGTCAAAAATAACATCGAAATCTAAATTATTAAATTTTAAAACTGCTCTTTCTCCTTTAGATTTATCAAAACTATTTAATTTTTTATAATACAAATTGAAATTCTCAAAATCAAATGCAATTATTTTATCTTTTTTTTGATTTACCCAAAAAATAAAATTGTTTTTAACTCCAATAGGAGAATCAAAGCTTGGATTAAAATTAAATTTATTTAAATTATAAAATTTATCTAACAATAAATCTCCTAAGATTACATTGGCTTGATTATTGTTTTTAGCTAATAAAACTATTAAATTATCTTTTATGCCATGAATTTTTAATAAATTATTCATATCAAATAAATTTAAATCAATTTCTTGCTTTTCTAATTTAATTTCCTTTAAATCATTAATGTTTTCATATTCTGTTTCTAAAATCATTCCATCCAAGTAAGCTATTAAATTATATTCTTTAGGCGAAATGCTTTGAATTTTAACCTGAAAATTATCTAACTTAGACCAATCAAAATTTGCAATTTCAAATTCTAAATTTTGCCAATTAGAAAAATCAACCTTGCCTAAACTTTGCCAATTTAATCCATCAAAAGTATATAAAATTTCAAAAATATCATCACTTGAAGTAGATATTTGATTATTTTCAGTATTTATAGTTGAAGTAGAATAAGTTTGTAATAAATCATCATTAGAAAATTTTTTAGTAGAAGTATTTAATAAGTTTTCAGATGAATCAGATGAAGATGCATTACTCAAATCAAAATTATTTTGATTATTATTTTCTAAATTATCTTGAGAAGTTTTGTTTATAATATCTTTTTCTGTAGAAGAATTAAAAAATTCAATTTGAGTATTATTTACATCTTGGGCGAAAACAAATTTTAATAATTTATTCCAAAAAGAAGATGGAATACTTTCATTAGGTAACATTTCTGATTTTGGCGCATCTTGAGGTTTTGTTTCTTCTGTATTAGAATTTTGTTTAATTGAATTTTGATCAGGTAAATTAGAATTTAAATTATTTTCATTTAAATTATTTATTGTTGAAGAATTAATTTGTTTTTCTGTTGTTGAAGAATTATCTTCTTCTATTAAAGTATTAATTTCGCCAGACGTAGAAGAATCAATTACTTGAATCAAAGTGCTAGTTTCAATATTTATTAAATTATTATCTAGATCTATAAAATTATTTCCTCCCTCTTTAATAAACCAAGAAAATTTAATAATAGCTTTTATCGGCTCAGTATTTTCTGGAATATCACCACTAAATTTTCCACAATAAATTTCAGAAATAACATTATTTAAAACAGCTGAATTATTTTTATTAAAATTATCTTCTTTAGAATCTTTTAATAAATCTGGCTTACCGCTCGCATTTTGCGGATTTTGCCAACCACCCAAACATGATTCCGGATAAAATTGAACTACATTAGCTTTGGTTTTAAAATAAAAAACAAACAACAAAATAATAATAAATATAGCAAAACTAGAAAACAAAAATTTAAATTTATATAAAAAATTGAATAAATCCTTACTAGTAATTTCTATTTTCCAGCCTCGCTTTTTAAATAGAATAACTTTTTTATGAGGAATAATCTTTATATCATGCGTTTTTAATTTATTTTCTAATTTATTTTTATTTTTTTTAAAAAAATTAAACATTACAATTTAATTATAATATTTTAAAAGATAAACTTCAATTTAATTAATAAATTAATTAAATTATTTTTGCGGCGGGGGTGAGATTCGAACTCACGATCCCCAAAAGGGATACCCGATTTCGAGTCGGGCCCGTTCAACCACTCCGGCACCCCGCCTGTGCCCCTGCTCCGAGTCGAACGGAGATTTACTCCTTAGGACGGAGTTGTTCTATCCATTGAACTACAGGGGCAAAATCCTTGAATTTAAAACCTAATAATAATATAATTTAATTAATAGATTTTTAAAAGGGCCTATAGTTCAACGGCAGAACACCGCTATGGCATGGCGGAGGTAAGGGTTCAATTCCCTTTAGGTCCACAAAAAATATAATGGAAAATTTTAAAAATTTAAATCAAAAAGAAAATCAGAATAAAGAAAATAAATTAGATAGAAAAGAATTTCTTAAAAAAACAGCTGGATTCATTGGCGGAGCATTAATTGGAACTGGAATAACTTTATTTAAAAGGGAAATAGAATACTCCCCTAAAGCTCAAAAAGAAAAATTAGAAAAATTAAACTTAATTGAAAAAAAATTAAAACAAATTGAAAATAATTTAATTAATTATGAAAAAAAATATGAAGAATTGAATCAAAAAATAAATTATATTTTTTTAAATCATGAAAATAAATTAAAAAACAAAATTTTTATAGATGAATATGAAGAATATTACAATATTTTAATTAATTATCATGAAACAATTAATAAAGAAACCGAAAAAATAACTAAACAAAATAATGATATTGATATTCTTTTAAATCAATTAAATAATTTAAAATATCTCAATAGTGAAAATTTAAAAGAGGCAAATAAATTATTAGAGAACATAATAAAAATAAAACAAAAAAATTTAAATCTCCAAAAAGAGTATTTAAAATTAAATTTAAATATTTTAGAATTAATAGAAGAAGTGCTTTATAAAATAAAACCAGATAAAAATTTAGCTTGAAAATATAAATAAAATTAGTTAAATTAAACTTAATATCTGGGCCAGTAGTTCAGTGGCAGAACGCCGCTTTTGCAAAGCGGAGGTCAGGGGTTCGACTCCCCTCTGGTCCACAAAAAATATCTATTAAACATAATTTATTATATTTTTTTAAAAAAATCTTGTAATTTTTTAATTCAATCTAATATATATTTACAATTTATTATTAATCAATTATAAAATTTAACTATTTGTATTTTCCACATAAAGCATTCCATCTAACTTTTAAAAGTTCTAATAAAACAGAAATATAGGCTGATGGCTTAACTTTAGAATCAGCTGAATTGTTCCAAATTACCGGAACTTCTTTAATTTTATATCCTAATTTGTTTGCGATATATAAAATTTCAAAATCAAATCCCCAACGCATTATAGTTTGTCTTTCAAATATTGGTTTAATTGCATAATTTGCAAAAGCTTTAAAACCTCTTTGAGTATCATAAATTTTTAAACCCAAAAATAATCTAATTAATAATTTCCCAAAATGACCCAAAAATCTTCTATAAAAACCCGCTTGTTCATTAATTTTTGCTCCCTCTATTTCAATTGAACCTATAACAATATCATAATCTTTTTCAAACCAAGGCAAAAAATTATCAAATTGATCAATTGTTGTAGAATTATCTGCATCCATAAATAAACAATATTTACCTCGAGCTTGAAGCATGCCTTGTTTTACTACATAACCTTTGCCGTTATTTTCTTTATTATCAATTAATTTTAAGTTTTTAATTTTAGAAATTAAATTATTAACAACTTCAGAAGTTTTATCATTTGATCCATCGTTAATAACTAAAATTTCATAAGTCCAATTTTTATTTTTTAGTTTTTTATCAATATCTAAAAGAGTTTGAGTTATTCTATGTTCTTCATTATAAGCTGGAATAATAATTGATAAAAAAATTTGTTCATTCATATTAAGATTATAATTTAATTTAATTATAATTTAAATATATAAATTTGCAAAACTTAAAAATATTAATTAAAATCAAATTAGATTTTTAATTAATAAATTAAATTGCCGGGTCGTCTAATGGTAGGACACGGGCCTTTGGAGCCTGGAATCTTGGTTCGAATCCAAGCCCGGCAGCCAATTTGTAAAGTTTTATTTTTTCCTGTGCTAGCTTATAAAATTTAACGAATTGTAACATATCTTATTATTTCAAAGTCTAAAACTATCAAAATATTTTTCTGGTTTTAAACTAAATCTTTGAACATTTAAATATTTTTTGACTCATCTACCACACAAACATTAATTTCACTAATTTTATTAAGTTCATCTATCGGTTTA
>JANWZH010000012.1 GCA_025054755.1 Patescibacteria group bacterium
TAAAATAATTTTAAGAGCCGAAACCGAAAAAGATGCTTTAATTTTATACCAAAAAGGAGCTGATTATGTTATTTTGCCAAATTTAACTGCTGGCCAATATTTAGGTAAAACAATTGCTATTGATCCAGAAGTTAAGATTTTAAATCAATTAAAACAAAAAGATTTAGAATTATTAAATAAAAAATTTAAAATTTAATAATTTTGATTTTTACCTAAATTCTTATTATGATTTTTAAATATGTTTAAAAAAATTATTTTAATTACAATTTTAACATTAACTATATTTTTTTTGTTTTATATTTTAAATTTTAAAAAAGTTTATTTAATTAATTTAGATAATAATTCATTAAAAGATATTTCAAGTTTAAATATTTATCAAAATAAAGAACAAAATAAAAAAATAAATAATCTTCAAGAGGATCAAAATAATACTAATACTTTTATTGATTTTAAAAACAACGATTTACCAAATCAAACTCAACTTTTAAATCCGCCAAAAATTATTAAAGGAATTTATGCTACTAGTTGGTCAGCTGGATCTACAAAAAAAATTAATCAATTAATTTCTATTATTAAAAAAAATAATTTAAATGCTATTGTTATTGATATTAAAGATTATTCTGGCTATGTTTCATATTATATTCCAAATGAAAAAATTCGTTTAAGTGGAGCATTAGATGAAATTAAAATTTTATATCCAAATAAATTAATTAAAAAACTGCACGATGAAAACATTTATGTTATTGGAAGAATTACTGTTTTTCAAGATTCGGTTTTTGCTAAAAAATTTCCAGAAAATGCTATTAAAAATAAATTAACTAATAATTTATGGCAAGATCATAAGGGATTATTATGGATTGATCCAAAAAGTAAAGATTATTGGAATTATATTTTGGAAATTAGTCGTGATGCTTGGGCTAGAGGTTTTGATGAATTAAATTTTGATTATATTCGTTTCCCATCAGATGGAAATTTAGATAACATGCTTTTTCCTTTTTGGGATGGTCAAACTCCAAAGCGTGAAATAATTAAAAATTTTTTTAGCTACTTAAAAGAAAATTTAAAAGATGTTAAAATTTCAGCTGATGTTTTTGGACTTACAACTATAGCTTCCAATGATTTAGGTATTGGACAAATAATTGAAGATGCTTATGATTATTTTGATGTTGTTTGTCCAATGATTTATCCTTCTCATTTTGCAAATGGTTCATTTGGTTATAAAAATCCAGCAGATTATCCTTATGAAGTTATTTATAATTCAATGACTGAGGCACTAAAACGAATACAAAATAATAGCTCTTCTATATCTGTTTTAAGACCATGGCTTCAAGTTTTTGATTTAGGAGCAAAATATGATAAAACAAAAATAAATGCTCAAATTAAAGCAACAGAAGATGTATTAAGTAAGACTGATTATTTTGGTGGTTATTTATTATGGGATCCAAGTAATAATTATATAAATTTATAAAAAAATGATTGATTATAAATTGAAAGTTTTAGATTTTGAAGGACCATTAGATAAACTTTTGGAATTAATTGAAGCTAAAAAACTTGAAATTAATCAGGTTAGTTTATCTGAGGTTACTGCTGATTTTTTGAAATATATTTCAGAATTAAATCAAAAATTAGGTTTAGATCAAATTCGACATAAAGAATATTTATCTGTTTTATCTGATTTTATTGTTATAGCTAGTCATTTAATTTTTATTAAATCAAAATCATTGTTAAATTTAGAAAATGAGGAGGAAGAAGAACAAATTAAAGATTTAGAAAAACGTTTAATTTGGTTTAAAGAATTTAAACCAGCTATTAAAAATATTAATAACCTATGGCTTAAAAAATATATTTTTACTCATAATTATTTATGGAACAAAAATTTAGTTAAAGACATTTTTTATCCTGGCAAAATTAGTATTAGTTTACTACACAAAGCCTTGGGGAATATTTTTTCTGATTTTCAAAATATTTTTTACGAAGAACAAAAAATAGAAAAAACAAAAATTTCTTTAGAAGAAAAAATTAAATCTATTTTAAAATTTTTTGAATTAATTAATGAAACTAATTTTAATGAATTGTCTAAAAATTATGATAAAAGTGAGCTGATTATAACTTTTTTAGCTATTTTGCATTTAGCTAGAGAAAAATTGATTTTAATTGAACAAAAAGATATTTTTTCTGATATAATTATCAAAAAATATGACAAGTGAAAATAATCAAAATAAAAATAAAATAGCAGAGTTAGAAGTTTTATTATTTGTATATGGAGAACCAATTAGTATTTCAAATATTGCTAAATATTTAAATTTAAACGAAGAAGATTGTTTAAATTTAATAAAAGAATATGAATTAAAATTAAAAGAAGAAAATAGAGGGCTTGCCATTTTAATTAATAATAATTTAATTCAATTAGGAACAAAACCCGAATATTCTGATTTAGTAGAAAATTTAGTTAAAAGGGAGTTTAGTGATGATTTAACTCCAGCTGCTTCTGAAACATTAAGTATTATTTTATATTTAGGGCCTATTTCTAAGAGTAAAATTGATTATTTGAGAGGAGTTGATTCTGGTTTTATTTTAAGAAATTTAATGATTAGAGGTTTAATAGAACGTTTTCAAAATCCTTATAATTTACATACTTTTTTATATGATGTAAGTTTTAAACTTTTAAAATATTTAGGTATCAATAAAAAAGAAGATTTGCCAGATTATGAAAAATTTAAAAAATTAAATGAAAAATTTGAAGAAAATAATCAAGAAAACAAACAAATAAATCAAATAAATCTAGCTGAAAATAAAATAGAACATAATTTTCAAAATCAAAATGAATAATCATTTTTTAAAATTTTTATTTTTAGGTATTTTATTTATAGTAATTTTGATTGGGAATCAAAATTTGGGATATAAAATTAATCAGGACAATACTCTAAATTCAAAAATTTTAATTAATAATAATTTGAAGGACGTAAATTTAAATAATTTTAACAATTTTAATTTAAATACTTTATCAGAATTAGACAAAAAATATCAAGAAATTAAACAAGATAATAATTCATATTTAAGCCAAGATAATAATTTATCTTTAAGCATTAATAATTCTTTTATTGATAAAGCGCAACTTAACAATTTAAATAATAATTTGAATTATAGATTTATTTTAAAGAATAATTTTTCAGAAGTTATTTTTCCTAATGTTTCAGCTAAAATAGTTTTAGTCGCTGATTTAAAAACTAATCAAATTTTATGGACAAAAAATATAAATCAACGTTGGCCAATTGCTTCTTTAACTAAATTAGTTACCTCAGTCTTTGCTTTTAAAAATATGGATCCTGAAAGCAAAATTACTTTAACCGAGAAAGACGTAAATGTTTTAGATAGCGGCACGCAAAGTGATCAAAAATTACAAGCTGGCGAATCTTATTTTATAAGTGATTTAATAAAGTGGATGATGCTTGCTTCTCGCAACGAAGCTGCTGAAGGTTTAGCTAATTTTTTTAGTAGAGAAAAATTCATTGCTGGCATGAATGATTTAGTTAAAAGTTGGGGAGCAAATTTTACTTATTTTAATGACCCAACTGGTTTATCTGTTTCAAATCAATCAACGCCAGAAGATATTTTTAAAATAGTTCAAAAAATATATTTTGATTATCCTGAAATTTTAAAAATTTCAACTCAAAAAAGTTTAATAGTTAAAGATTTGTCAAATTCAAAAAATAGATTAATATATAATATACATCCTTTTGCTGGAAATCCTGAATTTTTGGGTGGCAAAACTGGATTTATTCAAAGTTCAAAACAAAATTTAGTTTCAATTTTTAATTTTAAAAATCAACCAATAATGATTTTGATCATGGGTTCAGATGATCGAGTGCGTGACACACAAATTATTTTTGAGTGGTTAAAATTAAACTTTCAATTAGTCGATTGATTATTAAAAATTAAAAAAAATTATGCAATCAACACATGTTTTTTTAATTATTAGAAATTCTACGCTTTTAATTTTATCTTTTTTTATAGCTTTAATTATTGCTCCAATTTTAATTAGATTATTATATAAATATAAGGCTTGGAAAAAAAAGCCACGCGAAACCACTTTTGGAGGTGAAAAAACTCCAATTTTCACAAGTTTACATTCTCAAAAAGAAACAACTGTTCCAAGAATGGGAGGTATTTTAATTTGGTTAACGGTTGGTTTAGTAAGTCTATTAGTTTATTTTGGATCATTATTTTTCCCAGATACTTTTATAGCAAAATTAAATTTTATTTCTAGAAAAGAAACTTGGTTGCCGATTTTTACTTTAATTTCAGCATCAATTTTGGGTCTTATTGATGATCTTTTAGTAATTAGAAATCAAGGTAAGTATGTTGGCGGAGGAATGCGATTAAAAGTTAGATTATCTTTACTTTTTTTAATTGCATTAGTTGGGGCTTGGTGGTTTTATAATAAACTTGGCTGGTCATCAATTTATGTACCTTTTTATGGAAATTTAGAAATAGATGGATTATATATTCCATTGTTTATTTTAGTAGTTTTTGCTACTTTTTCGTCTAGCGTTATTGACGGATTAGATGGTTTATCTAGTGGCGTTTTAATTCCAATTTTTTTCTCTTTTGGAATTATTGCTTATGTTAGGGGAGCTTATGATATGGTTGCCTTTTTAGTGGTTTTGATTGGTGCATTATCAACTTATTTATGGTTTAATATCCCACCAGCTAAATTTTATATGGGCGAAACTGGGATGATGGGACTTACTGTCACATTGGCTGTGGTTACATTTTTAACTAATTCAGTTTTGTTTCTACCCATTATTGGTTTTGTTTTAGTTTTAGAATCAGCATCTGTTATTATTCAACTTTTGTCTAAAAAGTTTTTGGGCCGTAAAATATTTTTGTCTGCACCAATTCATCATCATCTGCAAGCTATTGGTTGGCCAGAAGCTAAAATTACAATGCGTTTTTGGATTATTTCTGCTTTGTGCAGTTTAATTGGTTTGACCTTGTTTTTTCTAGCTAGGTTTTGGTAAAATTAAATAATGTTAAATTCAAATAAGATATTATTTATTTCAATAATTTTGTTATTTTTAATTTTTGTTTTAATTATTTTTTTGCCATACTTGAATTCTATTATTTTAGGTTTTGTTTTATGGTTTATATTTAGACCTTGGTTTATTTATTTATTAAAAATTTTTAAAAATAAAACAATAACTTCTTTTTTAATGGTTTTTATAGTTTTAATAATTTTAATTTTTCCTTTTTTTATTTTAGGATTAGAAATTTATAATCAAATTCAAAATATTTCTAATTTTAATTTTTTATTAAATTTAGATAAGTATTTTATAAATAATAAATATTTGTCATTTTTAAGTGATTTTAATAGTGATGATTTGATAAAAAAAATTAATTCATTGTTAATTTCTAAGTCATTTAGTTTTTTGTCTAAAAGCTTGGATATTTTTGGAATGCTTTTTGTTTCTTTATTTATTTTTTATTATCTTTTAAAACAAGGTGATAATTTTAAAAAATATATTTTTAAATTAATTCCATTTAATGAAGATATTAAGAAAAAAATTTTAAATAATTTAAGCATTGCCTTATCTTCTGTTATTTATGGGTTTCTATTAGTTGCTTTAGTACAGGGATTTTTGGTTGGATTAGGTTTATATTTTTTTAATGTGCCAAATTATTTAATTTTGGGATTATTTGCTGTAATAGCATCTTTAATTCCTTTTTTAGGAACAAGCATAATAATTTTACCAACAGTTTTTTATCTTTTTTTGAATAATAATTTTTTATCTGCCGCAGGTTTATTGATTTGGGGATTTTTTATTGTTGGAATGGCTGATAATTTTTTAAGACCGTATTTAATTCATAAAAAATCTGGAATTAATTCTGTGTTTATTTTACTTTCTGTGCTTGGCGGAATAAATTATTTTGGTTTAATGGGTTTTATTGTTGGGCCATTAATTTTTGCTATTTTGACAAGCTTAATTGAAATTTATTTTGAAATTTTTGATTTAGATAAAAAATAAGATTTAAAACAAAATGTGGTATAGGTTAAGTTTAGAAGATTTACAGAAAAAAATAAATACTAATTTTAATAATGGTTTAGACCAAAAAGAAGCTGAGAATAGATTAAAAAAATATGGACCTAATCAGTTGCCAGAAGAAAAAAGGGAACCTTTTTTTAAAATTTTTTTAGAACAATTTAAAAGTCCATTAATTTATATTCTTTTAATTGCTTCTTTAATTGTTTATTTTCTTGGAGATTTAAAAGATAGTTTAATTATTCTTTTTGTTTTGATTTTTAATGCTTTAATAGGTTCTTTTCAGGAAATTAAAGCTCAAAATACTTTATTAAGTTTAAAAAAATTTATTGAAACTAATTCATCGGTTATTAGGGATGGCCAAGAGATTGTTATTAATTCAACAGAAATTGTGCCTGGCGATATTTTAATTTTAAAAGAAGGAGAAAAAGTGCCAGCAGACGGAAGAATAATTGAAGCTTATAATTTAAAAATTAATGAAGCTTCTTTAACTGGAGAATCAATTCCAATTCATAAAACAAATCAAATAATTAATAAAGATAATTTATCTATTGAAGAACAAAATAATATGGTTTTTATGGGTACTTCAGTTGTTGCTGGAAATGCTCGTGTATGTATTGTGTCTACTGGTATTAATACTTTTATTGGTAAAATTAGTCAAAGAATATTACATATTGATACAGAAATTCCATTAAAAAAGAATTTACGTTATTTTTCTAAAATTTTAATTTATTCTATTTTATCTATAATTTTTATTCTTTTTTCAATTGGGGTTTATTTAGGAAAATCTATAGTTGAAATGTTTTCAACAGTTGTTGCTTTAGCTGTTTCAATTATTCCCGAAGGTTTGCCAGTGCTTTTAACTGTTATTTTATCTAAGGGTGTTTTAGATATGGCTCAAAAAAACGCTTTGGTTAAAAAAATTCAAGCTGTTGAATCTTTGGGCCAAGTTAATGTTATTGCAGTTGATAAAACTGGAACGCTTACTAAAAATGAATTAATTGTAAAAGGATTGTTTATTAATAATAATTTTTTTGAAATTAGTGGAGATGGTTATAATCCAATTGGTGAAATTAAATTAAATAACCAAAAAATTGAAAAAGCTATTCACAACCCCGATCTTTATTTAGCTGCAAAAATATCAGTTTTTTCAGCTAATGCTTTAATTAGATTTTTAGAAAAAGAAAAAATTTGGCAAGTTTTTGGTGATCCGACAGAAGCAGCTTTATTAGTTTTTGCTCAAAAAATTGGCTTTAAAAAAGAGAATATTGAAATTGAAAATCCTTTGATTGCTGAATTTCCTTTTGATTATCAAAAAAAATATCACTTAGTTTTAAGAAAAGATAAAAAAAATAATTTTTTAGCTATAACCGGAGCTCCGGAAAGTATTTTAAATTTAGCTTCTAAAATATATGAAAATAATAAAATACTTATTTTAACTAAATCTAAAAAAGAGGAATTGGAAAAAATTTTTGAAAAATTTTCTAATCAAGGCTTTAGAGTTGTTGGATTTGGTTATAAAACTACTTCTCAAAAAAATTTTGATTTAAAAGATATTATTTTTGGAGGATTTTATTTAATTGAAGATTCTTTAAGACCAGAAGTAAAAGAAGCAATTTCAAAAATTAAATCTTTCGGAATTAAAGTTGTTATGATTACTGGAGATTATAAATTAACTGCAATTGCTATTGCAAAAGAGGCAGGCCTTATTGAATCAAATTTTAAAGTTTTAACTGGAAAAGAAATAGATGAAATGAATGATGATGCATTAATTCAAATAGTTCCAGAAGTAAATATTTTTTCTAGAGTTACGCCTGAACATAAATTAAAAATTATTGAAGCTTATAAAAAAAATAAATTAATTATTGCGATGACTGGCGATGGAATAAATGACGTTCCTTCTTTGCTGTCAGCTGATTTAGGGGTGGCAATGGGCAAAATTGGAACAGAAGTTACTAAAGAGGCCTCAGATATAGTATTACTAGACGATAATTTTAAAACTATTATTGATGCTATTAAAGAAGGCAGATTAATTTATAAAAATATTCAAAAAATAATTTTATTTTTAATTTCTACTAGCATTGGAGAATTACTTTCTATTTCATTTACAGTCTTTGCAGGGATGCCTCTAATTTTAAAGCCAGCTCAAATTCTTTGGTTAAATTTAATAACTGATCCTTTTATGGGATTTGGTCTTGCTTTTGAAAAAGAAAATGACGATATTTTAATTCAAAAATTTAAGCCAAATAAATATTTAATAGATAGATTAATGGTTTTAAGAATGTTTATTATTGGCGCCACAATGATGTTTGGAGCAATTTATATTTTTTCATTATTTTATGAATTAGATTTAATAAAAGCTCAAACTATGGCTCTTTTAGTTTTAGCAGTATTTCAATGGTTTAATGCTTGGAATTGTAAATCAGAAAAAGAATCAGTATTTAAAAATCCATTTTCTAATAAATTTTTAGTTTTAGGATTTTTTGTTGTATTATTACTACAAATTTTTGCAATTTATTTGCCTTTTATGCAAAATATATTAAACACAAAGCCTTTATCTTTTTTTGATTGGATTTTAGCGTTTTTAATAGCTTTTTCTATTATTTTAGTTGAAGAGTTAAGGAAATATATTATGAAATTTTTAAAAGCTTAAAACATTTTTGAATTACGTTTTATTTTATGTATAATTATATACTATGAATCCTAAAAAAGACTACTATAAAATTTTAGGAGTAAATCGTAATGCTTCAGATGAAGAGATTAAAAAAGCTTATCGTAAATTAGCTCATCAATATCACCCCGATAAACCTACTGGAGATGAACAAAAATTTAAAGAAATTAATGAAGCTTACCAAGTTTTATCTGACAAGAAAAAAAGAGAATTTTATGATAAATATGGCGTAGCTGAACCATTTGGTCCAGGAGCTGGAACTGATTTTGACCCTTCTAATTTTGGAAATTGGGATTTTTCAAACTTTGATTTTGGAGGCGCATGGACCGATTTTGGAGATTTAAGTGATTTATTTGAAAGCTTCTTTGGAGGATTTTCTAAAACCCAAAGAAGACCGGTTTATAATCGTGGTTCTGATTTAGAAATTATAGAGGAAATAACTTTAGAAGAAGCTTTTCGGGGTGTTTCTAAAAATATAAATATTAAAACTTTTATAAAATGTGAAGTTTGTAATGGTCGCGGAGGAGATCCAAATAGTGGATTTAAAACTTGTAATACTTGTAATGGCCGAGGAGAAATTAAGGAACATCAAAGAACTTTTTTTGGCTCATTTTCGCAAATAAAAATTTGTCCAACTTGTAGAGGAACTGGCAATATTCCAGAAAAGATTTGTTCAATTTGTAATGGTTCTGGAAAGATTAAAGGAGAAAGAAATATAAAAATAGAGATTTTGCCAGGAGTTTCAAATAATCAGTTAATTAAAATTAAAGGAATGGGCGAAGCTGGTGAACGTGGAGCAGGAAGTGGAGATTTATATATTAGAGTTAAAATAAAACCTCATTCAATTTTTGAAAGGATAGGAGATGATCTAATTATTAAAAAAGAATTAAATATTTATGATTTGATTTTAGGCAAAAAAATTGAGATCCCAACAATTGATGGTAAAAAAATCAATATTGAAATACCAGAACGTTTTAATTTAAAAGATAAATTAAGAATTCCTGGCGAGGGAATGCCTAAAATGAATTCTTATGGACGAGGAGATTTATTGGTTGATTTTATTATTAAGGCTCCTAAAAAATTAAGTGGTAAAATTAAAAAAATATTAGAAGATGAATTAAATTAAAAAATGAAATTAGCTTTATATCGTAAATATCGTCCTAAAAATTTTTCTGAAATAATTGGTCAAGAAACAACAGTTTTAATTTTAAAAAACGCTGCTATTCAAAATAAAATTGGCCATGCTTATATTTTTTATGGTTCGCGTGGGACAGGAAAAACAACTACAGCGAGAATTTTAGCTAAAGTTTTAAATTGTAAAAAAAGACAAGAAGATAGTAAATTCAGTGAATTAGGAGAGCCATGTAATGAGTGTGAAATTTGTCAAGCTATTGATAATAATTCTTTTTTAGATGTGGTGGAAATTGATGCTGCTTCTAATCGTGGCATTGACGAAATTAGAAATTTGAAAGAAGGTGTTCAAACTAGCCCGTCTTTAGGTAAATATAAAATTTATATTATTGATGAGGTGCATATGTTAACTGGTGCAGCTTTTAATGCTTTATTAAAAACCTTAGAAGAACCGCCTAGGCATGCTATTTTTATTTTAGCTACAACAGAATATGAAAAATTACCATCAACTATTATTTCAAGAGCTCAAAGATTTTTATTTAAAAAAGTATCAGCTTTAAAAATTTTAGAAAAATTAAAAGAAATTAAAGAACAAGAAAATATTTTGATTGATGATGAAGCTTTAGAATTAATTGCTAGATCATCTGAAGGAAGCCTAAGAGATGCTGAGTCTATTTTAGATCAGATTTCTTCGTCTGCTCAAAAAATTACTTTAGATTTAGTTGAAGAATTAATTGGAAAATCAAGTTTAAAAATTATTGATCAATTAACTGAAATGATTTTAAAAAATGATTTAGCTAGTAGTTTAGAATATATTAGAAAATTAAATGATGATGGTTATAATGCTTCTCAAATAACAAAAGATTTAATTTCTTATTTGAGAAAAATTATTGTCTTACATGTTAATCCTAAATTTACAGATAATTTTCAAAATGACTTTACAAAAGAAGAATTAAAAAGATTAATTGATTTATCTAAATTAGTTAATTTAGATAAACATACTGTTTTTTTAAAATATTTAATTAGAGCTTATTCAGAAATTAGATATAGTCCATTTAGTTTTATTCCTTTAGAAATTGCTTTAATTGAAAATTTAAAGCAATAAAATTTTATAAAATTTTATTTTATTTTTAATTTTGCTATTATAAAATAAAAATAAATGCATTTTCGAAAATTAAAACAAATTATTTATGGATTAATTTTTATTTTAATTATTTTTTCTTTGATTTATTTTTTTTATATGTCTTTTGGTGTTAGGCCAAGTTGTTTTGATGGCAAAAAAAATCAAGGCGAGGATGGAATAGATTGTGGAGGGCCATGCCAAAAAATTTGCCTTTCTTCTAATTTGAGAAATGTTGAGATTAATTGGGTTAAATTCAATATAATTAATAACAAATTAATTTTATTGGCTCAAATTAAAAATCCAAATAATGATTTTGGAATTTATAATTTTGATTATAAATTTAATATCTTTGATAAAAATAAAAACCTTATAAAAACTATTAATAACAACTCTTTTATTTATAGCGAAGAAATTAAATATTTAATAGAGTTTTTAGATTTTTATGATATTCAGAATATTGATTCTGTTGATTTAAAAATTTTAAATCCAGTTTGGCAAAAAAAAGATGATTTTAAACGTCCAATTTTAAATGTTTTAGATAAAAATATTTATGAAAAAGAAAATAATTTAAATGTTTTTGGAAAAATTATTAATAATGATTTTGTGAATTTTAAAAATGTTAATATTTTAGTTAATTTTTACAATCAGGGTTATTGGATTGGCAGTTCAAAAACTATAATTAACAGCATTGGTCCCAAAGAGGTTAAAGATTTTAACGTTATTTTTCCAAAATTAAAAAATATTTCTAATATAGAAGACTTGCAAGTTGAAATTGTATTAGAAGCTAAAAAAACGTGAAAAAAGTAATTATTCCATTAATTTTAATTTTATTTTTTGGTTGGCTAGAAATTTTTAGTATTTCTGAAAATTTGGCAAGATTGCAATTACTTTGGATTATTTTAGGATTTTTAATTTTAATTTTTAGTTTTAAAACAAATTTAAGAAATATTTTTAATTATCCATGGTTTATTAAGTTATTATATTTAATTGCTTTACTTTTACTTTTAATTTCTTTGTTTTTTGGACCAGTTATTCGTGGGACAAAAGGATGGATAGTTTTAGGACCTTTTCGTTTTCAACCAGTTGAATTTGCAAAAATTGCTTTAGTCTTAATATATGCCAACTATTTTAGCAAAAAGCATATTTTTGTTGCTAGCTGGAAAATAATATTTGAGTCATTTATTTTGTTTATTTCTTTGGGGATTTTAGTTTTATTACAGCCTGATTTAGGTTCTTTTTTGATTCTTTTTGGAATTTGGTTTGGTTTTTTACTCTTAAGTGGTTTGCCTGGCAAAAAAATTATTACAGCTATTTTAATTTTTATAATTTTAGGGATAATAGGATGGAATTATTTTTTAAAAGATTATCAAAAACAAAGAATATTAGCTGTTTTTTATCCAGAAAAAAATGCTTTAACTATTAATTACAGCACAATTCAATCTAAAATTGCAATTGGTTCATCTGGTTTTTGGGGAAAGGGTTTTAAACAAGGGACTCAAACTCAATTAGGCTTTTTAACTGAACCTTCTACTGATTTTATTTTTTCAGCTCTAGTTGAAGAGTGGGGATTAATAGTTGGCATTATTGTTATATTAAGTTTTTTATTTTTAATTTTTGGAATAATAAAAATTGGCATAATGGCTAATAATAATTTCTTAAAATTTATTTGTTTGGGAACAATTATTGTTTTTGGATTGCATTTTGTAATTAATTTAGGTTCGACTTTGGGGATTTTGCCAGTCATTGGTGTTCCTTTTCCGTTTTTATCTTATGGTGGTTCTAATCTTTTGATTAATTTTTTATTAATTAGTATTATTTTATCTGTTGCTAAATATGCATAAATTAATTTATTTTTATTATTTATAAAGATGTTTTTATTAAATTTTTTTTT
>JANWZH010000013.1 GCA_025054755.1 Patescibacteria group bacterium
ATAAATTATATACTTTATTATAAATTTTTTTAATCTTATTTAATAAAAATTTTTTACTTTTATTTTCATAAGTAGAAACAACAGAAATTAATCCTCCTGAATTTGATAAATAATCTGGAACATAAATTATTCCCTTTTTAAAAATCAATTCTCCAATTACTTCATTTTCTAATTGATTATTCGCTCCTCCGCATATAATTTTACAATTCAAATCTTTAATATTTTTTTCGGTAAATTCATTGCTCAAAGCACAAGGAGAATAAACATCGACTTTTTCTTTGTGGATATTTTTATGATCAACTATTTTAACTGTTGGAAATGTCTTTTTTATTTTTTTAATCAAATTATCATTTTTATCCGATACAATAACATTGCCTTTATGCTCTAAAATTAATTTTAATAAATTAAAACCTACTTTGCCTACTCCTTTTATTGCAAAAGTTTTATCAATAAAAAGATCATTTTTGAAAACAAAATTTAAAGAAGACTTAATAGCATAAAAAATTCCAACAGCAGTCCAATAGGAAGGATCATTTTTACTATAATCATCTATTATATGTTTAGAATATTTTTTTAATATTTTTATATCTTCCTCAAAAATTCCCACATCCGCTCCTGTTTTAAATAATCCATTTAAAGAATTTACAAAAAAAGCATATTTCTTTAAAAAATCTATAGATTTATAACTTTTTTCTTTTTTAATTATAACAGCTTTTGCGCCTCCATATTTAATATCACTAACAGCACATTTATATGTCATGTTTTTAGATAATTTTAATACATCATTTAAAGCATCTATTTCGCTTTTATATTCACAAAATCTAGTAGCTCCTAAAGATAATTTATTAAAAATAGAGTGAATAGCTATAAATCCTCTTAGACTTAATTTATCATCATTAAAAAACAAAACCATTTTATGATTATCAAAAGATTTTATTTGTTCTATTTTCATAATTTATTTTTATTTTATTGACCATTTTTGTTTAATTCCTGGTTTGAAATATTTTGGATCTTCATAAAAATGCAAAAATATGTCTGGCTCAATTTGTTTTTTATATTTTTCGCTACCACTATGATATAAATGATTATATTCTGTTGAATTTTTGATTAAAGATTTAATTACTTCTTTTTTTGTCAATTCCTTAATTTTTAAAGCTGGATTAATTCCTCTTTTTAATTCAATATGAATAATTAATTTTTGATTATATTTACTATCATAAATAATTTCCATTGAAAATTTCCCTGTTAAATATTTTTGCAAATTTGGATGAATCAAAGCTCTTCTAATATATTCTGGATATAAATTAATTCCAACCAAACTAACTGCAAAATCAGAGCGTTCATAAACATAAACAAAAGGAAGTTTTAAAATTGATTTTTCTATATTATATTTTTTAGCCTTTTCAAAAATATCAATTCCTAATTTTTTCAATTTTTTAATCATATCATCAAAATAAATTATACCTCCTTTATCTGGGAAGGAATATTTAATTAAAGGAATTGAGTCTCCATAACCAGTTGCATAAACCAATCCATCCCTTTCTTCAAACCATATAATATATGGATGGTATTGTGCCAAAGTCGGAATTCTATTTGCCTCTAAAAAAATTTCTTTAAAAACTTTATCTTTTTCAACAGCTATAGAACGAATTAAGTTTGAAAAAGCTGTTTCATTAGCCATAGTCCCCAACTCAACAGAGCCATAAATATTTATATTATCATTTAAAATATTTTTAAGCCCTGTTTTTTGGGCCATATATTTTCTAAACTCTTCTGGAAAACTTTCAGCTGCATTTAGAATTCTAATTTTATAATCATAAAAATTTATTCCATAATCTTTTGCCTCGTCTATAACATCTTTAATAAAAGGAGGGTATCCACATAAAATTATTTGATCATAAAACTTGGCTAAACTTTTAAATGTTTTTAAAATTAAATCTTTGTGGACTCCAACTGGTGCAATTGATAATTTATATCCTCTATTTTTAAATTCATTATAAATTTTAAATGTATAAAGTCCTCCTATCCATAAACCCATTCCAAAACCTATAATTACTAATGTGTTCAACTTATCTATTTCCCATTGATTTTTTAAAAATATTTCAGAAATATATTCATACTGTTCATCTAAATTTTCGCCTCTTGGAAAATAAAAAGGCTCTCCAGTTGATCCAGAGGTAGCCGAAATATTTTTTAATGATAAATCTTTATAGGGGAATAAATCTTTATAATCATATTTCCTTAAATAAATATTTTTATTTATATATGGCAAAATCTCAAAATCTTTAAAGTTTAATTTTTTATTTTTAAACTTTATACCGCTATCTTTTAAAAATTTCTGATAAGCTGGAGTACTCAAAATAGTAAAATTAATTAATTCCTCAACTTTTTTTCTTCCAAAATCGAGCCAATATTCTGATTTTTTTGTTTTTAATTCTTTTAATCTTTGATTAATATTTTGTGGGTATATAAAATGTTTATATTGTTTCATATTTTTATTTATATTAACTATTTAAAAATTATTATTGGCTCTTTTTTAGTTGATTTTGCAGATGGCGGATCACTTTTACCAATTCTAAAAATCAAACCAATTATATCTTCATTATTAACATTAAAAATTTTTTTAATTTCATTATAGCTCTTATTAATTAATTCTTTTTCGTCTTCATTAAAAATGTTTTTATCTCCAAAATTGGCTTGTTGCCAAAAAAATAATATTCCCGTGATTAAATGTAAAGATAAACCTAACTTTGTTATTTTCAGCCAGATATTTTCTAACAATCTTCCTAAGTTTATAAAATCCTTTTGATTATTAGATAAAGTTATAGCAACCAAAGCTCCACAAGCTGAATACATTTTAACAGTATCTTTGTATATGCTTTTAGAGATGCCAATAAACTTATCTAAAAACTCAAAAAAATTTCTATTTTTTAATAATTTAATAATTGGAATTTGAATACTTGGGAATTCCATTGTTTTAATATAAAGACCCTGCTCACCAATTTTTGCTTTTCGATCATCAAATAAAATTTCTTTAAACAAAATTTCATGAAGTTTAGAATTTTTAAAATTTAAATAAGTATCATAAGCCAAATTTTGGGCCAGTTCATTAATTTCTGGTTCCTCTTCTTTTATATAAAATTTAAAATTGCCATATTTAGAAATATCACTAAATAAATAATTTTTATCATTTTGATTTATAATTTCTTTTTTAAATTTTTTTCTATTTGTAGTTCTTTTGCTGATATAATCAAATAAATTTTTAGCAAAATAATTAGGCTCTCCTTCTCTTAAAATAATTTCAGCAATAATATCATTTTCAAAATTTTCGAATAAATTAAGTTCTGTGCTAAATCCATAATAATTAGCAGTAATTAAAATATTTTCTATTAAAGCTCCACAAGCAATTAAAGTCCCTCTATTGTTATAATTTAAAATAGGATGATCTTTGTGTGGTAAATATTTAATTTTTATATTATTTTTTTGGCCATCAACAATAAATTGCCATGGCTGTGAATTGCTTCCCGAAGGCGCATTAATACTTTCTTTAATTATTTTATTAATGCTATCCTTCGTAATCATATTTTTATTTAAAATTATACATCTTTTAATAATTTTTGCAAAATTTCTTGTTTTTGTCTAATTTCTTCTTCTGAGACAATACTTAACAATCCATCTAAATCAACTAAAAATCTTCCTTCTTTAATCTTATGACCTAAAATAATTTTTTTAGCTAAATAAGATAAAACTGATCCGCAAAAATTTGCTGCATTTCCTAATTGTGGCCAGGAATAAATTGTTTGACCCACTTGAGTTAAAGAATATAAAGTTCTAAAAGTAGCTAATTCTGCTCCAGCAATCTTAGCAGTTAATTTAATAACATCTTGAGGTTTTAAATTCTTAAAATCATCTGATGTCATATTCCCAATAATTCCATGCAAAATAGGATAATTTGAATTTAAATCATATCTTTCTATATCTACTAAAATATTATCTCCATGATCAGTTGCCATAATAACGGGAATTCTATATTTTTTAGCTAATTCTCTAATTTTAATTTTTAAATACAAGTTGTCCATTTCTTCGATCAAAACATCTATTTTCGGTTTCAATAAAAATTTTTCAATATTTTTTTCAGTTATTCCTTCATTGTAAATTTCTAATTTAATATATGGATTCATTTCATAAATATTTTCACCGCAAAATAATGCCTTATTTTTGCCAATTGAAGAGACTGGGTATCTTAATCTATTTAAATTAGATAAAGATATTTCATCATTATCTGCAATTTTCATTAATTTTGAACCGCCAATCATCGCTATTGTTAGAGCCGAATGACTGCCAACGCTTAGTCCAGCAATTCCAATTTTAGATTGATAATAAAATTTTTCTTGTTCTTCTGGAGTTAATAAATAAATATTTCTTGCTGTTTTAGTCTTAATAAAATGTTTTTCTTCTAAAATATGAAGCAGTTTTCCATTCCAAGGAAAATAAACCCAATTACCAATTTTTTCTAATTTTTGATTTTTAGAATATTTTTTAATAAAAACTTCAAAATCATTTTTATAATCTTTAATAAATTTATATTTTGGATTGGAAATTAAAAAATAATCTTCAAGTTGAAATAAAAAATTATCAATAATTTCCTTTACCTTGTATTGTTTTTTAAAATGTTTTAAATCAAACTTACTAGCTTTGAAAATAATTGGTTTTGTCATTATTATCTTAATAATATATAAATATTTTAAAAAATCAATTAAAAATAAATTCAATAGGTTTTTTTTAAAAAAATGTTATAATATACTAAGCCCCACCTTGATTCTGGGTCAAGCAATTATTAATGGGAGGAGCAACAGTATCTAGCCCGAGGGCTCAGATTGAGCTCCACCCACCTGGCGAAAGCCAGAATTCATCAAGGTGGGGTTTTATATTTAAAATTTATTTTAATTATTTAGTCTTTTAAGTATCAAAACAAATTCTCCTTTTATATTTTTTTTATTAAAATATTGAATTGCTTCCTCAATATTTCCACGCCAAATTTCCTCATATAATTTTGTAAGTTCTCTGCAAATAATTAATTCTAAAGATTGCCCTAGATAATTTTTTAATTCTAATAATGTTTTCTGAATTCTATAAGGAGATTCATATAATACAACCGGCCAATAATTAATTGATTTTATATTTTCAAAAAATTTTTTTCTTGCTTTTTTGTGAGGTGGATAACCTAAAAAAGTAAATTCAGAAATTAATATATCAGAAATAGATAATGCAGCTGCTATAGCTGATGGGCCAGGAATAGGAATAATTTTAATATTTTTATTTTTATTAATTAAAAAATTAATTAATTTTGAACCAGGGTCGCAAATTAAAGGAGTTCCAGCATCAGAAACTAAAGCCAAATTCTTATCTTGATTTAATAAATCAAATATTTTTTCGTATATTTCTAGTTTAGAATGTTCATGATAAGAAATTACTGGCTTATTAATTTCGTATCTAATTAATAATTTTTTAGCAACTCTAGTATCCTCAGCTAAAATAAAATCTACTTCTTTTAAGGTTTCTAAAGCTCTTAAGGTTATGTCTTTTAAATTTCCAATAGGGGTAGCAACAATAAATAATTTGCCCATTAATTAAATATCTAAATTTTTAACTTCGCGGCTTTTGGCTTGAATAAATTGTTTGCGTGGACCAACTTCATCTCCCATTAAAATATTAAACAACTTATCAGCTTCGATTGCATCCTCAATTGTAACTTGTTTTAAAATTCTAGTTTCTGGATTCATTGTTGTTTCCCAAAGCTGATTTGGGTTCATTTCTCCTAAGCCTTTATATCTTTGAATAGAAATTCCTGATATTTTTTCTTCTGCTGACAATTCTTTCAATTCTTCATCTTCCATATTTTTAACATCTTTTTTTGCTGCCTCCTTTAATTGCTTATTTTTAATAATTTCGCTAACAATTTTTTCTTTCTCAATTTCAGAATAAGCATAATAAATTTCTTTTCCTTTTTGAATTCTATAAAGTGGAGGCTGAGCAATATAAAGATAGCCAGCTTCAATGATTGGTCTAAAATATCTATAAAATAAAGTTAAAAGCAAGGTTCTAATATGAGAACCATCTGTATCAGCATCAGTTGTAATAATAATTTTATGATATCTTAATTTAGATAAATCAAAATTTTCAGAAATTGCAGTTCCTAAAGCAACAATTAAGGCTCTAATTTCGGCATTAGCTAACATTTTATCTAAACGCGCCTTTTCTACATTTAAAATTTTACCTTTTAATGGTAATATTGCTTGAAAACGCCTATCTCTACCTTGTTTGGCGCTTCCGCCAGCTGAATCACCTTCAACAATAAATAATTCTGACTCTTCGGCACTTTTAGAAGTACAATCAGCTAATTTACCTGGCAAGGTTAATCCCTCTAAAGCTCCTTTTCTTAAAACAGTCTCTTTAGCAGCTTTAGCTGCTAATCTAGCTTTAGAAGCTAAAATAACTTTTTCAATTATTTTTTTAGCATCTTGAGGGTGTTTTTCTAAAAATTCTTTAAGAGATTCTCCGATTACTGACTCTACTGCCGTTCTTGCTTCCGGATTTCCTAATCTAGCCTTAGTTTGACCTTCAAATTGAGGATCTCTTAATTTCACGGAAACAATTGCTACTAAACCTTCGCGCGTATCATCGCTTGTAAAATTTTCATCTTTTTCCTTTAAGAAACCTTCTGCTCTGGCATAATTATTTAAACTTCTAGTTAGTGCCGATCTAAAACCAGTTAAATGCATCCCGCCATCTGGAGTATAAATATTATTTGCAAAAGATAATTCTCTAGTTTCTATATCGTCAACATAAAGAAAAGCTGCTTCTACCTCAATTGATTTATTTTTCTTGTTTTGATCATCGTCAAAATTATATTCTTTATGAGCATAAAAAATATCTTCTTGTAATAATTTTTGATCCTGAGCTAAATATTTAACAAAAGATAATAATCCACCTTCAAAATAAAATCCATAAAATTTAGGAGTGCTTTTTCTTTTATCTATAATATTAATTCTAACATTTTTAGTTAAATAAGCTTGTTGTCTTAAATGTTCTAATATTCTTTTTTCATTAAATTCTAGAGTTTGAAAAATTTCAGAGTCTGGACAAAAAATAACTTTTGTTCCACTTTGACTGCATTTTCCAATTTTTTTAACCTTATATTTTGGAACACCCTTTTCATATTCTTGCGTCCATAATTCGCCATCTCGACAAACTTCTACTTTTAACCATTTTGATAAAGCATTAACAACTGAAACACCAACTCCATGCAATCCTCCAGAAACCTTATAAGATTCGCCACCAAATTTTCCACCAGCATGCAAAGTGCACATTACTGTTTCCAAGGCGGATTTTTTTGTTTGGGGGTGAATATCAACTGGAATACCTCTGCCATCATCAGTTACAGCTACTTTATTTTCAGGCAATAATTCAATGGTAATATTTTTAGCATAACCAGCCATTGCTTCATCAATTGAATTATCAACTACTTCCCAAATTAAATGATGCAAACCATCAGCTCCAGTTGAACCAATATACATTCCAGGCCTTTTTCTGACTGGCTCTAACCCTTCTAAAACGTAAATGTCTTCTGCTGTATAAGATGAATTTTTTTTATCTTTTTCTTGGTTGGGCATATTAAAATAAAATAAAAAATCCAAAAATGGACCATTAAAATAATAACATAAAAATTTGATTTTTCCAATTTAAAACTTTGAATTTTAATTTTTTATATTGTATATTATTTATTAAAAGCGGTTGTAGTACAGTGGCAGTACGTCGGTTTGCCATACCGAAGACGGGGGTTCGATTCCCCCCAGCCGCACAACTTTTATACTTTACTTCATTAATCTTAAATCTTATATTAAATTAAATTATTTTATATATTTTAAAATATTGCTTTATTTACCAAATCTAAATATTTTTAACAAAACACTTTAAGCAACTAAAGAAATTGTAAATTTATAAAAATTATACTGGTGCGCAGGGTGAGAGTCGAACTCACGCGGGCACTTTGGCCAACGGTTTTACAGACCGCCCCCGGCCCCTACGGGACTACCTGCGCAATTTCAAAAAAAATAATATCAAAAAAAAATCAATCTTACAAGAATTGTATTGAATATTTTTTAAAAATCATCAATAATAAATCTTATGGAATATTCTAAAGGAAAATTCGCCATTCCAGAAATTTCTGATGATTCACCATTGGAATTTTCTGATATAAGTTTGCGCACTATGCAAACTGATCTTGAAGCCATTAAAAAATCTGGAGGGATAACAAACGAAGTTAATAAATCAGCGATCAAAATTAATATCACCCCTAAAATTAAAAAAGATGAAGTTATTACTAAGCCAAGCACACACAAACAATTCCCAGTTATTCAGCAAAAACAAAGTCCAAATGAAAATCAAGAATTTAAAATTCCAGAACTTTCTAACAATCAAAAAACTAAATTAAATTTAATTTTAAAAACAATTTTATATTTGGGAACTATAATTATATTTTTTTCAATTGGATATTTTATCTTGCCAAAAATTATACCAAATAAAATTACTCAACAAATTAATCCAGAAATAGTTACTTCAACAAATAATCAAATAAACAATCAAGTCTTAAATAACCAAACTTCAACTTTTCAAAATACAAACAAACAATCTAATACTCCTCAAGCAGAAAATACTATTTTGTATTCTATAACTAATTTGCCCAAAGAAAATTTTCTAGAATTTAATATTGATCCCAAAATTCCAAATTTTAAAAAATATTATTATTTTTTAATAAATGATGCTCTATCTAAAAATACCTCAACAAAAGCAACAACAACATTAAATATTTTTATAATTAATTTAAAAGACCCAAATAATAATCCAGTAAAATGGATTGATTTTCTTAAATCATCAGAAATAAATTTAATTAATGAAGATTTTTGGAATACAAATTTTAATTCTAATTTTATTGGTTTTATATATAAAAATAAAAATAATGTTTGGCCAGGTTATATTTTAGAAATTAAATCAAATATTCCACCGTTAACTATTCAAGTTAATCTTAAGAATCTTTACGATTTTAGGAATTATTTGTCTAATTTTTATTTAAATTCAGTTGATTTCTCAAAAACCGAATTACAAAATTCTTTAATTTTTAATAAAGAACCAATAACTATTTTAAAAACAAGCAGCGGAGAAAAATTTATTTATGGAATATTTTTAAACAAATATTTAATTTTAAGCACATCAATTGAGGGATTAGAAGAAATTCTAAAAACTATAATTAAATAAGTTTATTTTTCTGTCCAACCAACTTCTTCTATTTTTTTCAAAACTTGATTTTTAATAGATTTTAATAAATTTTTATCTTCTTCTAATTTTTGACGACTAGCTTCAAAACCAACTCCTAATTTTATTTGTTCATTATCTTTATTAAAAAAATAAGTTTGGCCCGATTTTTTTACTACATCATATTTAATGGCTATATTTAAAATATCAGCTTCATAAGAAATTCCTCTCCCATGTATTAAATCAAATTCTGCTGAACGAAATGGTGGAGCAATTTTATTTTTAACAACCTTAGCTTTTATTCTTGATCCAACAACTTCTTCCCCCTTTTTAATTTGAGCAGTACGTCTAACATCAATACGCACTGAAGCATAAAATTTTAAAGCCCTGCCACCCGGTGTTGTTTCGGGATTTCCAAAAAATACTCCAACCTGCATCCTAATTTGATTAATAAAAATAATTAATGTCTGGGTTTTGGCAGTAATAGCAGTAAGCTTTCTTAAGGCCTGAGACATAAGTCTTGCTTGTAAACCTATAAACTGAGCGCCCATTTCTCCTTCTATTTCAGCTTTAGGAGTTAAAGCCGCAACTGAATCAACAACAACAACAGAAATCATTCCTGAACGAACTAAACTTTCTAAAATATTTAATGCTTCTTCACCATTATCTGGTTGAGATATTAAAAGCTCATTAATTTTTACTCCTAGCTTTTTAGCATATTCAGGATCTAGAGCATGTTCAGCATCTATAAAAGCAGCCTTCCCTCCTTCGCGCTGAATTTGAGCGACAACAGTTAATGCTAGAGTTGTTTTACCAGATCCTTCTGGACCAAAAATTTCAATAATTCTGCCACGAGGTAACCCTCCACCACCCAAAGCTAAATCTAAAGAAAAAGAACCAGTAGAAACAGTTGGCACTTCAATTTTTTTATCATCGCCCAATTTCATTATTGCACCTTCGCCAAACTTATCTTGTAATACAGAAAGTAAATTATCTATGTCGTTTTTAGATGAAACTTCTTTTTGAGATTTTGTTTTTTTAGCAGCCATATTAATATTTTATTATTTATTAAATATTAAATCAAATTATTTTTTTAAAAAAAATT
>JANWZH010000014.1 GCA_025054755.1 Patescibacteria group bacterium
TCCAGACTGAACATCAACTGTCTCTTGAGAATTTGTTCTAGCAATACTTATACCAAAAGGAATATTAATTTTAATATTTTTAATTCTCTCAGAAATAATTTCTGCTCCATCGTTTTTTAAACCATAATAAACAATTAAGCCTTTTGATTTTTTAAGACGCCATAATCTTGGCCGAGGGTTGCCTAAACAAGAATTTCCGGTTATTGATCCAACTTCTACAAAACCAAAACCCAAATTAGACCAAAAATTTAAAAGTTCAGCATTTTTATCAAAACCAGCAGCTAAACCAACTGGATTTTTAAATAATATTCCATTTAATTCTTGATATAAAATACGATTTTCATAATTATAAATAAAATTTATTGCTTTATTAAACCAATTATATTGCGAAAATTGTTTTAAAGTTTTTATTGTAAAATCATGAATTTTTTCTGGATCAATTAAAAATAAAAATTTTTTAATAATTTGATAAATTGTTTTTAAAAATAAAAATTTAATTTTTTTCATTTTAAAAAAGAGTATTTTTAGAAACAACCTTTTTTCTTTCGTCTTCATTAAAAATAAAAATTTTGCCATACTCTCCATCATAACCAGGAATAATATATAATTTCCCATCTCTTACTCTTTTAATTCCTTCTGCTATTAAATCTCCTGAAACACTTTGAATGTCTAAAATAGAAACATTTAATAAAACATTTAATTCGTTTTCAAAATTTAAAATTAAATCATTATAAATTTTATAAACTGCCTTAGTAGATTTTCCAACACCCAAAGCATCAGCAATAATTTCATCTAAGGTAATTAATTTTTTATATGGCGGTCTTTTAGGATCAAAAAAATCTTCTTGTCTTTTAGCTAATTTTTCAACCCTATTCATAACCCCAATAGTTAATGGCTTACCGCATTTAGGGCAAATATTGTGATGTTTTTTAGATTCAATTGGAGAAAATAAAACTTGACATAAACGATGCCCATCATAATGATATTTGCCCTCTTCTGGGAAAAATTCTATTGTTTCTAAAATCTTTGGTTTTTTTAATAATGAAAAATTATCTTCTTTTATGTTTAGAGGCGCGCTATTTTGAATAGCTTCAAAAATACCATCATAAGATAAATCTGTTTCAAAAATATTTGCTTCACGTCCAATACGTTCAACACTATGTGAATCTGAATTTGATAATATTGCCACTCCATCCAATTCTGGAATTCTCCAATTCATTTGTGGGTCACTTGAAAGACCAGTTTCTATAGCCAAAATATATTTAGAATATTCTCCAAAGCATTCCTCTATTGAATCAAAACCAGACATTGACCCAAAAAGACTAAACCAAGGAGTCCAAATATGGGCTGGTATAAATAAAGCTTTTGGACAAATATTTAAAACAATTTTTAATAATTCTTTTGAAGACAATCCTAAAATTGGCCTGCCATCAGAAGAAATATTACCTACCAAATTTAAATAATTATTTAACTTCTGAACACTTTCTATATCTGGCAAGATAATAACATTATGAATACGTCTCACTTTTCCTGCCTGAGAATAAATACTAGATATTTCAACCGATAAAATAAAACGTGTTTCAGAATATCTTCCTAATATATTTTTTAATTTATATTCTGGCTTTAATTTAAAAAGCCCATTTTCAGCTGGTTCTAATTTTTGTTTAATTTCTAAAAACCATTTAGGATGAGTAAAATCTCCAGTGCCCATCACTAAAATACCTTTATGATTAGCCCAAATATCTAATTCTTCTAAACTCATTTTTTGAGAAACAGCTCGTGAATACTTAGAATGAATATGAAAATCGGCTACAAATTTCATAATTACATATTAATATTTTTTTAAAAAAAATTAAAACTATTTTTAAATATCTTCAATTAAAGTAAGTTCTAATTTTAAATTTTTAGCTGAATTTTTAATACTATAATTAAAAACCGAAGAATTATTTTCCTTAAACTTAAATCCAATTGGTGCTTCAATTTCTATATTATATTCTCCTCTATCTCCAATTTGATGATCTAATATAAAAATAAACTTATTCCCTGGACTAGGAATTTTAAATAAATTACGACTATATTCTAATTTTAGAAACGATGTCTTTCCTAATTCGGTCTCTAACCAAGTTGAAAAAATATTTTTATTTTCAAAATCATATTTTTTAATTTGCGGAAAAGCATCTATTGTTTTTATCGTCTTTTCATATGCTAAATCATTATCAAAAACAAAACCATTTTTTTTATAATTTATTCTTGGATAAATCTTCTTATCTTTACCGCCAGAAACATTTATAATTTCAACATTAGGCAAAGTAAAGATTTGCAAAAAATCAACATTTGTTAATTTATACCACCAATCAAAAGTTGAAGAAACATTATTAATTCTTTTAATTTCTAATTCATTATTTAAAATTCCATTATTTAAAATATTAATTTTTAAATTCACTATTTTTTTAATAAAAATATCACTTTTCCCGCTTGAAGGATTAGCATCTACTACGGCTAAATAATCGCCAAAAAAATTAGATTCTAAAGAAGTGCTTTTTCCAGTTAAATTATAATTTTCAAAAAAAGATTGAAAGTTTTTATCTTTAAAATAAAAAACCAAGTCTTTATTCTTCATCCAATCTATTAAATAATTTAAAATTTGATTTCTGGCTTGATAATCCAAATTAGATATTTTTTCTAAAGCTTTATTCCAAAAAGAATCTAAAATCTGTTTTGGTGATTCAATTTTATTTTGTCTTTTTTGTTGAATATTTTTTTGAATCTCAATTAAAAAATTATCATTATTTAAAACTATATTTGAATCAATAGTTATTGGTCCAGTAATAGTTAAAATATCTTCTATTACTTTTGGCGTAATTAAAATTGCTCCATCAAATTTAATATTATTTTTTTTATAAAAATTTGAATTTTCTAAAAAATTAATTACTTTTGAAGCTGATTTATCAAAATCCAAAAACCAATTTGCATCAGCTGCTTTCCATCCAATTAAAACATTTTGCAAGGGCCATGGCGGAATAATTTTTGAATCAAATTCTTTATCTGGTTCATTAATATCTAAGATATTAATTTGATCTATCTTCCAATTTAAAATACTAATGTGAGCATAACTACCAATAAAACCTCCTCCTGGCCTCATTTCTGAAGTATTAGAAAACAAAAATAAAAAATTACGCCTTTCTGGACTATCCATAAATTCAACAAAATAATTTAAAAAATTAGTCAAATAATTAATTTGATCTCTAATATAAAAAATATCATTATTATTGAAAATTAAATCTTTCAATTTAATTTCATTTAAATTATCTTTTATATTATTTAATGCATTAGAAATATTTAAAAAATTTTGCCTAATATCTGATGAATCAATTTTACCTAAAATAAAATTGGGCCAATTATTTAAAATATAATTCAAATTAAATAATAATAAATTAATATTTGTTATTAAATCCTTACTACCCAATATATTTTGAGAAATTAAAGAAAATATAAATTTAAATTTATCTAAAACTGAATTTGAATTAATTAAAGAATTATTATCTTCTATTTGATTTAATAATGTTTCTTCATACCAATTTTTATAAGAATTATCTACATAAATTTTTGGTATATTGATTTTTAAATTATTTTTAATATAAAAAAAACCTAAAATAACTAACAAAAATAATCCTAAAAATAAAAAAATTATAAATATTTTTTTAGTTTTTTTAAAAAATAAATTATTTACTTTTTCTTGTCTTGGGAAATTATTATAAATGAAATTTATATCCCGAATATGAGATTTAACATTCTTATCTTCTAAATCTTTCTTTTTAAAAGGAGGAAAAATATCTAAAATTTTTTTAGAAATATTTTTTTTAGCAACTTTTCTTTGCATAAATTTAGTCAGTTAGTTTATAAACAAAAATAGAAGTCCCAATCCTAAAATCAGGCTTTGGAACTTCTTTATTTTGATATTTAAAATTTCTTATTTCTTGAAGCCAGCGGTATTCATCATTTATATTCCTTTGATGCTTAGGATGTGTCTTAGCTATTGCACCCTGTAAAGTATTAACTGAAACAGCTAACCATTTAATTCCAATATCTAAAGGATTACCGCGCGACGACCACCAATATTCGACTTTGTCTCCCAAATAATATTTTGGATTGCCACCACCAAAATAATCTACTGCAATTTTATCTATTTTATTTTCATTTACAAATTTTTTAAGACGCAACAAATCCTGCCCCCAATCATAATTTGAATCAGTTACATATTTATAACCATAAAATATTCCTCCGCCAAATTCGTTAAAATAAGAAAGAAAATATGGAAAAGTAAAAATAGTCTCAAAAATAAACCATATTAAAAGAATAAATAATAAAATATACTTCAAAAATAACTTTAAAAAAGATTTTGCAGATAATAAAATATTTAATATAAAAGAAGAACTAATAAATAAATTTTTGTCATTAAACCAATTTTTAAAACTAGAAATAGTTAAAATATAAATAAAAGGCAAAGATGGGAATAAATGTCTAAAGCCGATATTTAAAGGACTAGAAATACTTGTTGCCCAATATAAAATAATAAAACAAAATAAAGTAAATTTATCAAAGTTAGCATTAAGATAAGAAATTAATTTTTGTTTAACATGATAAAGCCCCAATTTAAAATTTAAAATAATATTTTTAAAACTAAAAATTAAAACTATAAATAAAATAATTAAAAATGGCAATGTTTCTTTTAATAAATATACAATTGGGAAATAAGATTTCCATCCGCTTGCTGAAATTTCGCCCATAAAATAAGCAGTATTACCTCCGGCAGATCTTTGCATAACCATTAAAACGCCAAGTAAATAATGAGCAAATGGTCTAGTTAAATTATTTTTAGTCATTAAAATATCAATTTCAGCTAAACATCTAATCGGATTACAAATTTGTCCTTCTTTCGTCGGACCACCAGCAAAAGAATTTAAAATAAATTCTGTATCAGCAGTTTGTTTTTCTTGTGGATAATTCCAAGTAAATAAAACATAAACTGGATAAACTATAAAAATATAGCCAATTCCAAAAATAGCTAGTAATTTTAATAAATCAATTCCTAATTTTTTAAAAACAAAATAATTTTTTATTTTTAAAGAATCAAAATTGTTAATCAACCAAAAAACAACTAATAAAAATCCAAAATAAGGAATTAACATAAAAGTTGAGAATTTTAAAAGTTGGGCAATGCCAAAAGTTATTCCAGATAAAATTAATGATTTTCTACTTTTGAAATATAAAAACTTAATAAAAAAATAAGTTGCTAAAACAATCCCAAAAGCTGCAGCAATATCAGTTGTAACCAAATGACCATGAGCTAAAACATTAGGAGATAGTCCAAATAAAAACGAAACTAATAAAGCCCACCATCTTCCTAATAATTCTTTTGACCAAATATAAATTAAAATAATTAAAAATAATGTTAAAAGCATTGGTCCAATTCTTGACCATTGAATAATTAAATCAGCATCATTTCCTGATTCATATAAAAATTCTCTTCCAACATCCCACTGACCATTTACATATTTTTGCCAACTATCACTATTAATTGGGAAATTTAAATTTAAAAATAATAAGGGCAAAGCAGACAAAGCTTTTAAAAGCGGAGGGTGTTCTGGATTTAAACGATAATCTAAAAATTTTACATAACTATAACCTGAAGGAATATGAGCTAATTCATCCATTGTAGCTGATTCTTGTAAAGAGCTAAAAAACATTAAAATAAAAGATAAAATTAAAATAAAAATTAAAACAATCCAAGAAATTTTTTGTTTTATATTTTCTATCACCATGTTTTTATTATAATTTAAAAAAACATTAAAGCAAAATAAAATTTATATTTATTTATAAAAAATCCAAAGAACAGAAAAATAAACCAATTTAAATTTTATATAAAAATAAAAAATTAAAATATCTTCAATCAACCCGATATTATTTTTTAGCCCACAAACATTAATTATAATTTAGAACAAATTTTAACCGAATTAAAAAATTTTATTAATAATTTTTCTAAAAATAGCTCAAAAAACAATATTACAATTATATTTTTCCCAACAGCAGCTAGTTTTGATATGTTTTCTGGTTATATTGAGAGCGGTCAAACTTTTAAAAATCTGGTTAAAAAATATTTTAAAATTGTTTATTAAAAATTGTTGCCTAATTAATTAAAATATTATTTGATTAAGTTTTCTGTTAATAAATCTTTATTGCTTTTTTTATATATAAAAAAGTATAATTTAATTACTTAAAAGGTCCGCTAATAAAAAAAATAAAAATATGAAAATTATAGTAAAAGATCCAGTAGAACACATTGCTAAAAAGGCCGAAATTGAAAAAATTAATAATTCATTTTCAGACAATGCTCTGAAAATGATGAAAAAAAGATATTTACAAATTAAAGAAAACGGCCAGCAAGAAACTGTAGCAGAATTATTTCATCGCATTGCTCATGCTCTAGCTGAAGTAGAAAAAAAATACGAAAAAAAACAAGAATTTATAAATAAATTAGAAAGAGAATTTTTTGAAATAATGACAAATAAAGAATTTACTCCAGCTGGGAGAACAATAACTAATGCTGGTGCTCCAACCTCTGTGGTTCCTAATTGTATTGTTTTAGGGATAGAAGATTCAATGGAAAGTATTTTTCAAACATTAAAAGAAGCTGCGCTACTACAACAATTAGGATCAGGACTGGGTTTTGATTTTTCTCACCTTAGACCAGCAATGTGGCCAACCAAAAGAACTCAAGGCGTAGCTAGCGGACCTGTTTCATTTTTAAAAATTTATAATGAAGCTTTTGGAATAATTAAACAGCAAGGCAGACATGGAGCAAATATGGCAATGATGCAAATTGATCATCCTGATATTTTAGATTTTATTAGAGCTAAAGAAGTTGAGGGAGAAATTAGAAATTTTAATATTTCTGTAAAAGTAACAGATAAATTTATGGAAACTTTAATTAAAAATCCAAATGAACAATGGTATTGCACTTGGAATAATCAAAAAATGAAGCCTCATAAGGTTTTAAGAGCTCCAAATGGTGCGGTAATTGGATACGAAGAAGTTAACATTACAGTTGGAGAACTTTTTGATGAAATCGTAAAATATGCTTGGCTTAATGGTGAACCGGGAATTGTTTATATTGACGAAATTAATAGAACAAATCCTTTACCAGGACTAGGACCAATAGATTGTTCTAATCCATGTGGCGAACAATTTTTACACCATTATGATAATTGCAATTTAGGCTCAATTAATTTAGCTAAATTTGTTAAAAACAAAACAATTGATTGGCAAAGATTAAAATATGTTACTCGTTTAGCAACAAGATTAATGGATAATGTTATTGATATTTTTGAATTTCCTATCAAACAATTAGAAGACATGGCACAAGGTAATCGTCGCATTGGATTAGGTATTATGGGATTTGCTGATATGCTTTATCAATTAGAAATACCATATAATTCTAAAGAAGGGCAAAAATTGGCTGAAAAAGTAATGAAAACTATTACAGATGAATCTCATAAGATGTCTACCATTTTAGCTAAAGAAAAAGGGATATTTCCAAATTGGCATCTTTCAATTTATAAGAAAAAAGGAATTAAAATGAGAAATGCCGCTCTAACAACTGTTGCTCCAACTGGGTCAATTTCAATGATGTTTGACACTTCTTCTGGAATTGAACCAAATTTTGCCTTGTCATATATCAAACAAGATAAAGATGGACATCAATATAGATATTTTAATCCATATTTTGAAAAAGCATTAAAAAATTCAAAACTAACAGAAAAACAAATTGAAGAAATAAAAAATGAAGTTGTCCAAAAAGGGACAATACAACATATTGATTATTTACCAGACAATATTAAAAAAACTTTTGTTGTAGCAATGGATATTTCAGCCGAAGATCATATAAGAATGCAAGCTGCTTTCCAAAAAAATGTTGACAATTCAATTTCTAAAACAATTAATTTCCCAAATAATGCCACAATGGAAGATGTTAAACAAGGATTTATCTTAGGCTGGAAACTTAAATGTAAAAGTACAACTGTTTATCGCGATGGTAGTCGTGAAGTTCAAATATTAAATATTGGAACAGGAGAAAATATTAAATCTCCTACCGAATTAGGAAAAAAAGATAATCTTGTTTCAAACAAAACATCAAATCAAAATGAAACTGAACTTAATTTAAAAATTGATAATAATAGATTAGAGCCAAGAAAAAGACCAGAAGTTATGTCCGGAAAAACTTATCGTGTAAAAACTGGATACGGAAACTTATATGTTACAATAAATAATGATGAAAACGGAATTCCTTTTGAAGTTTTTGCTACAATTGGAAAATCAGGAGGATTTTTCCAAGAACAAAGTGAAGGAATTTGTAGATTAATTTCGTTATCTTTAAGAGCCGGAGTTAAAGTTGAAGAAATTATTAATAATCTAAAAGGTATTCGTGGCCCAATGCCAATGCTAACTGATAAAGGAACAATTCTTTCTTTACCAGATGCTATTGGCAGAATATTAGAAGAACATGTTAAATCAACTAATAATGAAAACGATAAAAAATTAATAAATGAACCACAAGAAAATGTTGTTAAGCAAAATATTAAAATTGAACAAAAAGAAGTAGTAGAAATTAAAGAATCCAATGAAAATAATTTAACAAATAAAACAAAATCAATTGCTGATTTTGGATATGCTCCAGCTTGCCCAGAATGTGGATCTCCTTTAATTTTACAAGAAGGATGTATTAGTTGTAAAAATTGTGGTTTTTCAAGGTGCGGATAATTAAATTAATTTTAAAAAAATGAATTTCGAAAAATTATATAATGAATATAATAAAGAAAACAAACAAGAAGCTTATTTAAATGCTTATAAAGAATGGGACGCTTTACATATGCAATTAATTAAGCTCTATGAAGAAAAAGACGTTGAATCTATTATAAAAAATATTGAATTTTATGAACTTGCTGATCAAAATCTAAAACAAAAAGCTGATGAGATTAATTCTCCCCTACCAGAAAATTCTTTAGTAGATTTAGCTAAAAAATATCTTGCAATGATACAAAATGAAAAAAATAATGAAGATGAATCAATGTAAATAATTATATTATTTACTTGTATCATTTCTGCTTATAAATATTCTTAAAAATAGTCTAAATTAATCTAAAAATCTTTATTATTATAATTATATTAATTATCAATTTAAATATAAATAAAATTTTATAAAAAATTAAAATAAGCTTTTTATTGAAAAATTGATTAATTATGATAAAATAAAATTTAACTTGCCGCGGTAGCTCAGTGGTAGAGCGAATGCCTGAAGAGCATTGCGTCGGGGGTTCGATTCCCTCCCGCGGCACAAAAATTTTGAATTTTTAAAAAAAATTTTATAAAATATAATTATTCCGGGATAGTTCAGTGGTAGAACGCCTCCCTGTTAAGGAGGATGTCGCAGGTTCGAATCCTGCTCCCGGAGCAACAAATTAAAATAATAAACTTATTATTTTAAAAAAACTTTCAAATTTTAATTTTAAAACCAAGATTTAAAATATTTAAAACCCTACATTTGTGTTAAATTATATTAATCAAACAAAATTTAAAAACTGAATATAAAAACCAAATATATAACAAAAATTAATTTATTAAAATAATTCATTCAAATAAAAATTTTATTATATTTAATAAAATTTTTCATTATTTACTTATTAATTAAAAGTAATCTTTTTATAAAATTTTAAAAATAATAATT
>JANWZH010000015.1 GCA_025054755.1 Patescibacteria group bacterium
ATAGATTTCAATCAATTATCTTTTGGTAGATCATTATCTAAACTACCAATAGATCCAATAAATACTACTTCATCTGGGCTATATTATACTTATGTTTATAATAACGGGAGCGAATTAACAACAATTTTTGAATCAAATAAATATAAGAATATATCATTAAATGATATAGATAATATTGGTGGAATTTATTCTATAAAAACATCAAATAAGGTGGTCACTCCATGGTTTAAAGATAGAGATTTAATAGCTTATTGGCCATTAGATGAAAATACTTCAACTTTAATTTATGACTATTCGACAAATTCAAATAATGGAAGTTTATTTAATGGAGTAATATGGCGTTCAGGTTCTAATTGCGTTTCTGGTTTTTGTTTAGAATTTGATGGAATTGATGATTATGTTTTAGGAAATATAAAAAATTTTGATATATTACCGAATAAAACATTTGCATTGTGGGTTTATCCAATTGTTGGAGCAAATGGCGCAGCAATATCTTTTAAAGAGCCAAATTCTAATAATGATCCTTATTTTAATTTATATCCTCATCCAAATAATATTATCACAGTATCTGTTGGTTGGAAATCCTGGGTTTTTGATTCTACTGGATTTACAATTCCAGGGGATCAATGGTCATTTATAGTTTTGACAGTTGATAATGACTTAATTAAATTATATTACAATACTAATGTTATATGGACTTCTCCAAGAACAACATTGCCAGCTGATCCACCAGTTAATTTTAAATTTGGCAATAGGTTCTATTCTAATAGGCCATACAAGGGTAGAATTGATGAGGTTCGTATTTATAATAGAGTATTAACCGATACAGAAATTTTAAAACTTTATAATTTGGGTATTTAGCAATTTTTTAATAATTTATTTTATTTCAAAAATTAAAGCTTCTTTCGGGATTTTTTCTTTTTCTTGTGGCAAAACATAAAATATATTTTTTTCTTTTTGATTTTCTGGTAAGAAGGTATTTGTTATAAACATTACGGTTTGAGCTGGCATTGGAATTCCACGTACTTCAACGCCCGAGGCTTCAACTATTATATATTTTAATTTTTCTTTAGGCAAAGAATTTAAATATTTTCCTAGTTCTACATAATTGGAACTAAAAGCATCATAAGTATTTTTATTTTTCGCCCATAAAACAAAATAATTAAAATAACTATTTAATATAAAAATAATTAATAGAATTATAAATAATTTTAAAACAATATTTTTTTTATTAAAATTTTGGATAAAAATTTGTGAGTTAATTAATTTTTCATAAAAATTTACGCCACCAAAGGCAGAAATTATTATAATTGGTGGGATCATTAAAATGGCACGTAAGGCATGAGGCAGCCCTTCATTTGAAATAATGACTGGAAACATTGCTAAAATAAACCAACCAAATAAAAACCAATTAATAAATTTTAAATCAGGTTTGTTTCTATTTTGAATTAATAAGTAAATACCAATTAAAAATAAAATTCCAATTAAAATATCAAGTTGTGGTCTTCCCGATAAATTATGTCGCCAATTAAAATCGCCAACAAAATTAAACATTCCCAAAGTTTTAATTGTATTTAAAATTAAATCTTTAATTGGTGAGTTGCTATTAAAAATAGAAATTTGACTAGTTCTCCCAAAAAAATCTTGTGGATTTTTTAAGTAATAAATTCCAATGGGTAAAGCTATTAAAAAAGTAATAATTAAAAATATTATCCAAATAATATAAAAATTTTTAATTTTAAATTCTGTTTTATATTTTTTGAAATAGAAAAAAAATATAGGAATTAAAAGTAAGGGCAAAACCCTATAGGCAATATAAGTATAAAATCCTAAACCAAAAAATATTCCACTATAAATAGCAAAATTTTTTTTATTTTCGTTTAATGATTTAATTAAAAAATAGAAAGCCCAAACAGATAAAAATGGGGCCATAATTGCTCTAAATCCAATTCTTGAAAAATTAATATGCCAAAAAGATGTTGCTAAAATAAAAGAAGATAATAAAGCAATTTTTTCATTAAATTTTAAATCACAGTTATTATTTAAATTATTTTCATAATTTTCTGATTGATAATTTTTATTTTTTTTAAATAATTCTAAACTTAAAAAATAAATTCCTAAAACAGTTAAGAAACCAAATATAGCTGGCATCATTCTTAAAACCCAGGGGTCATTTTTTTTAATTAATCCCCAAAATATTGCTTGTATGTTAATAAATAAGCCTTCTCGTCCATTATTTTCTGGATAAAATACTTTAAAATTTTTTGTCGTCCAGGCTTCAATAGCATTATTACCATACATTGCTTCATCTGGATAAAGTCCAGGTGGCACATTTTTTAAATTATAGAATCTAAAAAAAGCAGCAATAATTAAAATAATAATTAATAAAAAATTTTTATTTATTTTATTATTTTTCATAAAAACATTATATATTTTTTTTATATAAAAATAAATTATTGCCTTGTTGATTATAATTTTATATAATTAAAATATGATAGAAAAAATAAAATTTAAATTTCCAGAAGATGAAATAGATGCAATGGATGTTACCTCCGATTGGCCATTAAGCAAAGGTGAATGGATTTGTAACGAAACAGGTGAACACGCTAGAGTTAATCCTAAAGATAATTCTATTATAGGATGTTTATCTTGTAATTTTAGGACTCGTTTTCCAGAAAAAACAGGACATTTTAAAATTAAAAAAATTTTAGAAGATAAATAATTTGTTTTGCCCCGTTAGCTCAATTGGTAGAGCAGCTCCCTCTTAAGGAGAAGGTTGGGGGTTCGATTCCCTCACGGGGCACAATAAATAAAATTTTTATGATTTATTTTATAACTGGAAATAAAAATAAGTATGAAGAAATAAAAGATATTTTATATCCCATAAAAATAAAACATTTAGATATAGATCTTCCAGAAATTCAAGATATTAATCCAGAAAATATTATTAAATTTAAATTAAAAGAAGCTTTTAAATATAAAAAAGCACAGTTTATAGTAGAAGATACATCGCTTTATTTGGATTGTTTAAATGATTTACCTGGTCCGATGATAAAATGGTTTTTAAAAACTATTGGCGATGAAGGAGTTTTTAAGATTGCCAATTTATTTGGTAATACTAAAGCGGTTGCAAAAACAATTATTGGATATGCTGAAGATATAGATAAAATTAAATTTTTTGAAGGCAAAATTTATGGGAAAATTGTTTTTCCAAAAGGAGAAAATGGTTTTGGTTGGGATAGAATTTTTATGCCAGAGGGATTTAATAAAACTTTTGCCGAAATAGAATTCGAAGAAAAAAATAAATTTAGTATGCGAAAAATCGCTGCTGAAAATTTTAAAAATTATTTAATAAGTCTAAATATTAATTTAAATTATTGAAAATATTTTAGTTTTTTGATATATTAATTATTAACCGCCCATAGCTCAATTGGTAGAGCAACTGCCTTTTAAGCAGGAGGTTCCAGGTTCGATTCCTGGTGGGCGGACAAAATTTTATTTCTTGATATAATTTAATTGATGCAAAAATTAGATTTAGAAAACGATATTAGTTTATTGACTGGATTTAATACAAAAATTACCTTTAAATTAAAAAAAATTGGAATTAATACTATTTTAGATTTATTAAAATATTTTCCATTTAGATACGAAGATTTCTCAAAAATTTATAATATTTCAGAAATTGAACCAAATCAAAACGTCACTATTCAAGCTAAAATTAAATCTTTAAAAGTTCATCGTAGTTGGCAAAGAAAAATTATTATTGTTGAAGCAATTTTAGAAGATAAAACTGGACAAATCAAAGCTGTTTGGTTTAATCAACCATTTTTAAAAAATATTTTAAAAGTTGGTAAATTTTTTAATTTTTCTGGCAAAGTAAGCTTTGATGATAAAAATGAAATTTATTTAGCTCATCCAATTTATGAAACAATTGATTTGGTAAATAATGAAACAAAACATACTGCTAGATTAGTTCCGATTTATTCAGAAACTAAAGGATTAACTTCAAAATTAATAAGAAATATAATTAAAACAGCCCTAAAGACTATCAAGCCGCTAAAAGAATGGATTCCTTATGAAATTTTAATTAAATATAATTTTCCAGAAATAAATCAATCTTTTAAATTAATTCATTTTCCAAATAAATTAAGCGAAGCCTTAAGAGCCAAAAAAAGATTTGCTTTTGAAGATATTTTTTTGTTACAAATTTATAATTTAAAACAAAAACTTAATTTAAATAATCAAAAATCATTTTCAATTAAAACTGATTTAGAATGGCTTAAGAAAATATTAGCTAAGCTTCCATTTGAATTAACTTTTTCTCAAAAAAAAGCTTTATGGGAAATTTTGCAAGACTTAAATAAAGAAAAACCAATGAATAGATTATTGCAGGGCGATGTTGGTTCTGGTAAAACAATTGTTTCTGCTTTGTCTTGTTTAGTTTGCGCTAAAAATGGTTATCAGTCGGTTTTAATGGCGCCAACTGAAGTTCTAGCTATTCAACATTATAATACTTTTAAAAATTTATTTAATTATATTTCTTTAGAAAATCAACCAGTATTAGGTCTTTTAACTTCTTCTAATTTGTTAATTTTTTATGAAAATGATGTTGAATCAAAAGTTAAAAAAGATTTTTTTAAAAAAGAAGTTTTAAATAATAAAATAAATATTATTATTGGTACACATGCTTTAATTCAAAAAACAATTGAATTTAATAATTTGGGTTTTGTTGTTGTTGACGAACAGCATCGTTTTGGAGTTAACCAAAGAGCAGCTTTATTGAATAAAAAAAATTACATCCCTCATTTTTTATCAATGTCAGCTACGCCAATTCCTAGAACTTTAATGTTAACTATTTTTGGAGATTTAGATATTTCATTAATTTCTGAATTACCAAAAGGAAGAAAGCCAATTATTACTAAAATTATTTCTCCAGAAAATAGGTTAAAAGCTTATAATTTTATAAAAGAACAAATTAAGATTGGTAGGCAGGCTTTTGTTATTTGTCCAAGAATTGAATCATCTAATAATGAATTAAACAAAGAAGATATTTTAAAATTAGATATAAAAAACGTAGAGGAAGAATATAAAAAATTATCAGAAAAAATATTCCCAGAATTTAAAGTTGGAATGTTACATGGGAAATTAAAATCAAAAGAAAAAAATGAAATTATGCAAAAATTTAAAAATAATGAAATAAATATTTTAGTTTCTACATCTGTAATCGAAGTAGGCGTTGATGTTCCAAATGCTACAATTATGATGATTGAAGGAGCTGAAAGATTTGGGTTATCTCAACTTTATCAATTCAGAGGAAGAGTGGGGAGGGGAGAGCATCAATCATATTGTTTTCTATTTACTGATTCAAATTCAAAAACTACTCGTTTAAGATTAGAAGCATTAATTAAGGCTAAAAATGGTTTTGAATTGGCTGAAATAGATTTAAAATTAAGAGGTCCCGGAGAATTTTTAGGAGAAAAACAAACTGGTTTCCCAGATCTAAGTATGAAAGGCTTAATGGATGTTGAATTAATTAAAAATAGCCGCGAGGCAGCTAATTTATTATTTAAAAAAAATCCGCAATTAGATTTTAAAAACAATAAAGAATTACTTAAAAAATTAGAAGAGTTTCAAAAAAGAATACATCTAGAATAATATTAGAATAATAAATATTAAACCCTATTTTGAATTGCGCTTTTTAATGTCTCATCGTCAGCAAATTCAATTTCTCCCCCCGTAGGAAGTCCTCTAGCTAAACGAGTTATTTTTTTGCTAAAGTCTCTAATTTCTTTTTCTATAATTGAAGATGTAAAATTTCCTATACTATCTGGATTAAAAGCTAAAATAATTTCTTCGGCCTTACCGTTAAGTTCTCTTTGAATAAATGATTTTAAATTTTGAAGCCTTAATTTTTGCCATTCTTCTAAAATTCCTTTTTTAGATATTTCGCCGATAATTAAATAACGTCCATTAAATTGATTTGCTTTTTCTAAAGACAATAAATCGGTTTCTTTTTCAATTATCATTATAATTGATTTATTTCTTTCAGTATTTTGGCAAATATCACATAATTCATTTTGATTTTCGTGAGGGAAAAAACAAAAATTACAAATTTTAATTTTATTTAAAGCTTCTAAATTTTTTATTAAACCTATTATTTCATTTTGACCTTTATTGATTAAATAAAAAGCTAAGCGAGTGGCTTGTCTTGGGCCAATTGATGGGAAATAGGATAAAATATTAATTAATTTTTTAATTGATTCAGGTAAAATTTCCATAGATTTATATTAAAAATCTTCAAATTCTTCTGGAATATGATGTTTATCAATATTTTTGAAACTAACAGTATCTGGATCAAATTTTAATTTAACAATTCCTAATGGACCATTGCGATGTTTAGCAACTCTAATTTCAGCTATATTTTGTTCTTCTGGTGGTACATTAAGATCATCTCTATCTTTACGATAAATAAATAAAACAACATCTGCATCTTGTTCAATACTTCCACTTTCTCTTAAATCTGAAAGCTGTGGAACACGATTATCTCTTTTATCTACTGAACGTGATAATTGTGAAATAGCAATTAATGGAATATTTAATTCTCTGGCTAAACTTTTTAAACCACGTGAGATTTCTGTAACTTGCTGAACCATATTAGATTGACTATTAGAGATTCTTGGCGTTATTAATTGTAGATAATCTACAACGATTAAACCTAAACCATGTTCAACCTGAAGTCTTCTGGCCATTGATCTCATTTGTAAAATATTAGGAGATGGGGTATCGTCAATAAAAATAGGAGTTTTTGATAAATCATCTAAAGCTTTTTGAATCATTTGAAATTCTAAATCATCTGAAATTTTACCAGTTCTTAGTTTCCATAAAGCTACATTAGATTGTGCTGAAATAATTCTATCAACAACTTGTTCTCGAGACATTTCTAAAGAAAAAATACCAACAGGAACTTGTTCTTTTAAAGCAACGTTTCTGGCTATATCTAAAGCAAAAGATGTTTTACCCAAGGATGGTCTTGCTCCAATAATAATAAAATCTGATTTTTGAAGTCCAGAAAGAATATTATCCAATTCAGTAAATCCAGTTGATAATCCGCGAAGCAATCCTTTTTTTTCATGTAATTTTTCTATTCTTTCATAAGCTGAAACCAATTCTTCTTTAATATGAATAAAATTTTTTGGCAAAGATTTTTGGGATATAGCTAAAATTTTTTGTTCAATTTCATCTAAAAATGTTTCAAATTCTTTTGATGGTTCAAAAGCTTTTTCAGTAATATCAGCAGAAACATTTATTAAATCTCTTAAAATCTTTTTTTCTTTAACGATTTGAGCATAGTAATCTGCATGAGAAGTTGTTGTAACCATATTAGTAATTTCAGCTAAATAAGATGATCCGCCAACATCAATTAAAAGTTTTTTTTCTTTTAATTTATTGGTTACGCTTAAAATATCAATTGGTTGATGTTTTTCATATAATTCTAAAATTATTTTATAAATTTTTTCGTGAGCTGGATTATAAAAATCTTCTGGATTTAATAAATCAATAACTTTAATTATAATATTTTTATCTAAAAGCATACTGCCCAAAACCATTTGTTCGGCTTCAATGTTTTGGGGCGGAATTTTAATTTGTGTATTTATTTTTGTGTCCATAAGTTTTTATAATAAACAATTGGACCAACTGGGCTATCTTCTATTATATATCCTAATTCAAAAATTTTATTTCGCAAGGCATCAGCCTGCATAAACTGTTTATTAATTCTTAATTTCTCTCTTTTATCAATTAAAGCCTTAATTTTCAATGGTATTTTGGGTTCTATTATATTTAAACTTAAAACACTTAGTGCATTTTGAAGTTGTTTTTTAATTAATTTAGCTGATTGTTTATTAATTTTTAAAAGATTAGTATTTATAATTTTAATTATTTCAAAAATATAAGATAAAGCTTCTGGAGTTTTGAGATTGTTATTTAAAGCTTTGTTAAAATTATTAATTTGTTTTTGAATTGAAATTTTTATCTTTCCAAATTTTTTATTTTTAATTATTAATTCTAATTTTTTTTGTGTTTCAAAAATTAATTGTAATCCACCTAATGCAGTTTGAATTGTTTTAGAAGAATAATTTAATGGCGAAGACCAATCATGCATTAACACCAAAAAACGTAATACAATTGGTTTATATTGTTTTAGAAAATCATTAATTGTTATAAAATTATTTAAACTTTTAGACATTTTTTGATTATTAATCATTAATTGACCAGTATGCATCCAAATTTTAACATAAGGTTTTTTAGAAGATATACTTTCAGCTTGAGCAATTTCAGCTTCGTGATGTGGAAATTTTAAATCAATTCCGCCTCCATGAATATCATATTGATTTCCAAAATAATACATTGCAATTGCTGTATCTTCAATATGCCAACCTGGTCTACCCCAACCAATTTTAGTATTCCAAAACGGTTCATAATCTAATACAGCAAATTTTTTGTTTTTAAATAAAGAATTTAACTGTTCTTTTTTTTCTTGGCTTGGAAATTTCCATAAACAAAAATCGCCCCTATTAATTTTTTTAATTGAATCATCAATTCTTGAAAGAGCATCTTCGGCTTGTTCAATAGTTCTACGACTTAATTTTCCATAATTTTTAAATTTTTTAATATTAAAATAATATCCATCATCAATTTGATATGCATATCCTTTTTGAATTAAAATTTCTACTTGTTTTACAATTTGAGAAATAAATTTTGTTGCTGGAGCATAAATACTTACAGAATTTATCTCTAAATCTTTCATGTCTTTTAAATATAGCTTTGTAAAATATTTTGAAATATCTAATGGATTTTTATTTTCAATTTTAGCTCGATTAATTATTTTATCATCAACATCTGTAATGTTTTGAATATAATTTACTTTATAACCTTGTTTTTTTAAAAACTTTACAAAAAAATCAAAAAAGATATAAGTTCG
>JANWZH010000016.1 GCA_025054755.1 Patescibacteria group bacterium
ATAAAATAATGTAATGGCCCCGTCGTCTAGTCTGGTTTAGGACATCGGTTTCTCAAGCCGGTAACACGGGTTCAAATCCCGTCGGGGCTACAAATTTATTTAATATCACTATCCTTAATGTTTTAGGATTTTAACTTTAAAAATATTTCTGTATTATATTTTCTTTTAATTTTATAATTAATTGATATAATAAAATTATGTTAAATAAAGAATTAAATTTAAGTTCAAATATTTTCCAGCCCAATATTGAAGAAAAACCAACGCGGGCTGGATTTGGCGAGGGGCTTTTAGAATTAGGTTTAGAAAATAAAAATGTAATATCACTATGCGCTGATTTAAAAGATTCAACTTATAATTATTTGTTTGCCGAAAAATTTCCAGATAGATTTTTTGAGGTTGGAGTTGCTGAGCAAAATATGGCCACTGTAGCAGCGGGTTTGGGCATTTCTGGTAAGATTGTTTTTATTTCTTCATATGCTACTTTTTCTCCTGGCAGAAATTGGGAACAAATTAGAACAACAATTGCTTATAATGATTCAAATGTTAAAATTGCTGGACATCATGCTGGAATTTTAACTGGTCCAGATGGAGCAACTCATCAGGCAACTGAGGATATTGCTATAATGCGAGTTTTACCTAATATGAAAGTAGTTGTCCCAGTTGATGCTATTGAAGCTAAAAAAGCAACTATTTTTGCTGGTCATATTTGGGGACCAGTTTATTTAAGATTTCAAAGAGAAAAAACACCTATTTTAACAACCGAGCAAACTCCTTTTGTTTTGGGAAAAATTGAAATTTTTTGGCAGTCTAAAAAGCCAGAGGTTTTAATTATTGGTGCCGGTCCAGTTTTATATAATGCTTTATGGGCAGCTCATGATTTAGAAAAAGAAAAAATAGGTTCAATAGTTGTAAATTGTCATACCATTAAGCCATTAGATAAAAAAATTATTGATTTATCTAAAAAATGTAAAGCAGTTGTAACAGTTGAAGAACATCAAATTAATGGTGGTTTGGGTGGAGCAGTTGCTGAAATGTTGGCATCAAAATATCCTGTTCCAATAGAATTTGTTGGTTTACAAGATGTTTTTGGAGAATCTGGGAGGCCCAAAGATTTAATTTCTAAGTATGGTCTAGATGTTTTTGATATTAAAATTGCTGTCAAAAAAGTAATTAAAAGAAAGAAATAAAAATGTTTGATATTATAACAATTGGCTCAACAACTTTTGATAATTTTGTTTTAATTGATGCCGAAACAATGTTTTGGGATAGGGTTCCTTCTAAAAGAGCCTTAGTTTTTCCTTTTGGCGAAAAAGTTGAGATAAAAAAAATAATTTATTCTATTGGAGGGAATTCAGCAAATGCGGCAATTACTTTTGCTCGTCAAAATTTAAAAACAGCTTGTTTAGCTAAAATTGGAAAAGATATTTATGGCGATTTTATATTAAAAAATTTGAAAAAAGAAAGAATAAATATAAAATATATTATTCAAGATAATTCAAAGGAAACAGCTTATTCTATTATTTTACTACAAAAAGGTGAGCGAACTATTTTATCATATCATGGCGCATCAAATTATTTACAAAATAATGATTTAAAAAATTTAAATCAATTTAAAAGTAAGTGGTGGTATGTTTCTTTAGCTGGAGAATCTTATAAAATTTTTCAAAAAATTGTAAATTTTGCTTATCAAAATAAAATTGCTTTAGCTTTTAATCCTAGTGGTTATCATTTAATGAAGGATAAAAATACTATTTTAAAAAATTTATCTAAAATTTCAGTTTTGATTTTAAATGAAGAAGAAGCTTCAATTTTAATGAATATAAAATGGCAAAAAGAAAAAGAAATTTTCAAAAAATTAGATAAATTAATGCCTGGAATTTTAATTATTACTAAGGGTAGAGATGGCGCTATGGTTTCAGATAATAGATTTATTTACCGCTCTGGCATTTTCAAAGAAAAAAAATTAGTTGATCGAACAGGAGCTGGTGATGCTTATGGATCTGGTTTTGTTGCTTCTTTAATTTTACAAAACATTGACTTTTATAATTTTAAAAATATAACAGAACAAAATATTTTACATGCTATTAATTTTGCTACAGCAAATTCTACTTCAGTTGTAGAATTTATTGGCGCTACAACAGGAATTTTAAAGTTAAATGATTTTAAAAAAAGTGTTAGATTTAAAGATTTAAAAATTCAAGTAGAAAAAATATAGGATAATAATATAATAAATTTATGATTGAAACATATAAATATTTATCAAAAATTTTAGAAGTAGACTCAGGTTTTTTGGAGGGATTAGACAAAGAAATGTCTGCTATTCTAGGCAAAAGCGATGTTTTAGAAAAAGTTGCTTTAGAAAATGAAGCCTTAATTAATAGAACATTAAATTTATTAGATAGCAATCAAAAAAGCGCTGAGCATATTAGAATGATTTTAAGAGAAATTTCGCTTTTGCATGAAAAATTTTTTATTGATTTTTTAGAAATTATTGAAGGACGAAATAGATTTGAAAAAGCAGTTAATATTGCTAAAAAAATTGCTAAAGTTGATAAGGGAATTTTTTTGAAAAAAGAATTAGCTGAAAAATTTTTATTACAAAGAGAAGCTCCAAACTTATTAAAATATTTAAATTGTAAAAATATGGAAGAAGTTTTGACTCGTTACGATGTTTTTGAAATTTGGAGCGCTTTACGTTTTGTTGAATCAAACGAGTGGATGCATCAGACTTTTGAAGAAATTTATAAAAATTTAAATGTTGATGATTTTGAGGAAAGAGAAATTCAAATTAAAGTTTTAGGAGAGGAGTGGCATGATGTTGCGCAAAAATTTGTTGCTAAAAAACATCATAATGTTAGCCATTTAAAGGAGTTTGGAATTATATTTCTAAATCAGATTGCGGAAAATATACCTGGTAAATTTTTAAGAGATTTTGCTTTAATTTTGCATTATACTCATGAAATTAATTTTTATTCTAAAATGTTTTTAAAGTATTTAAATTCTTATGATTTTAATGAAAAATTTAAATCTTTATTAAGAGGAGATGTTTTAGAAATTAAAGATATTTCTAATTTATCAAAATTTCAATGGTTAATTGTTCAACGTTATCTTTGGAAAGAAAATTCTAAAGACCCTCGATTATTTATTCAAAGAGTTAATCCTGAATCGTTGCATTGGGCTCGTGGAGAAAAAGATTTGGGATTAATTAGTGGAGTAGGCAAAAAACTTGATTTGAATTTATGGCACAACCTTGATTGGGTTGGCGGAGTTTTTAGTGACGGCGAAGACCAAATTGTTAGTTTTGATTTGGAAGATAATGTTATGTCTGCTGTTTCCTTCGCTGAAGGTAAAAATGAATATTTTAATTATCATCAAAGAGAGGCAATGTGGACTAAAATTTTTTGTGAATATGTTGGCGGAGAAGAAAAAATGGAAGAAATTTTAATTAATCACTTTTTTGATGGTTTGGTTGATTTTAAAAAAATATGAAATTAAAAGATTTAATTATAAAAGCTAATAAAAATTTTGAAGTTATTTGGCATTTTAATGTTTCTGAATTTTCAATGATAAAAGCTATTTTTGATGCAGCTTATGAATTAAAACGTCCAATAATTATTGGCGTTTCTGAGGGCGAAAGAAAATTTTTTGGCACAAAGCAAATTAAAGCTATTATTGAAAGCTTTAAAAATAAATATAATTTTCCTATCTTTTTGAATGCTGATCATTGCCATTCTTTTGATTCTGTAAAAGAAGCTATTGATTCCGGATTTGATGCTGTAATTTTTGATGGAACAACATTAAGTTTTGAAGAAAACATTTCTCAAACGCGTCAAGTAGTTGAATATGCTCGATCTAAAAATCCGGATATTTTAATTGAAGCTGAATTGGGTTATATTGGAAAACATTCTGGAATTTTGCATAAGTTGCCAGAGGGTGTAAATTTAGATAAAAAAAATTTTACCACACCAGAACAAGCATTAAAATTTATTAATCAGACTGGAATAGATTTATTTTCGCCGTTTGTTGGGAATATTCATGGCATTATTTTAAATAATGATAAAGTTTTAAATTCTGCAATTGATATTGAACAAATTGAAAAAATTAAAAATTTAACTAATTTTCCATTAGTCTTGCATGGTGGATCAGGTATTTTAGAGCAAAATTTTATTTTAGCTGTTAAAGCCGGAATTAATATTATTCATATTTCAACAGAATTAAGATTAACTTGGTTTAATTCTTTAAAAAAATTTATAGAAAATAATCCTAATGAAATTACTCCTTATAAAGTTTTAAATTCTTCTTATGAAAACGTTTATCAAGTTGTTTTAAAATATTTAAAATTAATTTAATTTTTATTTGCTCTGTCTTAATTTTTATGATATTTTTTAATTAATGATTTTATCTAATTTTTTTATAAAAACTCAGAAGAATATATCAAGCGAAGATATTTCTTATAATGCAAAATTATTAGAAAAAGCAGGTTTTATCTATAAAAATTCAAGCGGTATTTACACTTTTTTCCCCTTAGGATGGATAGTTATTCAAAATATTATAAAAATTATTCGCGAAGAAATGTCTAATATTGGAGCTCTAGAAATGATGATGCCTGCTTTGGTTTCTAAGCAAATTTGGCAGACTAGTGGAAGGTGGGATGTTGAAATAGGTTATGAGGTAAAATCTAAAGATAAAGCTGATGCAGATTTTGTTTTAGGTTGGACTCATGAAGAAGTTATTTCTGAAATATTTTCTCATTTTATTAATTCTTATAAAGATTTGCCTTTAGCTATGTATCAAATTCAAACTAAATTTAGAAATGAGCCAAGAGCTAAATCAGGTCTTTTGCGTGGTAAGGAATTTATTATGAAAGATTTATATAGTTTTCATTCTTCAGAAGATGATTTGTTTGCATATTATAACCAAGTAGCTTTGGCTTATCAAAAAATATTTAAACGTTGCGGATTAAATTCTATATATACTTTAGCTTCTGGAGGGGCTTTTACTATTGCAAATACTCATGAATTTCAAGTTATTTGCGGAGCTGGAGAAGATGAAATTTTAGTTTGTTCATCTTGTGGTTATGCTGAAAATAAAGAAATTTCCAATTTAAAGCCTGGAGATAAATGTTTAAAATGTGATGGAATTATAAAATTAGAAAAATCAATTGAAGTAGGAAATATTTTTCCTTTGGGCGAAAAATATGCTCGAGATTTTAATTTAAAATTTAAAGATAAAAATGGTAACGAAAATTATGTAATAATGGGATCTTATGGCATTGGAGTAGGAAGATTGATGGGTACAATTGTTGAATTATTTAATGATGAACATGGAATTATTTGGCCTAAAGAAATTGCTCCAGCTTTAGTTTATTTAATTGATATAGATAAAAAAATAGAGGCAAAAGAATTATATAATTATTTACAAAATAAAGGAATTAGTGTAATTTATGATGACAGAGATTTAAGCATTGGCGAAAAACTTCAAGATGCTGATTTAATTGGGTTGCCATACCGTTTAATTTTAAGTCCAAAAAATAAAGATTTGATAGAAGTTAAATTGCGTAAAGATAATAAAATTAAACAATTATCAAAAGAAGAGGTTATTAATTTAATTGTTAAAAACAATGAAAATATTAAATAAATTATTTAATGATATTGGAATTGATTTGGGTACAGCAAATTGTTTAATTTATATTAAAGATAGGGGTATTTTAATTAATGAGCCAACTGTTGCAGCAATTAATATTAAAACTAATCAAATTTTAGCTGTAGGTGATGATGCTAAAAAAATGTTGGGTAGAACTCCACAACATATTAATGTTGTTCGACCTTTAGTCGGTGGGGTTATTTCTGATTTTGAAATGTCCCGTGAAATGCTTAGAAGCTTTTTTAAAAAATTAAATAATCAAAATATTGGTCGTTGGGGTTTTAGAAGGGCTGTAGTGGCTATTCCAAACGATTTAACTGAAGTAGAAAGAAAATCAGTCGAAGACGCTGTTTTGTCTAGTGGATGTTCTAATGTTTATTTAATAGAATCACCAATTGTAGCAGCATTAGGAGCTGGTTTAAATATTGAAGACCCAGAAGCTAGTTTAATTGTTGATATTGGAGGTGGCACAACAGATATTGCTGTTATTTCAATGAGGGGTATAGTTGCTTCTAAAACATTAAAAATCGCTGGAGATAAGTTTAATCAAGAAATTGTTGATTTTATTAGAGATGAATTTAAATTAGTGATTGGAGATTTAACAGCTGAAAATATTAAAATTGCAGTTGGTTCAGCTTTGCCATTAGATGAAAAATTAGAAATGATTGTAAGAGGAAGAGATTTACAAACTGGTTTGCCAAAAGAAATTCTTATTAAAAATAGTCAAATTAGAATAGTTTTGGCTAGATTAATTAAACAAATTATTGAATCAATTATTGAAGTTATAGAAAAAACTCCACCAGAATTAGTTGGCGATATGCTAGACAAAGGTATATTTTTATGTGGAGGAGGCGCATTGCTTAGAGGTTTAGATGAAGTTATTCAAAAAGAAATTGGAATTGAGTCTAAAATTGTTAATGAGCCATTAATGTGCGTAGCAAGAGGCTTGGGAAAAGTTATTGATGAATTTGAAAATTATAAAAATATTTTGACTGATTTTTCTTTGCCACCTCAAATTAAGCTTTAATTTTTTTGATTTTATTATAATTTTAAAATGAAACAAAATTATATTATTATTATATTAATATTTTTAATTTTGTTTTTGATTTATATTAATCCTATATTTTTATGGAATTTTAAAAAATATATAATTCGTAGTCCAATTAATGATTTTGATTTTAATGGTTTAAAACAAGAAAATTTAATTTTAAAAACTAAATTAACTGAATTGAAATTATTAGAACAATTTTTGCCTCAAATTGATAAAATAATCCCAGCTTTCGTTTATTCAAAATATCCCTTTAATTTAAAAAATGAATTATTAGTTAAGTTACCTAATGATAATTTTAATATTGGGCAGGGGGTTGTTTTGATAAACAATTTGGACCTAAAAAATTTTATTTTAATTGGGAAAATTAAAGAAATTCATAATCAATTTGCAGTAGTTCAAACAATATTTGATCCAAATTTTAAATTATCAGTTAAAATTGGTAATTCTCTAATAGATGGTTTGTTGGTTGGCGGATTAAATCCTAAAATTACTTTAATTCCTCGTAATGCCAATATTGAGCAAGGCGATATAATTATTAACGCTCAACCAGAATTGCCCTATGGATTAATTATTGGTTCTATTTTTAATATTAAAAAGGTTTCAAATAGTTTATTTAATGATGCAGATATAATTTTCCCTTATGATATAAATTTAATAAATATAGTTGGAATCATAAAATGAAATTTTTTATTTTTAAAAAAAATATTATTTTATTTTTGATTTTATTATTTTTTACTATTTTGCAAATTAAAATAGGATTGTTTTGGGGCTATTCTATTAATTTTGTATTATATTTTTTAATTGTTAGTTGTTTTTTTGTAAGTTATTTAGAATTACTATTTTTAAATTTAATTGCAATTTTATTAATTAATTGGAAGCCAAGTTTAAATTTAGAAATT
>JANWZH010000017.1 GCA_025054755.1 Patescibacteria group bacterium
TATCTAAACTACCAATAGATCCAATAAATACTACTTCATCTGGAAATTACTATACCTATGTTACTGGAGGATCATTTAAATTAACTTCAAGATTTGAATCTCAAAAACAAATTCTGAGATATGTTGCTAATGATGGAGGTCCAGATCCATCAATATATGAATTAGGGACAGATCTTAATCTAGCTCCATTTGTTGGTGGTCTAGTAGGTTATTGGTCTTTTGATGAAGGTTCGGGAACTATTGCTTATGATAGGTCTGGCTATAACAATAATGGAACATTAATTAATGGTCCTACTTGGCAAACTGAAACAAATTGTAAAGTAGGTAAATGTTTGAGTTTTGATGGAGTAGATGATTATGTAGAAATACCATATAATTCATCTTTAGATACCCCTTATGAGTTTTCTATAATAGCTTGGATTTTTGATGATAATTGTTCTCAGGTGCATTCTATTAATAGAGATAATGAAGCTGATCTTAGGATTTGGATTATTAGAGCAGAAAATTGTTCTTCTGGCAATTTTCATGTTTGGAATAGTTCTAATCAACTGCGACAATTAATTCCTTCTAATTCTTGGCAACAAAATTCATGGTTCTTTTTTGCTGGAACAGCTAAGGTAATAAATAATGTAATTAATTTAAAATATTATTTTAATGGTCAAAATGTTGGGCAAACAACTTTAAATGGCAATCAAATTAAAACTGGTAATATGCCTATTAGAATGAGCAGGCAATTATTGCAAAATAAATACAAAAAACAAATAATAGATAATGTTTTATTTTACAACCGCGCTATTTCTGATTCTGAAATTCGTGCAATTTATGAAGCAACAAAATAACTTGTATTTTTTTTAATTTTCATTTATATTACTTATATGCCTATAACAAAATCAGCAAAAAAAGCATTAAGACAGAATATTAAAAGAAAAAAAAGAAATTTGGCCAAAAAAGAAGCCTATAAAAAAGCAATTAAAGATTATAAAAAATTACTTATTGCTAAAAATTTTAATGAGGCCAAACAAAAACTTAGTTTAGTTTTTAAATCTTTAGATAAAGCTGCTAAAACAAATGTTATTCATAAAAACAAGGCTTCTCGTTTAAAATCAAGATTATCTATTTTGCTTAAAAAAGCAGAAAAATTAGAAAAATAAATTTATTAAAATAAATTTATTCTATTAACCCGCCTTGTTTATGTATCCCTAAATGTTTATAAGCCGCAGGCAAAACAATTCTTCCAGCTGAGGTTCGTTGTAAAAATCCTAAACTAATTAAATATGGTTCGTAAATGTCTTCAATAACTCCCTGATCTTCATTTAAAGCTGCAGCTAAGCTTTTTAATCCAACTGGCCCTCCTCTAAATTTGTGAATTATAATTTCTAATATTTTTCTATCTTGTGGTTCAAGGCCTAAATTGTCAATTTCTAATAATTCTAATGTTTTTTCAGCTTCTTTTTCTGTGATAATATCAGTATCATTAACCAAGGCATAATCACGACTTCTTTTTAAAAGTCGATTAGCAAGACGAGGAGTGGCGCGTGAAGCCTTAGCTAAAATATTTAAAGCTTCATTTGTAATTTTTATTTTTAAGATTTTAGCAGAACGTTTTAAAATAGTTATAATATCATTTAGATCGTAATAATTTAATCTAAAAATTGCACCAAACCTTGATCTTAAGGGGTGAGATAGCAAGTTTTCTCTAGTTGTTGCAGCAATTAAAGTAAATGGCGGTAAATCTATTGTTAAGTTTCTAGCTGATGGGCCCTTGCCAATTATTAAATGCAATTTTCTCATTTCCATTGCTGGATATAAGACTTCTTCAATTAAACGATTAATACGGTGAGCTTCATCTATAAATAAAATATCTTTTGGCTCAAGATTTGTTAAAATTGCAGCAACATCTCCCATTTTTTCTAGGGCTGGCCCAGATGTAATTTTAATTTTGCCTCCTAATTCTTTGGCAATTAAATAAGCTAATGTTGTTTTTCCTAATCCAGCTTGTCCAGCAAGTAAAATATGATCCATAGCTTCATTTCTTTTATTTGTTGCCTCAATCATTATTTTTAAATGTTTTTTTATTTTTTCTTGCCCAATATATTCATTCCATTTTTGAGGGCGCAACATTTGGTCTATTGTTGTTTCTTCATTGTTTATCATGTTTTTTACTTTTTTAATTATTTTAGTATTATGATAATATCATATTTCAAGATGATTTTAAATATGAGTAACCAAATTTATTTTAAAACGTTATTTTAGATGGCTATTGTTTATGAAGATTATAATAATATTGACAAATTTTTTATTTTATGCTATTATATAATAAGAATAAAAAATATTAATTTGATTTACACCTGGGGGCAAAGAGCTGTTTATTGTTTTAAGGACGATTAGGTTACGGCTTAATCTATCCGCAAAAACAGCTTTTAAACTCTTTTTTATTTTTTAAAAAGCCTTATGGCGATAAAAAGCCCCCAGATGTGAGTCAAATTAACTCCAATTTATTGGACCAGTAACATTTTCAACCTCGTCAAAAGTTGTTATTCCAATTAGTGTTTTTAAAATTCCGTCTTGTTGCATTGATGTCATTTGATTTTGATCTGCTATTGTTTTAATACTTAACCATGAAGAATCAGTAATAATAATTTTTTGCAATTCTGGATTCATTTCAAAAAATTCAAATATGCCGATACGGCCTTTGTAACCAATATTATTACATTTTTCGCAACCAACTGGTTTATAAATATTAATTTCTTTATATAAATTTTTATTTATTCTTGAAGGAATTTTATTTAAAAAATTTTCAATTCTTATTTTTAGCTCTTGAGAAATATTTTCTTTTTGTTTGCAATTATTACATAGCTTTCTTACTAATCTTTGGGCAATAACTAAAGATAGTGCTGGCCCAATGGTTTGGGGTTTTGAGCCTAAATCAATTAAGCGAGGAATTGCGCCAATTGAGTCATTAGTATGTAGTGTTGATAAAACTAAATGTCCAGTTAGAGCAGCTTGCATTGCAATATCAGCTGTTTCTTGATCTCTAATTTCGCCAACCAAAATAATATCTGGATCTTGACGAACAACAGCTCTTAACCCTGAAGCAAAAGTATAATTTGCTTCAGGATCAACTTGAGTTTGTTCAATTCCTTCAATTTTATATTCTATTGGATCTTCAATGGTGATAATTTTAACATCGGGCGTATTTAATTTTCTTAAAATAGTATATAGGGTAGTTGTTTTTCCAGAACCAGTTGGCCCAGTATTTAAAATCATACCATTTGGTTTTTTAATATTTCTTTCTAATATTTTTAAATCATCTTCTCTAATTCCTAATTGATCAAAATCAACCATAATTGCTTCTGGGTCTAAAATACGCATTACAATTGTTTCTCCAAATTCAGATGGAATAATAGAAACACGCATTTCAATTTCTTTGCCAGTTAAATTAATTGTAAATCTGCCATCTTGGGTTTCTTCGTGTATATTAATTTTTAAGCCAGAAACAAGTTTTATTCTTGAAATTAAAGGTTCATAATTTTTTAATGGAATTTTACAAATATCATTTAAAACCCCATCGATTCTAAAACGTAGGCGAGCCCCGTCTTCTTGGGCCTCAAAATGAATGTCTGAAGATTTATTAGCGATTGCTCCTGCTAAAATTAATTGAAATAGTTCTGTTACGCTTGTTAAAGAAAAATTTATTTTTTCAAGATATTTTTTAAATGTAATTAAATTATTGATTTCTTCTATTAATTTTTCTAAACTTGATTGAGCTATTTCAACCTTACCAGTAATTTTTGATTTTTTTTGAATAATAAATTTATAATATTTAAATATTTCATTTAATCCAGACAAAGAGACTATAAAAATTTTAGGATTTAAACCTTGTTGTTTTAAATTTTCTATTAATTCTTGAGTTTCTTTAAGATTTGGATTATAGCAAATTAAAGCAATATTTTGTAATTTTTTTTCAACTATTGCAGCTTTAGCTTGCAGAGCTTGTTCTTCTGGAATTAAACTTAAAGCATCGATAGAAACAGGAATTTTTCTGGCATCGATATATTGAAGATTTAATTTTTCAGCTCTTTTTTTAGATTCTCGCTCTTCTGCTTCGCGGTTTAATTCGGATAATTTTTGATTTATTTGCTGATTATCATACATAATATATTATTATAATAATAAAAAATTTTAATGGCAAAAATAATAGCAAAAAATATTAATTTGATTTATGTTTTAAAAAATATATTAATGTTATAATATATTAATTATGGTTTTAATGTCTTATTTTTTATAAAAGTTCGTAACTTATATATTATAAAAACGTTTTCTATGTTAGATGGTGAAAATATTATAATTAAAAAAGCAAAAAATGGTGATGCAGAAGCTTTTGGTCTACTTTATGATTATTATTTTGAACAAATTTATAGATTTATTTATTTAAAAGTAAGTCACAAAGAAGACGCTGAAGATTTAGCTCATCAGGTTTTTTTACAAGCTCTTAAGAAAATGAAGGATTATGAATACAAAGGACTTCCTTTTTCAAGTTGGCTTTATAAGATTGCCAGAAATGAAATAGTTGATTTTTACAGAAGCAAAAAAACAAATACTACTTTAGAGGAATTAGAAAATGTTTTATCTAGCGATGACGATATTGATATTAAAGATAAATTAGATTTAAAAATTCAACTTGAAAAAGTTAAAGAAGCAATTAAAAAAATTAAACCTGAATATCAAGATATAATTATTATGAGATTTATAGAAGATTTATCAATTAAAGAAGTAGCTGAAATTTTAGATAAAACAGAGGGATCTATTAAGTTAATGCAACACCGCGCAATTAATAGTTTAAAAAAAATTTTAAAAATATAACATGGAAATTTTTAATTTATTAAAACAATTAAAAAATGAAATTAAGCCAGATAAAGACTACATGCTTTTTTCAAGGCAAAGAATAATTTCTGAGTTTAATCAGGAATTTTTTGATGTTAGTAAAAAAATTAAAATTACGATTAAAGAAATTATTTATTCTATTAGTTTTACTTTTGCAATGATTTTTATTATTTTTGGATTTTTTGTGGTTTTTAAAAATTTAACACCTAAATTAGGAGTTTTAAATCCAGAAGCTATTAAGGCTGAAGCTGATGCAATTGATTTTCAAATTAAGATTTCAAAACTTATTTATAATATGCCTGAAAAGTCAAATATCATTTTAAATTCAGTAGCAAAAAACAATATTAAACAAGAAAGAGATAATTCTATAATAAATTCAGTTTTAGAAAATAAAGATGAAAAACAAAATGAATTAAGTAATTCAACTAATACTCAAAATATTGAATTAGATCAAATTTTGGATTATTTATCTCAATAAATTATGAAAAAAAACATATTAATTTTTATTAGTTTGGTATTAATTTTTGTTCCATTTTATAATTCTTTTGGACAAAACACTAATTGTATTTTTGATTCCAAAATAAAAGAGTTACAAGATTTTTTAAATAATCAAAATTTAGATTATTTGACGCGCTATAATAAAGAGCTTTCTTTAAGAAAGGAAATTTTGTCTAATATTTTTGAATGTTTAATTTTGGAATCAAAAAATTATATTGATGTTTTAAATAAATTAAATATTGTAAAACCAGCAGTTGGAGAAATGCGCAATAAATTAATTAATGAATTAAATAAATCAATAGATTATTATAAATTTAGAAAAGATCAGATTCAAAGTTTAAGTTTGGATGGTCTTAAATATACTGCAAAATCTTTAAAGGAAGATAGAGAATCAAAATTTATTCCTTTAAATAAAATAATTAATAATTTTATTTTGTGGAATAAAAATGAGGAATTATTTAATTTAGCTCAAAATAGGGTAATTGAAATAGAAAAAATAATTAATATTTTAAAATCAAAAAATAATCAAGAAATTGAAAATTTATTTAATGATATTGTCCAAAAATTAAAAATATCATTAAATAAACATAATAATGCTTATAACGCAATAGATTCTTTTGATTATGATAAAGCAAGTAATTTAATTCAAGAATCTTTGTCTGATCTTTTAGATGTTTATAAATTAATTTATGATTTAAGTAAAAAGACATTTATTTTGGCAGGAGTTAAATAACATTTGACATTTAAAATATATTTGTTAATATTTGTTTATGGAAAAAAATAATAATAGTCAAAATTTTTTAGCGGTTAGTATTTTAGTGGCCGCAATTTTAATTTCTGGAACTATTTTTTATACTAGTAGTTCGAAAAATAACCAAATAGTTAATCAGCAGACAAAAAATGAAAATAATTCAAATAGTCAAACAGATAATGTTGCAGTTAATTTATCTGAAATTTTAAAAATTAAACCAGAAGATGCTGTATTAGGAAATCCAAATGCACCAGTTACTATAATTGCATATAGCGATTATGAATGTCCTTTTTGCGAAAAATTTTTTAGAGAAACAGAAGGGTTAATTAAAAAAGATTATATAGAAACTGGAAAAGTAAAAATGATTTATAGAGATTTTCCTTTAACAAGTCATCAATATGCTATGCCAGCTGCTTTGGCTGCAAATTGTGCTAAGGAGCAGAATAAATTTTGGGAATACCATAATGAGATTTTTAAAAATCAAAATAACCTAGTAAATTTTGATTTTATTGGAGCGGCTAAAAAATTGGGATTAAATGAAAATAAATTTAAAACATGTTTTGAATCTAAAAAATATGAAAATCAGATTCAAAATAGCATTAAAGAAGCTATTAGCATTGGAGTTAATGGTACTCCAACATTTTTTGTAAATGGACAACAAGTAGTTGGTGCTCAACCATATAGTAATTTTAAGGCTATAATAGAAAGAGAATTAAATAAATAAAAGATATTAAATCGTGCGGCAACAGCCCACGTTATCAATAATATAAAAGGGCGAAAATATTTTAAAAATATGCAAAATAATAAACCGTGGGCTGATCGTCAATGGTTTACTGGTGATTGGACTTGTTCAAAATGTGGGATAAAAATTGATCGTTTGCCATTTGACCCAGATCCAGCTCGAGTAAATGAACTTCTTTGCAAAGATTGTCATCGCAGTAAAATGCAGGCCTTTAGAAGAGATAGACGTTAACCAAATTATAAAACCCCGTAAATCGGGGTTTTATAATAGATAATTAAATATATTTTTGTATAGCTTGTCTTGTTTTTATCTTTTAATTTTCTATAATTAAAATAATAATATTTTAAAACGAAATTAAAAATAAATTAAATATGAATTTTTATATTTCACTAACTAACATTTTAAAAACTCAAATCCAAAGATTTAAAAAATCACAAAATTCTTTTACCCTTGTAGAACTCCTAATAACTAT
>JANWZH010000018.1 GCA_025054755.1 Patescibacteria group bacterium
AAAAAAAATAAAAAAATATTCAAATAACAAAAAATTAAAAACTTTAAGATTATAATTTATTCTTTTTAAGATATTTATTCTATTTAAATTTGCTTTTTTATAAAAAAAGAGCTATTATATAATTTAAATTAATAAATTCTTTAAATAAAAAAGATTTTTAAAAACAATATAAATTAAAAGATTGTGCCCGGATGGCGAAATTGGCAGACGCGCAGCGTTCAGATCGCTGTAGCCTTACGGCTGTGGGAGTTCAAATCTCCCTCCGGGCACACCTATAATAAAAATATGCCTTTTAGAAAAACAAATATTTTAAACCATACACAAACCAAACGGCCTTTTTTAACGCAAACTCAAAATGAAAACAAACAAACTCTAATTAGGCCCAAAAAGAAAAATGTTTCTAAAACTGAAACCCCTCTAAAATTTGTACCACTAGGAGGATTAGAAGAAATTGGACGAAATTGTTCTTTTTTTGAATATAAAAACGAAATAGTACTTATTGATGCAGGATTGCAATTTCCAGAAGAAGAAACCCCTGGTATAGATTATATTATTCCAAATGTTTCTTATTTAAGAGAAAAAAAAGAAAATATTGTTGGCTTAATTTTAACCCATGCTCATTATGACCATATTGGAGCAATACCTTATATTATTGATGATTTAGGAAATCCTCCAATATATGCAACACCACTTACTAAAGCAATTGTTTTAAAAAGACAAGAAGATTTTCCAAATAGTCCAAAATTAAATATTGTTGAAATTAAAAATGGAGATCATTTAAAAATTTCTGAATATTTTGAAGCAAGTTTTTTTGGAGTTCCTCATACTGTTCCAGAATCTACTGGTGTAGTCCTACATACACCAATTGGAAATATTGTTCATTTTTCTGATTTTCGTATTGATTATGATGAAAAAGGCAAACCGCAAGGATTAGATGAATTTAAAAAAGTTGGTCAAATGGGTGTTCATACTTTAATGGTAGACTCAACTAATGCTGAAAAAGAGGGTTATACATTATCTGAAAAAATTGTAGCTAAAAATTTAGAAGAAATTTTTAAAAAATCAGAAGGAAGAATTATTGTTGCTACTTTTTCATCTTTACTTGATAGAATCGCTCAAATAATTAATATTGCTGAAAAACTAGGAAGAAAAGTTACTTTTTCTGGATATTCAATGAAAGCCAATGTTTCTATTGCTCAAAATCTAGGATATATTAAAACTAAGCCGGGAACAATTATTGCTTTAGAAGACATACATAAATATAAGGACAATAAAATTTTAATATTATCTACTGGAGCCCAAGGAGAACCAAATGCAAGTTTAATGAGAATTATAAATGGCGAACATCGTTTAATTCAAATTAAAAAAGGAGATACAGTTGTTTTATCGTCATCTGTTATACCTGGCAATGAACGCAGCGTTCAAAATGTTAAAGATAATTTAGCTAGACAAGGAGCAATTGTTTATCATTCTGATTTAGTAGATATTCATTCTTCTGGGCATGCTCCAAAAGAAGATCAAAAATTAGTAATGAATTTAATTAAGCCAAAATTTGTTGTACCAATTCATGGATATTATTTTATGCGCGCAGCTAATGCTTTAAATGCCATAGAAGCCGGGATACCAAAAGAAAACGTATTTTTAATGGATAATGGTCAAGTAGCAGAATTATATAAAAATAAATTTATTATTAGCGAAGAAACAATTCCTGCTTTTTATGTAATGGTTGATGGATTAGGAATAGGAGATGTAGAAGAAGTTGTTTTAAGAGATAGAAGAAATTTAGCAAAAGAAGGAATGCTTGTCTTAATTGCTACAATTGATAAACGTAGCGGTCAATTATTAAAAAGTCCAGATATAATTTCAAGAGGATTTATTTATTTAAGAGAAAATCAGCCATTATTGGAAGAAATTAGGAAAAAAATTAGAGGAATTATCGCAAGGCTTCATGGGCAAGACTATGGCTCAGATTATTTAAAAACATTAATGCGTGAACAAATTAGTAATTTTTTATATCATAAAACTAGACGTCGACCAATTGTTATCCCAGTAGTTATTGAAATTTAAAAATGAAAAATGTTGTTAGCGGTCTAAAACCAAGCGGAAAATTGCATATTGGAAACTATTTAGGCGTTATTAAAAAAGCTATAGAACTTCAAAATTCAAATAAATATAACTGCATTTATTTTATTGCTGATTATCATTCTTTAACTGTAGATTTTAAACCTCAAGAAAAGAAGGTTGAAATTTTTGAAATGATCATTGATTTACTAGCTTCAGGGATTAATCCTAAAAAATCTATATTTTTTATACAATCACACCTTAACGAACATACAGCTTTAGGTTGGATTTTTAATAATTTACTTTCAGTAAATAGATTAAGCGGCATGATTGAATATAAGGAAAAAATAAATGAAGGACATATTCCAAATGTTGGTTTATTGGATTATCCAGTTTTAATGGCTGCTGATATTTTAATTTATAATGCTGATTTTGTTCCAGTAGGAGAAGATCAATTACAACACTTAGAATTAACCAGAGATATAGCAAGAATATTTAATAATCGTTTTGGTCTTTTTTTTAAAGAACCAAAGCCAATTTTAACCTCCATCCCAAGAGTAATGAGCTTAAATAATCCTAATAAAAAAATGTCTAAAACTTTGCCTAGCGGATGTCTTTATATTTCGGATCCAAAAGAAGAAATTTTCAAAAAAATTAAATCAGCTGTAACAGATTCCGAATCTCAAATTGAATATAACCCTCAAAATCGTCCAGCTATTTCAAATTTAATTTTAATTTATTCTGAATTTTCAAATATCCCTCCAGAAAAAATTGTCCAAGAATTTAAAAATAAAGGATATTTTGAATTTAAAAATTCATTAGCTGAATTAGTTTATTCAAAATTAAAAATTATCCACGATAAAAGAAAGGAGCTATTAAAAAATAAAAAAGAAATAATGAAACTTTTACAAAACGGAGCTTCAAAAGCTCAAAAAATAGCTCAAAATAATTTGTTAAAAATTAAATCTAAAATTGGATTAATTTAATTTGCGTCCCCACCAGGAATCGAACCCGGATTTACTCCTTAGAAGGGAGTCGTTCTATCCATTGAACTATGGGGACTTAATAAAAATATTATAAATTTTTTAATTTAAAATCAAGAATTAAATTTAAATATCAGGAAATTCTACGTAGCTTAAAATTCCATCTCTTATAAAATATAATCTATTAAGTTTAGAATTGTAATAAGCATTAAATTCATTAATATCTAAATTTTCAGCGACTATCTGAATATTTTCTTTTTCTTTATCTTCTATTTCCATAAATTTAATTTTGTTTTTTAAAAAAATAAAAAGATGGCGCCCATCTCGAAACCATTCTATTTTCAAAATATCTTTTGTATCCGACATATCAAATCTAAAATAATCTGTTTTATCTTTAAAATTAAAAATTTCTAAAGATTTTGATTGTTTTAAAGCAACCATATTGCCATCTTCGCTTAAATAAAAATCAGAAACGTCGCTAGCTATCTTAAATGATGTTTTAGAAATTAAATCATATTTATAAAAACCACCATCGCTTTGCAGTAAAAATAAATAATTATTTTTTAAAATCAATTTAATATTTTTAAAAGGCAAACTAAATTGATTAATTTGATTATTAAATGTTTTTTGAACAATATAAAAATTAGATAAATTATTTTCTGAATTAAATTCAGACCAAACAAGCCAAATTTTTAAAGAATCAAGATTTAAAATTGAAAAAGAAGAAGTTGGTTTAATATCTAAAATATTAAATTTATTTTTTGAAACATCAAATATCCCAATATTTTTCTTATCCCACAAAATTAGTTCATTAGAATTATCTTTGGTAAAAATAACATTTTCAAAATTAAATTTTGGATTTAATCTTTGAATAGCTAAATTGATATTAATAATTGTATTATTTTTAATATTATTTATCCAATATTTTTTTTGTTTTAAATCATAAGTTAAAACATTTTCAAAATCAGAAGAGATATTTTTAACCATATTACCCTGCAAAGTAACAGAATTAAAATTAATATTATTTTGAGAATTTATAATTAAAAAGTTTTCATTTGGAAAAACAAAGAAAAATTTAATATCTTCTTTTAATAATTGATTTTCAGTTGTTGGAACTAAAACTGCATATTTTACTTCTGAAACTAAAGATGGCGAAACAATAATATGTCTTTTCCAATCTTTATAATCTTTAGCCTTAATCTCTAATAAATATTTTTTAGGGAAAAGTCCATTAATTAAAACTCCGTTGTCGAATAAACTAAATCCTCTATTAATTAATTTATTATTTAAAAAAATATCAGCTTTTTCTGGATAAGTTTTAACATATATCCCTCCAACTTTTAAAATTTGAAAATTTCTAAAATCAATTCTAAAACCTTGAGCATAAAAAACAAATCCGCCACCAATTAAAATAAAAAGCAAAAATAAAATCGCAATTAATAATTTTCTAATTTTAGGATCCATAAAAAAATAACAATAATAAAATTAAAAATTAATAGATTTATTTAAAATATCCACTAATTCATTTAAATCTGTAGCTTTTCTTAAAAATTCTGCTGCACCTAAATCAATTGCAATTTGTTTATGATAATTTGCCAATTCGGCATTTAAATCGTCTAAAGAAGTTATAAAAAATACTTTAATAGAATTTAATTCAGGATTATCTTTAATATTTAAAAAAGTTTCAATTCCATCCATTTCTGGCATAACAATATCCAAAAGAATAATATTAGGTTTATTATTTTTTAATATTTCAAGTGCTTCTTTGCCATTAGAAGCAGTTAAAACATTAAAACCACTATTCGATAGTTTTATTTTCCAAATTTCTCTAAAATTGATATCGTCATCAACTATTAAAACTAATGGTTGCATATTTTTATTTTAAACTAAATTTTTAATTTTAGCAATAATCTCATTTAAATTGCTTGTTTTTTTAATTAAAGCATCTCCACCAATAGATTTAATTAAATTATCATCTATTTTTAATCCAGATTCTGTCTCATCTAAATTAGTTAAAATAATAACTTTACATTCGTTTTCTTTATAACAAACATTTCTTAAGTGTTTAATAAAATCAAAACCATTAATTTTGGGCATTAATAAATCTAAAATAATTAAATTAGGTTTATCAATTTGAATATTTTTTAGAGCCTCAGCAGAATCAGAATAACCAATTACTTCATACCCATAACTTTTTAAAGCAAAACTAAATATTTCAACGAATGATTTTTCGTCATCAATAATTACAATTCTTTTTACGCCTGTATTTTCAGGCATATATAAATTATATCACATTTTAAATAAAAAGTGAATTGCTTAAAATTATCTTATTTTTATTATCTATCCTCAAATTTTTTAAATTTTTAAAACAATTTTGCTAATTATCTTCATATTTAATCAAAAAATTTTTTGTTCTTTATAAAATTTCTAACAATAATGTTTTTTTAATTTTAAAAAAAATTAATTTAGATATTAATTTCTTTTAATCATAAATATTAAATAAAACAAAATTTTTGTTCATTGTTTTACTTTTATTTATGTTTTATATGTTTTATAAGTTAAAATTCGATTCGCTTAAATGATATATTAAAAATAAAATAGATATGATTTATAAGTATTTTTTATAATATTGGAATTTCAATACAAAATTGACTACCTTTTCCTTCTCCGTCTGATTCAGCCCAAATTTTACCTTTATGATTTTCAATAATATATTTTGCAATATAAAGGCCCAAGCCAGTTCCTTGAATTTCTTTTTTAATAGATGGATCGCGAATAAATTGACCAAATAATTTAACTTGTAAATCTTTAGACATCCCAATACCAGAATCTCTAACACAAATTAAAATATTACTATCTTTTTTAGTTAAAAAAATTTTAATAAAACCTTGTTTAGTATATTTTAATGCATTATCAATTAAATTTTGAATAACTTGAGCAAATCTAATTTTATCAATATTAACCATTGTTGGTTCTAAATTATTTTCCAAACTAAATTCTAAATTTCTTTCTTTGGCTAATACAATATAATTATCAAAAATATTTTTAATAAAATCTGTTATTTCAACTTTTTCAAAATTAAATTCCATTCTATTTTCATCAATTCTTCTATAATCCATAAATTCTTCTATTAAAATTAATAAATCATCAATTGATTTTTTAATTTTTATAGCAAAATCTTTAACCTGATCAGGGACATTAGGAATTGTTCCGTCAATCATTAAAGATACATAACCCTTAATTACAGCCATTGGACTTTTTAATTGATGAGAAGCGAAAGATAAAAATTCAGACTTTAATTTATTCGCTCTATCCAATTCTTCATTTAATTTCCTTAATTGCTCAGCTTGCTCTACTTCTTTTCTTACAACACGAATTAAAAATATACTAAGAATAAAAACTCCAATAAATAAAACAAGCCTAATTATTGTGTCCAAAAAACTTTGACTTCTTAAAATTTGTATCGCCGAAATAATAAGTATTATAAAAATAAATAAATCTGTAATAATAAATTTAACATTTAAAAATTTATATTTTAAAATAACATAAGAAGAAATAATAATAAAGGGGAAAGTAAATGAAGCCCCTAAAATAACATATTTAGAATTTTGAAAAAAATTTGGAAATATAAAATTAAAAATTAAATTAAGAGATATAAAAATCATAACTCCTAAAAGAATTAAAAATCTAGACAATTTTTCATTAAAAGAAATTTTTTCTGTTATTGTTTTCAAAAAAAATCTTATAAAACCGTAAAACAACATAAATAATACGAAACATCCAAAAATAATAATCCCAATATCAGTATCTACTTTTTCTATTCTATTAAAATTATTTAATTCTATATTTCTAAATGTTAGTGGAGTTAAAGTAATTAATCCTATTAATAAAACAAATGGAATAAAAATAAATTTATAATACTTAGATAAATAATGTTTTTTTTCTGGAAAAACATATAAAAAATGAAAAATAAAAAATGAATATAAAACAGCAAAAAAAAGATGTATTCTTAAAAACCATAGAATGATAAATTTATTATTGCTTGGTAAGTTATATAAATAATTAAAAATTCCCCATAATATAGCTGATAATGTTAAGAATAAAAATGTTTTATTTGTATCATTTTTAGAATCATTTGTATAAACAATAAAACCCAAAATGCCCATTCCAATCAAAGAAATTCCAACAAATATAAAATTTATATCATAAATTAAATTCATATATTTATGTATTTATTATTGTTCTCGATAAAATCTAAAACTTTTTCTTTTAAAATTATATTTGTAGGAATACCT
>JANWZH010000019.1 GCA_025054755.1 Patescibacteria group bacterium
TAATATTTTTAATTTGTTCATTTTAAATTTATTTATTGTTTATAACTACTCAAATTGATATCAAAAATATATTCTATATATTATTCTATTTTTTTTGTTTAAAAACAATAAAAATAATTAAACAATTTATTATAATATTTTATTTATATTATATAATATAAATTAAAAATAAACAAGTATTATTTTATAATTATATATTATTATATTTTATATTTTTATAAAATTTTTTTATAAAATTAAGTCAAAAAAATAAAAATTTAAGTCAAAAATAAATAAAAAAGACAAGCAGATAAAAATTATAATATTTGTTAATTTAATTTTTTTGTAGCCCCGACGGGATTTGAACCCGTGTTACCGGCTTGAAAAGCCGATGTCCTAGGCCAGACTAGACGACGGGGCCAATTTTTAAAATTTCTTGAATTAAAGTCTTATAAAGTATATAATATCTTTAAGATTTTTTCAAAGGTCATATTATTTGTAACTAAAAATATGTTTTCTTTTCCTTTATTATTAATTTGGAGTGCGTGGTCTTTTTCTTTTGCAAGATTAATACTCGCAATATCATTAATTTTTCATGGTTGGCCAAAAATTAAAAATATCAAAGGCACAGCTGAATGGATGTCTAATAATAATTTTAAGCCAGGAATTTTTTGGGCTATTATAGTTGCTATCTTAGAATTTGTTGGAGGAATATTTTTAATTTTTGGGTTTTTGGTTCAATTAATTGCTCTACTTTTATTAATTCAATTTATAATCATAATTGTTTGGAAAATAATTAAAAAAGAAAATTTTTCGTCAATAGAAATAGATTTATTAATTTTAGTAATTGCTTTTATTTTATTTCTTAATGGAGGAGGGCAATTAGCCTTAGATAATATTTTTTAATTTAATTTAAATGAAAAGATTTCTAGAAATATTGCCTGGTTTTTTGTCTTGGCTAACATTATTTTTAATGATTTTTATATCAGCTAAATTACCGATATTTGCTTCTATTTTTATTATTCTATTTGACAGTTATTGGTTGTTAAAAACTATTTATCTTTATCTACATTTAAGAATAACTTATAAATTAATGCGTCAAAATTTAAAAATTAATTGGCTAGAGAAAATAAAAGAAATAAATAAAGAATGGGAAAAAATATATCATTTAATAATATTTCCAATGTATAAGGAGCCGTATGAAGTAGTTTATGAAAGTTTTTTAAGTTTAGAAAAAGCCAACTACCCAAAAGATAAGTTTATTGTTGTTTTAGCTATAGAAGAAAGAGCCGGAATTGAAGCTCAAAAAACAGCTCAAAAAATAAAAGAAAAATTTGCAAATAAATTTTTTAAATTTTTAATAACCATTCATCCTCAAAATATACCAGGAGAAATTCCAGGAAAAGGATCAAACGAAGCTTGGGCAGCAAAACAAGTTAAGCAATTAATTATTGATCCATTAAAAATTCCATATGAAAATATTTTAACTTCTGTTTTTGATATTGATACTCAAATTTTTCCAGAATATTTTAGTAGATTAACATACGTTTTTAACACAACTAAAGATAATTTACTTTCAATTTATCAACCTATTCCATTATTTACTAATAATATTTATGAAGCAAATGCTTTAGCGCGCACCATTTCTTTTTCATCAACATTTTGGCAAATGATGCAACAATCTAGGCCAGAAAGATTAACCTCTTTTTCTTCTCAATCTATTCCTTTTAAAGCTTTAGTTGATATTGGCTTTTGGCAAACTGATGCTGTTTCAGAAGATTCAAGAATTTTTTGGCAATGTTTTTTGCATTATAATGGGAACTTTAAAGTTACTCCATTAATATATCCTATTTCAATGGATGCTAATGCTTGGCCTTCTTTTTGGAAAACAATTAAACATCTTTATTTACAACAAAGAAGGTGGGCTTGGGGAGTTGATGATATACCTTATTTAATTTATGGATTTATAAAAAATAAATTTATTCCATTAAGAAAAAAAATTTATTGGTCTATACATATTATAGAAGGATTTTGGTCTTGGGCAACAAATTCTATTTTAATTTTTGCATTAGGTTGGCTACCGGTTATTTTAGGAGGCAAAGAATTTAATTCAACAATGATTTCTTATAATTTACCAAAAATAACTGGTTTTATTGTTCAACTTTCAACCTTTGGAGTTATTACTTCTGCAATTTTAGCTATCATTTTACTTCCCCCCAAACCGCCTCATTTTAAAAAATGGCACTATATTTTTTACGTTATTCAATGGCTGCTTTTGCCTATTACTTTAATTTTATTTGGATCCATCCCAGCATTAGAAGCCCAAACCAGATTAATGATTGGCGGGAAATTTAGATTAGGATTCTGGGTAACTCCAAAATTAAGAATAAAAAATATAAATCCCAATTAATTTAAAAAAGTCCTGGCTTAATTATTTTTTTATTTTCAAAATCTAAAATTAAATTTTGACCTGTTTTTTTATCTGGAAAAATTAATTTTTTATTATTTAAATATAAATCATATAATCTCTTTGTTAATTCAACATCTTTTAAACAATATTTTTTAAGCTCTTCTATTTGACCAGTTAAATATAAATCGGAAGCTTCACTGCCATGCCCAATTTTAGTATCTCCTAAATTAACTTCAGATAATTTAGATAAACTAATTCTTTGTCCATAAATTTTTTCTATTTCTTCTAATAAATCTATTCTTTCTTTTTCCCACAAATTTAAACTTTTAGATAAATTTAATTTTTTTTGAAAATAAATATTTAAAACAGGAACGTCATAACGATTTATACTAAAACCAACCAGATATTTACTATTGAAAAAATATTCATAAACTTGATCTAATTCTTTTTCTTCAAAACAAAAATATTTTTGATAATTATAAGAATAAAAAGCTATTACTGAAATTCTTAAAGCTTCAAAATTATTCCAGCCAACATCTTTGTCTGTAAAAAAATTTTGAGTTTCTATATCAAAAACAATAGTGTCGTTCATAATATTAATTAAATATGACGATCCGCTATATTAGATGCAGCATAACTTTGTGGTTTAGTAATTGCACTAAATTCATAAGCTCTTACCATTCCAACAACTTCTTGAATTATTGATTTTGTTTCTCCCCTCTCCCCGACATCAATATGAATTTCAAATTCCCATCTACAATCTTTTAATTCTTCGTTTTTTAAAAAATTTTTAAATTCTGATAAAATTTTTTTAGATAAATCTAACGAAATCATAACCTCATTAATAATTCTATCTCTTAAATTATAAAATTTACCCTGTTCAATTCTGCGCCAAAAATATCTCCCTCCGTTACCAATTCGATGAATTACAACTGCTGTTACAAAATCAGCATTTAAATTAGAAAGAAGCTCTGAATCTGTTCCAATTGTTATCTTATAATTTCTTCTAGGATCTTGTTTTATAAAATTAATTATTTCATAAACTACTTGTTTAATATTTAATTTTAGCCCCTCAGATGTATTAAATACAATATTTTGCATATATCATAAATTTATTATTTTTATATTATTTGTCAATAAAATTACCAACCAAATTTTTTGCCAATATCTTCAAATGTTTCTCTTCGACGGATAACCCTTATTTCACCATTAACTGCAGCTAATTTAAGAGGAGAAGAAAGTAAACAATGATTAGAAGCTAATGAATCTTGATAAGCGCCTGTGTCAAAAAAAACAACATTCAAATCTTCACACTCTTTAATATCTGGCAATAAAATATAAGACCCTCCAGCAGTATATTTATCGTCGCTATCACAAGATGAACCAACTAACCACACTTTTTTAAGTTTCTTAATATTATTTAAATAATTTAAAGGAATAACGTGCCATTTCTGATGAATTGCCCATGTATCGGTCAGATCATTCATAAAACTTCCATCAATAATATACCATTGTTTATCTTTTTTATTTTCAACTGGCTTAAAATCTATTATCTTATAAATTGTAATTTGGGCCGGAGCAACCACAAAACGTCCCCATTCTGCAATTAAATTTGGATGTTTAATATTTAATTTTTCAGAATAATTTTTTGCAGTTTTAATTATTTGATAAACCAAAGTTTTTAATTTATAAAAATGCTTCTTTTTTTCATAGGGTATTCCAGCTCCGCCGCCAATATCAATAGTATCTAAATTAGGATTTTTAACTTTTAATTTATAATAAATTTCTATTGCACGTCTTAAAGGTTTAATAATACCATCAATTTTTTCGATTTGACTTGAAATATGATAGTGCAAAATAGATAAATTCTTAATTTTGCCTATTTTTAAAAGCTCTTCTTCGCTAAAACCAAAATGATTAAATTTTTTATCCCAATGACTATTAGTTTTAATATTTAAATTAACCCTTACTCCAACCTCTCTATTAAACTTTAAAAAAGCTTTTATTTCATTATGGCTTTCAATTATTGGCACAATTAAAACGCCTCTGTTTCTTAATTCATTTATTAAATTAATATATTTTAAATTTTTAGGCCCATTACAAATAACTTTAATTTTAGAATTTAATTTTTGTTGCTCTAACATTTTTTTAACCAAATAAAGTTCATTAATTGAAGAAACCTCCAGATTTGCTCCATCGGCTACAATAGGCAAAACAAATTCTTTATTTTGATTTACTTTCATTGGATAGTGATAAAAAAACTTTCCTTTATAATTTAAAATTTTAATATAAGCATTAAAAGTATCTATTAAATCACGTACTCTGTTTTCTATAATAGTAGGGAAAAATATTTCAGTTGGCGTTCCATATTTTTTAATAATATCATAAAGATTGTATTGAAAATTGCCTTCTTTCATCAAAAGTCTTCCATCTTGAGATATATCAAAATAATTAGTATTATATTCTTCAATACCTAATTTCCAAAATTTTTTAAAATTATTTTGTTTGACTTTCATTAATAATTTTTAATTTTAAAAAATAAATATTTTTTTGCAAATTATTAAGAATTCAAAATTTGTTGTATAATAAAAATATGATTACTATTTTTAAAAAAGATTTAATAAAAAATTTAATAGAAAAAAATTATTTAACCCAAAAAGAACTTAAAATTATAGAAAAAGAATCAAAAAAAACAAAAAAATCTTTTGAAGAATTAATTTTAGAAAAAGGAATAATATCAAAAGAAGATTTGCTCAAAATTAAAGTTAACATAGCCAAAATACCAATAGCTAATTTAGATCAATTTATTGACAATTCATTAATTAATTTAATACCAGAAAATATAATTATTAATAATTTTGTTTTACCAATATCTAAAGACGAAAAAAATTTAATAATTGCAATCAATGATCCATGGGATGAAGATTTAATTCAATTTATTAAGAAAAAAACAAATTTAAATATTAAAACTCAATATGCTCCAGCTCAAAAAATTATTGAAACTTTTAAAAAAATAAAAGAGTGGAATGAAAATATAGAAAAAGAAAAATTGTCTAATATTAAAGAAGTTGATATTGGAGAATCTGTTATAAAAACCGTTGATTCAATTATTAAAAATGCAATTAAAATGAATGCTTCTGATATTCATATTGAACCCCAGGAAAATTTTATAATTTTAAGATATAGAATAGATGGAATCTTAAAAGATGTTGCTACATTCCCAAAAGAAATTACGCCAGCATTAATTGCTAGAATTAAAGTTTTATCTAATTTAAAATTAGATGAACACCGTCTTCCTCAAGATGGAAGATTTAAAATGGAAATTCATAATAAAAAATATTCTTTTCGTGTATCAATTATGCCAATTTTTGATGGAGAAAAAGCCGCAATTAGAATATTAGAAGAAGAAGGCAAAAATTTTAATTTAAAAGAATTAGGATTTTTAGATATCAATATTGAAAAAATAAACAATGCAATTCATAAACCATACGGAATGATTTTAGCCACTGGGCCAACTGGCTCTGGAAAAACAACAACTTTATATACCATTCTTAAAATGCTCAACAAGCCAGAAGTAAATATTGTAACAATAGAAGATCCGATAGAATATAGATTAGAAAGAGCAAACCAAACACAAGTTAAGCCGGAAATAGGATTAACCTTTGCTAATGGACTTCGTTCTATCTTAAGACAAGACCCAAACATTATAATGGTTGGAGAAATTAGAGATAATGAAACAGCCAACCTAGCAATTAATGCAGCTCTAACTGGACATTTAGTATTGTCTACTCTTCATACTAATAATGCTTCTGGAGCCATACCAAGATTACTAGATATGAAAGTAGAAGGTTTCTTAATAGCCTCTACTGTAAATATAATTATTGCTCAAAGACTGGTTAGAAAATTATATGATAAAACTAAAATACCATACAAACTCTCTACAGAAGAAGTTCATGAATTATCTAAATCAATTAATATAGAAAAGATAGAAAAAAGATTAATTCAATTTAATTTATTAAAACAAGGAGAAAAATTAGAAGATGTAATTTTTTATAGACCAAATCCATCTGAA
>JANWZH010000001.1 GCA_025054755.1 Patescibacteria group bacterium
TTTTGGCAAAATTTGAATTTTAAGTAACTTACCTGTTTCTAAGTTTGAAACTACAATGTCAGATGAAAAATTATTTATATTTTTAAAAACTATTTTCCAATTATTTCTTTGTAAAACATTTAAATAAAAATCATATAAAGATTGATTAGTTTCTTCTGAAAATAAAATTACAGAATAATTTTTTACATCCTCAGAATATCCTCCAATTTTTGCTTTTGAAAAAATTAAATATTGCGGAAAAGAAGATGGTAATTCTTTAAATACTTGTTTTGGTTCTGGTTTTAAAGGATTTAAAGGATTATATTCATATCTTAATAAAACTAATGATTTGTTTTCTAATGATTTAATCATAACAATTAAATAGCCCTCTCTTTTGGCAGAAATAAAAATTTGGTTTGGATCTTGATCAATATTGTATTCTTTAACAATTTGCCACAAATTATTATTTAAATAATCTTTAAATAAATTTAGCGTCTTCGAAAATGAATAATTAGATTCTAAACTCTGCTCTGTTATAATTAAATTATCAGAATAAGTTATTTCTTTCGTACTTAAAATTTTAAAATCTGGAATTTTGGAGAAATCATTTGGGAAATACCTTGGATTATCCGCTATACCATATTCTACAATTTTGGGTTGAATTGGTTTTGCTAATTTATTTTGATACCAATTTAAACCAAAATAAGAGCCAAGCCCCAATATTAATGCTAAAAATAATGTTAAAACAATAATAAAAATTAATTTTTGGTTCATTGTTATTATTATATCACTTTTTAATATTTTTTAAAATATTAATTGACCTTTTTAATTTAATTATAAAACCTAATTAATATTTTAAAATATCTTTTTAAAAAATACAATAATTCAAATTAAAAAAATAGAAGATCCTATATAAACTTATAAACTAACTAATAGATATTTTATTTTAATAACTATACTCTCTTATTGTAAATTGAGAATTAATTTGTCTTACTAAATCTAATATAACTGCAACAACAATTAAAAGAGATGTCCCAGAAATATGCAAAGCTGAAATTCCGGTTATTTTTTCAATTATTAATGGCAAAACCGCAACAATACCTAAAAATAAAGCCCCAAAAAATGTTGTTTTATTCATTAATTTTTTAAAAAATTGAGTAGTGTTTCCCCCTGGCCTAATTCCAGGAATAAAACCGCCAGCTCTTTGGAGATTTTTTGAAATTTCTTCAGGATTAAAAGTAATAGCACTATAAAAATAAGTAAAAATAAAAACTAAAATAAAATAAACTATTCCATAAAGTAATTGATTAGCTAAAAAACTATTTACTAAATCATTTAATTTCATTCCCAAATCACGAGAAAAAATCATTGTAGTTTGAGCAATAAATTGAGGAAAAAGCATTACTGAAATAGCAAAAATTAAAGGAATCATTCCAGCTTGATTTACTTTTAATGGCAAATAGCTTTGAGCTCCTCCATACATTTTCATTCCTCTTACTCTTTTAGCATAAATAACTGGAACTTTTCGTTCGCCTTCATTTAAATAAACTACACCTAAAATAATTAAAATAAAAATGGCTATAAAAATAATATAAGAAAACAAATTTGAAGAATCATAAACTAAAATTGCTGAACGAACCGCATTTGGCAAACTACTTAAAATGCCAGCTAAAATAATCAAAGAAATTCCATTACCAATTTTTTGTTCTGAAATTAGTTCACCAAACCATAAAGCAATTATTGAACCAGTAACAATAACAACAACATTAATTATTGCATCAAAACCAACTGGTTTATCAATCACTCCCTGAGAAGAAAGTAAAGCTAAAAAACCATAAGCTTGAAGCGCAGCTAATGGAACAGTAAGTAAGCGAGCATATTGATTAAATTTAGCCTGACCCTGAGCTCCTTGTTCATAATAAATTTCTTTAATTCTAGGAAAAACTATTGTTAAAAGCTGCATAATAATTGTTGCTGTAATATATGGGCCAACACCAAGCATTACAATAGATAAATTAGAAAGACCACCACCTGATAAAAGATTTAAAAATCCAAAAATCTGATTTTGCGAAAAAAAATCTTGTAATTTTATAATATCAACTTTAGGAATTGGAATGGCTGCTAATAATCTATAAAATATTAAAATTCCAGCAACTATCAATATTTTCTTTCTTAAATCTTTAATTTTAAAAACCTCAATAAAACGATTCATATTTTTATTATATTACCTTTCCGCCAGCTTGAATAATTTTTGTTTTCAATTGATTAGATACTTTTAATCCATTAATTACTAAAGGCAAAATTTCTATTTCTTTTCTACCGCCAACAATTTTAACATCACCTTTATAATTATTAGAAACCAAATTTAATTGTTTTAAAGTCATTAAATTAATTTCGTCTTTAATATTAAATAATTTCACTTTATTAATTAAATCAGTAATTTTAATTGTCTTTGGTTTTTTGTTTGGCTTATTTTTAAAACCTCTTAATTTAGGTAAGCGAATAATAATATCGCGTTCAGCTGGCCTAATTCTTCTACCAGCTCTTGATTTTTGTCCTTTTTGACCGCGGCCAGAATATGTTCCTCTTTTACCACCTCTTCCAATTCTTTTTTTATTTTTTTGTTTTTTAACTTTTAACTCATGAAACCTCATTTTTATTTAAAAATTTATTTTAAACCAACCTTTAATTTTTTTAATGCAGAAAGTGCTGCTAAAGCATTGGTTAATTTATTTGGAGTTCTGCCCAATATTTTAGCTGAAGCATCTTTTATTCCTGCCAAAGACAAAACTGATCTGACAGCACTACCAGCTTTTAGACCATTTCCTTTTTTAGCTGGCTTAATAATAACTCTAGCTGCACTATATTTTGCTTCAACCTCATGAAAAATAGTTCTATTTTCTTTTAATTCTAAATTGATAAGATTTTTTTTAGCATTAGCCTTTGCTTTAGAAATAGCTTGCATAACATCTAAACCTTTTCCAATTCCAACACCAACTCTTCCTTTTAAATCACCAATAACTACTGTAGCTCTAAAGCTCATTCTTTTACCGCCGGCAACAACTCTAGCCACTCTTCTTAAATCTAAAACTTTTTCTTTAAATTCTTCTTTTTTAATAAATTTTTCCATAGCTTTATTTAATATAAATTAATTTAAAATATTTAAAATTTCAATCCGGCCTCACGAGCTGCATCAGCCAAACTTTTTACTCTACCATGATATTTATACCAACGTCTATCAAAAACAACTTCTCTAATACCTTGCTTTAAGGCTTTTTCAGCAATTAATTTTCCTACATTTTTAGCCATTTCAGTTTTATTTAACTTAATATCTTTTAACTCTAAACTTGAAGCCGAAACTAAGGTTTTGCCAACAGTATCATCAATTAATTGAACATAAATATTTTTATTGCTTCTTTTTACAGCTAATCTTGGTCTTTCAGGTGTCCCTGAAATTTTTGCCCTAACTCTTCTAATTTTTAATTTTCTAATTTTATTAATTTCTTTTCTATCCATGTTTTTAATTATGCTCCAGCTTTTTTACCGGCCTTTCGTCTAATATATTCTCCCTTATAATGAATACCCTTACCTTTATATGGTTCTGGTGGTTTTAATAATCTAATTTTTGAAGCAAACTGACCAACTTTTTCTTTATTAATTCCAGAAATAATAATTTGGTTTTTTTCTACTTTAACCGAAATATCTTCTGGCACAGAAACATTTATAGGATGAGAAAATCCTAAATATAATACTAAATTTTTATTATTAACTTCTGCTCTATATCCAATACCTTCTATTTCTAAAATTTTTTCAAATCCAAAATTTACTCCAGAAATTGCGTTTTTAATTAAAGACCACATTGTCCCGCTATTCATTTTAGCTTGCTTAGAATCTTCTTTTTTAAGAACCTGTATTTCTTTATCTTTAATTAAAACATCAATTAATGGCAATTTATTTAAAATTAATTCGCCCTTAGGTCCTTTAAATAATAAACTTTCATTTTCAATCATAACTGTAATTCCTTCTGGTATATTAATTGTTTTTTTAATTAATCTAGACATAATTACCAAATTTCAAATAAATATTCGCCCCCAACTCTTTTTTTAATTGCGTCTTTTTCAACCATTACTCCTTTTGAAGTAGAAACAAGCCCTATTCCAAAACCATTTTTAACTGGTTTTAATTCTGTATATTTTTTAAAAATGTGCCTACTTGGCTTACTAATTAATTTAAAATTAGACATAGCTGGTTTTTTATTATTATACAAAAGCTTAATTTCTAAAAATAATTTTTTATCTATAGTTTTTTTATCAACACTTTTAATATAACCTTTTTCGGTTAAAATTTTTAAAATTTCAAAATCAAATTTTGAAAAAGGTGTTAAAACTTTTTCTTTCTTTGCTAAATAAGCATTTTTAATTTTTGCTAAAATATCCCAATACATTTTTTTAAAAAAATTACCACGAAGCTTTTTTTATGCCTGGAATTTCGCCCTTTGAAGCTAATTCTCTAAAACAAATTCTACACAAACCAAAATCTCTAATATACCCTCTTTTTCTACCACAACGAAAACATCTTCTAACTATTCTGGTACTATATTTCGGCTTTTTTTTACTTCTCGCAATAACTGAAGTTTTTGGCATAATTTTATTTATTTTTTAATTTTGAAAGGGAAACCTAAATTTAAATAGGTTTCTTCTGCGACTTTTCTGTTTTTAATTTTTGATACAATATTTATTCCTAATGGGAATTGAATAATTGATTCTTCTGGATTTATTTCCGGAAAAACATATTGATCTTTTAATCCAATATTAATTGATCCATTTTGATCAATTTTGCTCAAAGGAATACCAGAAAAATCTCTTACCCTTGGCAAAACTATTTTAACTAAACGGCTAAAAAAATCAATCATTTTTTTATTTCTTAACGTAACTTGCAATCCAACTAATTGCCCTTCTCTAACTTTAAAGCCAGCAATTGATTTTTTAGCTTTAGTTATTTTAGGATATTGACCAGTAATTAAACTTAAATCTTTTATGATTTGTGGCAAAATTTTGCTCTCAAAATTAGGATTAGAATTTGCCATTTTGCCTATACCTACATTTACTACTATTTTTTCAATAGTTTGTTTTATTTTATTTTGAAAATCTTTTTCGTTCATTTTTTTAAAAAAATTAAATTAAAGACTTACATTTTTTGCAGTAACGAACCTTTTTATCATCAAGAAATTGAAAACCAATTCTTGTCGGCTTACTACAATTTTTACATATGACCATTACTTTTGAAGCATAAATTGGTCTACTAACCGTAATAATTTCTCCCTTTTGAGCAGAAGTTTTTGGCCTAATGTGCTTTTTATACAAATTAATACCTTCAACTAATACCTTATTTTCTTTAATTAAAACTTTTGAAACAATGCCAGTTTTCCCCCTATCTTTGCCACTTAAAATTTTAACTTTGTCTCCTTTTTTAACTTTCATATTTTTATTAAATAATTTCTTCGGCCATATTCATTAATTTTTCAAATCCCTTTAATTTTAGTTCTCTTGGCATTGGACCAAAAACACGAGTAGCAATTGGCTCCTTTTTATTATCAATAATAACTCCTGCATTTTCATCAAATCTTACAACAGAACCATCTGGTCTTTTTATTCCATTTTTTGTTCTAACAATTAAAACCTTAACTATATCTTTCTTTTTAATATTTTTTCTTGGTTCAGCAACTTGAACTGAAGCAATAATAATATCTCCTATATTAGCATATCTTCTTCTTGTCCCTCCTAAAATTCTAAAACAACGCACTTTTTTTGCGCCTGAATTATCTGCTATTTTTATAATTGATCTTTCTTGAATCATAATTTTAAATTTTAGATATTATTTTCCACCTTTTTTCTTTTGAAATTGGTCTTGTTTCTTCAATAATTACTTTATCACCAACATGATATTCATTGTTTTCATCATGGGCTTTAAATTTTTTACTAACCTTAAAATACTTTAAATATTTAGGATGTTTTTTAAAACGCTCAACTAAAACCAATCTGGTTTTATTCATTTTATCTGAAACAACAACTCCTTCTAATTTTTTCTTTTTTAATTTATTTTCCATATTTTTAATTATTTTATATTTTTATTCATTTCATTAATTAATGTCAAAATTTGAGCAATATCTTTTTTTAATTTTTTAATATCTTTAATGTTTTTTACTTTTCCAGAATTTAAATCAAATTTCATTTGTTTTAAAGCTTTTCTTTTTTCAAACAAAATTTTATTTAATTCTTCAATCGTAGCTGTCATTTTTAATTGTTTGAAATCATTTTTCTTCATATTATTTACTAACAATTTTAGTCTTAATTGGCAATTTATGACCAGCCAATCTTAAGGCTTCTTTTGCTATTTCTGGTTTATTAATATCTATTTCAAACAATATTCTCCCTGCTCTTACAGGAAAAACATAATGATCAACGCTTCCTTTTCCTCCGCCCATTGTGACTTCTGGAGGTCTTTTTGTGACTGGTTTATCTGGAAAAATTCTAATCCAAAATCTTCCTTCTTTTTTTAATTTCCCAGAAATTGCTTTACGAGCAGCTTCAATTTGGGCTGAACTAATCCATTTTGATTCTAGGGCTTTTAATCCAAAATTTCCATAATTCAAATCAATTCCTCTTGTTTCAACATTTCTCTTCCTACTTCTCCCCTTTTGCCATTTTCTATGTTTTACTTTTTTAGGTATTAACATTTATTTATTTTTTTCTTTAAAGATTTCGCCTTTATAAATCCAAACCTTAACTCCAACTGTTCCATAAGTTGTAAATGCAGTTGAAGTCCCATAATCGATTTTTGCTCTTAATTTATTTAATGGTAATGCTCCAAATTTAAATGTTTCGTGTCTCGCAATTTCAGCTCCGTCAAGCCTTCCTTTAACAATAATTTTAGCTCCTTTAACTTCTTTATTTTGCATTAAATATTCTAAATTCTTTTTACAAGTTAATCTAAATGGAATTCTTTTTTCTATATCCCAAGCAATTTGCTGAGCAATATATTGTGCGCTAGCTTCGGTTCTTTTAAGCTCTTCTATATTTAAACTTAATTTAAAATTAGTATCTGGATTATTTTGTTTTTTCCTTAATTTTAAGATATTTTTTTCAATAATCTTAGAAAGATCTTCTATTCCTTTTCCTCCTTGACCAATAATTAATCCAGGCTTCGCAGCTTTAATATTAATTTTGATTAAACTTGATATTCTTTCTATATCTATATTTACAATACCAGCTTGATTAATTTTTTGTTTAATAACTTTTCTAATAATATAATCTTCTTCCAAAATTTTAGGCAAAATTAAGCGATTATTATTTTTACCGCTATTTTTACCCATAAACCACCTAGATCTCCAGTTTTCTACATTGCCTATCCTTAATGAAATTGGATTAATTTTTTGGCCCATATTTTTTATACAGATTTTCTTCTAAAAAATTTTTTAAAAAATCCTTCTTGCGACTTTTTTTGTTTTTTATCTTCTAAATTTTGTTCTAAATCTTTCTTTTCTTTAAATTGTTTTAAAGCTTCTTTTTTAACTTTTGATTTTTTATTTTGAATAATCGTATATTTTGGCTTAACATTATCTTTTTCAATTAAAATAACTTCAATGTGGCTAGTTTTTTTCTGAATAGGAGTAGCTACTCCTCTAGCTCTAGGCAAATATCTTTTAAACATCGGCCCTTGATTTACTAAAATATTTTTAACATATAATTTATTTAAATCAAATTTTTTAGCTAATGCTCCGGCTTTGGCAGATTGAATTAATTTTAAAATTATTTTTGATGCTCTTTTAGTATTATAGATTAATTGAGCCTCAGCTTCATTAACTGATAAGCCCTTAATTAAATTAGCAACTAATCTTGCTTTTCTTGGAGCAATTCTTGCATATCTTAATACAGCTTTTTGAATTTTTGTATTTATTAATGCTTCTGACATTTTAATTTAATTATTATTTTTTAATTTCTTGACTTGCATTCTGACTAACTTTTTTCTCTAATTCTCTTTGCATTTTACCACCATGTTTAATAAACTTCCTGGTTAAAACAAATTCTCCTAAACGATGTCCAATCATTGCTTCATTAATTTTAACCTCAACAAAATTCTTACCATTATGAACTAAAAATGAAAATCCAACCATTTCTGGAGAAATTTCAGAATCTCTAGACCAAGTTTTAATTGGGCCATCCTCTGGTTTTTGTTTTGAAATTTTCTTTAATATATTTGGATCAATAAATGGACCCTTTTTTAAACTTCTAGACATAATTTTATTTTTTCCTTCTTTGAAGAATTAATTTATTCGACTTCTTTCTTTTATTTCTAGTTTTTCTTCCTCCTGTCACCTTGCCCCACAATGTCTTTGGACGTCTAGTTCCTCTTTGAGCCCTTCCTTCGCCTCCACCATAAGGATGATCAACTGGATTCATTGCTGATCCTCTAACTGTTGGCCTAATACCCATATGCCTAGATCTGCCAGCTTTCCCAATAACAACTAAATTATTATCAGGGTTCGAAACCTGTCCTAGGGTCGCAAAACATTCAGCATGAATTTTTCTAATTTCTCCAGATGGCATTTTTAATATTGTATAATTCCCTTTTTCATCCGTACCTAAAACTTCAGCATATGAACCAGCAGAACGAACAATTTTGCCACCAGAATTAGGAACTACTTCAATATTATGAACTTGATAACCAGCTGGAATATTTTTTAATTTTAATCTATTTCCAATTTTTAAAGGAGCATTTGCAGAAGTTATAATTTTGTCTCCAACTTTTAATCCTTCTGGAGCTAAAATATAACAACGCGATCCATCAAGATATTTAATTTTAGCAATAAAAGCTGTACGATATGGATCATATTCTAAGGTTTCAATTGTAGCTTCCATATCCATTTTATTTTGTTTAAAATCAATCAAACGATAAAGTTTTTTGTGTCCACCTCCTTTATGACGAGTTGTAATTCTGCCCTGATTATTCCTACCAGAGTTCTTTTTTAAATCAATTAATAAAGATTTTTCTGGTTCTACTTTTGATAAAACAGAATAATCTATTACGGTCATTCCGCGTTGTCCTGGCGTTTTTGGTTTTTTAATTTTAATTGCCATTTTTTAAATTAAATCTATTTTTTGACCATCCTTTAATGTCACTATTGCTTTTTTATAAAATGTTTTCTTTTTTGAAACAATATTTCTAAAATTTTTTGATTTAGCTGGAATATTTATAATATTTATTTTAACAACATCAACTCCATAAATATTTTTAATTTCTTTCTTTATTTCTGATTTATTAGCATTTTTTGAAACATCAAAAACATATTTGTTTTGATCTTTCAAAAATGTTCCTTTTTCTGTAATATGTGGTTTTTTAATTAAATTTACTACTTTCATGTTTTTATATTTTATAATGCTTAACAATAATTTCTAATGAATTTTTATCAATAAAAATATTTTTATAATTTAACAAATCATAAACATTTAATGATATTGGGCTTAAAACTTTGGTTTTCAAAATATTTCTTGCAGCTTTATAAATATTTTTATTTTCTAAATCTGGTATTAATAAAACATCTGTTTTTTTAGCTCTTTTTGGTAAATTCAAAATATTTTTTAAATAAGAAAAAACTATTTTAGTTTTTGGTTCAGAAATATTTAATGAATCAAAAAATTTAATTTCATTATCCTTTAATTTTTTAGATAAAACAGAAAAAATTGCTAATCTTTTCATTTTTTTATTAATTTTTTTAGAAAAATCTTTATCTTTTGAAGGCCCGTGAGCTTTACCCCCACCTACCCAAATTGGAGATCTAATTGATCCATGACGAGCTCTTCCAGTGCCTTTTTGACGCCATGGTTTTTTACCTCCGCCTCTTACTTCGCCTCTTGTTTTAGCATGAGCTATTGGATCTCTGCTGTTTGCTAATTGCGCATCTAAAACCTGTTTAACCAAAACTGGATTCCATTTTTGAGAAAAAATTTCTTCTGGCAATTCAATTTCGCCCACTTTTTCATTTTGTAAATTAATTAATTCAGCTTTCATATTTTTATTTTTTTCTTATTTCTATTAAAGCATTTCTACTGCCAGCGACTCCGCCTTTTAACATTAAAATATTATTTTGTGTATCAACTGAAACTACTTCTATATTTTTAATTGTTATTCTTTGATTTCCAGCTCGACCAGCCATCTTTCTTCCTTTAAAAATATGTTGAGGCGCAGTTGGGCCAATTGAACCAGGAGCTCTCCATCTATTTTTCTGACCATGCGTTCTTGGCCCACCACCAAAACCATGTCTTTTGACTACGCCAGTAAAACCCTTGCCCTTAGAAATACTAGAAACAATAACTTTTTCTCCCTCTTTAAAAAAAGAAAGGTCAATTACTTTTTTATTTTTTAACATATCTTTTTCTTCATCTGTTAATTTATCTAATCTAAATTCTTTTTTATGATTATTTAAATTTAAACAAATTGATTCGTATTTATCTTTTTCTTTTGTACGAAAATATTCCACCTTATTAGGTTTAGCCTCAATAACTGTTACAGGAAAAACCTTGCCATCTTTCCAAATTTGAGTCATCTTAATTTTTTTGCCTAAAATAAACATTTTAATTAATCAAAAATAAACGCGCTATAAAAGCACGTAACAATATTTTAAGCTAAAAATTATTAAAATGTCAAATTTTATATTAGTTTTATTGTATAAAATATTAAAAAATTTGCAAAAATTCATTAAATATATTATTATGTCTTTATGTTAACTAAAAGAGTAAAATCAAAAATTATTAATGAATTTAAAATTAACGAAAAAGATACTGGATCAGCCGAAGTGCAAATTGGACTACTTACTCGTCAAATCGAAGAATTAACTAAACATCTAAAAAAGAATCCAAAAGATAAACATTCTCGATTAGGATTATTAAAAATGGTAAGTAAACGACGCAAATTTTTAGATTATGTTAAAAAGAACAATCCAACTAATTATTCTAAAATAATTAAAAAACTAGATTTAAAAAAATAAAAATAAATTATAAGTTATGAGAAATAATTCATTTGCAAATCAACGCGTTGGAATATTTATTGATGTTCAAAATTTATATCATTCTGCAAAAAACTTATATCACGGAAGAGTAAATTATTCCGAATTAATTAAAAATTTAACTAAAAATCGCCAATTAATTAGGGCTATTGCTTACGTAGTAAAAAGCGATTCTTCAATTGGAGAGCATCAATTTTTTGAGGCACTAGAAAAAGCTGGTCTTGAATTAAGATTGAAAGATTTGCAAATTTATCCTGATGGGACCAAAAAAGCAGATTGGGATGTGGGAATGGCAGTTGACGCCATACTAATGGCTAATCATTTAGATACAATTATTTTAGTAACTGGCGATGGAGATTTTGCCCCATTAATTAATTATTTAAAATGGGCTAAAGGATGCATTGTAGAAGTAGCTGCTTTTCAAAAAACAACATCATTAAAAATTCAAGAAATGGCTGACAAATTTATTAATTTAGAAAATATACCAAAAATTATCATTAAAAAATAAAATAAAAATATGATTAATCGCAAAATTTTTAAAACCGAATTTGCAGGAAAAAATTTAACAATTGAAATTTCAGAATTTGCTGATCAAACCAATGCTGCAGCTTTAGTTAAATATGGGGAAACAATTATTTTAGCTACAGCTGTTATGTCTAAAACAGACAGCAGCGCAGATTATTTGCCATTAAAAGTTGATTACGAAGAAAGATTTTATGCTGCCGGAAAAATTATTGGTAGTAGATTTATTAGACGCGAAAGTCGACCATCAGAAGATGCTATTTTAACTGGCAGATTAATTGATAGAGTTATTAGACCATTATTTGATCAAAGATTAAGAAGAGACATTCAAATAGTTATTACTGTTTTATCTTATGATGAAGAAAATGATCCTGATTTTGTTGGACTAATTGGAGCTTCTATTGTTTTAGGAATATCTGATATTCCTTGGAATGGCCCAACTGCTGGCATTAAAATTGTTAAAATAGATAATCAATTTTTAATAAATCCATCTAATTCAGAAATTAAAGATAAAAATAAAGAATTTGAAATTTTTGCTGCTGGGCCACTTAATAGAATTAATATGATTGAACTTAAGGGCAATGAAGCTCAAGAAGAAAATGTGCTAGAAGCAATTAAAATTGCTCAAATTGAAATAAACAAACTAATTGAATTTCAAAAAAATATAATTACTGAAATCGGAAAACCAAAAATTGAAGCTGTTTTATATAGTCCAAATCCTGAATTAGAAAAAATAGTTAAATCATTTTTAGAAAATAAACTTTTTAATGCCTTATATGAAAGAGAAAAAAACTTAAGAAATCAAAAATTAGAAAATCTTAAAAATGAACTTAAAAATTTTGTTTTAGAAAAAACGCAAAATACAGAATTAAAATATGAAGATAAAGAAATTGATTATTTATTTGAAAATGAAATAGACTTATTGCTACATAAAACAATTTTAGAAAAAGAAATTAGGCCAGACGGAAGATCATTATCTGAAATTCGCGAACTTAAAGCTGAAATAGGCTTATTTCAGAAAACTCATGGCTCAGCAATTTTTATAAGAGGTAATACTCAAAGTTTAGCCATCGTAACACTTGCTCCTCCTTCAGCTGAACAAATTATTGAAACAATGGAAGTTACTACTAAAAGAAGATTTATGTTGCATTATAATTTTCCACCATATTCAGTTGGAGAAATTGGATCTTTTCGTGGGCCTGGACGTAGAGAAATTGGGCATGGCGCATTAGCTGAAAAAGCTTTGCAACCATTAATTCCTCAAGAAGAAATTTTTCCTTATACAATTAGAATTGTTTCGGAAATACTTTCTTCTAATGGATCATCTTCTATGGCAACGGTTTGTTCTTCATCAATGGCATTAATGGACGCTGGCGTGCCAATAAAAAAACATGTTGCTGGTATTGCTATGGGATTAATTTTAGAAAATGAAAATGATAATGCTAATTTTAAAGTTTTAACTGATATTCAAGGACCAGAAGATCACTTTGGGGACATGGATTTTAAAGTTGCCGGAACACGAGATGGAATAACAGCAATTCAATTAGATGTTAAAATTTATGGTCTAACTTCTGAAATTATTAAAAAAACATTAGAAGACGCTAAAAAAGCTAAATTAAAAATTTTAGATTTTATGGAAAAAATAATCAATGCTCCAAAATCAGAACTTCATCCTAATGTTCCTAAAATATTAACTTATGACGTTAATCCTGAAAAAATTGGTTTAATTATCGGTTCAGGCGGTAAGGTTATAAATTCAATTATTAAAAAATTTAATTTAACCTCAATTGATATAAATGAAAATGGAAGAATTTATGTTTCAGCCCCAGAATTAAAAGATGCTGAAGCTGCTTTAGAAGAAATTAAATTAATTTCTAGAGAATTAAAAATTGGAGATATTGTTGTTGGCAAAGTTATAAAAAATTTAGAATTTGGATCAATTATTGATTTAGGCGGAGGCCAAGACGCATTACTTCACATTTCAGAAATTAAAAATGATTACGTTAAAAATATTGAAGATGTTCTAAAAATTGGCGATACAATTCAAGCTAAAGTAATTAAAATAGATGAAAACGGAAAAATTGGATTATCTATTAAACAATTAAATAATAATTAATTTACATTTTATCTACTACCTCAATTCCTAACAAATTTAGTCCTGTTTTCAAAATAAAAGATACAAAATGAATTAATTTAAGTCTTTCTAATTTAATTTTATTTTCTTTTTCTTTTAAAATTTTTGTTGTCTCGTAAAATTTATTTAATAAAATTGCTAATTCATATAAATAATTAGCCAAATAACTAGTTAAATAATTTTTAGCACTTAAATTTAATATTTCTGGAAAAATCAAAATTTTCTTAATTAAATTAATCTCAAGTTCACTATTTAAATTTTTAATTTTAACTTTATTTAACTCAGATAATTTAATTTTTGATTTTTTTAAAATACTTTGAATTCGAGCATAACTATATTGAATGTAAGGAGCGCTCTGGCCCCTTAAATCTATCATTTTTGACCAATCAAAAACAATGTTGTTACGACGATGCTCTTTTAAATCATTGTATTTAATTGCGCCTATACCAACAATTTGAGCAATTTTTTCTTTTTGTTTATTAGTTAAATTTTTATTTTTATTTACTATTTTAAAAGCCAATTTAATTGCTTTATTTAAAACATCTTCTAAAAAAATTAAATTACCTTCTCTAGTTTTTAATTTCTTTTTATTTTCTCCTAAAACCAAACCATATTTTAAATGTATTAATTTAGAACTATCTAAATTTAATAATTGAGCAATAGCAAATAATTGATTAAAATGTAATGTTTGCTCATTGCCTACTACATAAACAATTTTATCTGGTTTAAATTTTTTAAATCTAAAAATTAAATTAGCAATATCGCGAGTTAAATAAAGACTTGCTTCGTCTGATTTTAAAATTAAAGCTGGTGGCAAATTAAATTTTTCAAGTGGGACAATAATTGCTCCTTCATTTTTTTGAGCAATTTTTAAATTTAAAAGCAAATTAATTATTTTAGAAATATCTTTTTCATAAAAACTTTCGCCTATCCAAATATCAAATTTCACATTAAGCAATTTATAAATTTTTTTAAATTCTAAAATAGATTCACGCCTAAACCAAGACCAAAGTTTTAAATTTTCTTTATTTTTTAATTCTAAAAGTCTAAATTCTTCTTGGCCCATTTTTTTTAATTCAGGATTTTTTTTCATTGCATGATGAAAACGAATATATAATTTTAACATCGTATTAATTGGATTTTTTTCTAATTCAGTTTTATTCCCCCATAATTTATAAGCTGCAATCAAATAACCAAATTGCGTACCCCAATCTCCCAAATAATTCCAACGAATTACTTTATATCCTAAAAATTCATAAATATTTGCTAAAGCATCTCCAATAATTGTCCCGCGCAAATGACCAACATGCATTTTTTTAGCAATATTTGGATCAGAATATTCAAAAATAATTTTTTTGTTTTTAAATTTTTGTTTACCAAAATTTTTATTTTTTAAAATTTTATTAAATTCTAATAGAAATTCATCTTTATTTATCCAAAAATTTAAAAATCCTGATCCAGCAACCTCAATTTTTTCAAAAAAATTTTTATGATTTTGTTTTAAAATTGTTTCTTTTAAATCATGAGCAATTAATTTTGGATTATTTTTTAATATTCCAGCTAACTTAAAAGCAATATTAGTAGAAAAATCTCCAAAATCTTTTTTATCTAAAAAATTAGATTCAATCTCAATATTTAAATCTTCTAAATTTAAATTTTTAGAATATTTTTCTTTAATGGCTAATTTTAAAATACTTAAAATTTTATTTTGCATATAAAAAATATAACCCAAAACTATACTCTTGACAATATTTTAAAAAGTACTATACTAACAATTAAGGGGCGCGAATCAAGAAGGGACTGTCTATCACCTTCATCCCCTACAATAAGGGAATGCGCCCCAAACTCAACAAGCCGCCTTTTGGCGGCTTTTTTATTATAACCAATATTGACATAAAAAAAATAATTTGTTAATTTATTTTGGGCGCAAAAATAATCCCGTAAATCCGGGAGAAAGACCCAAAAAGGTCGGCGCCCACCAAAATATTTTTGCCCCGCAAAATTTAAAAAATAGCGGGGTTTTTTATTTTATTAAAATCAATTTATAATTAAAATTATGAAAATAATTTCAGAAAACAAAAAAGCTTTGTTCGATTACGAAATATTAGAAAAGTTTGAGGCTGGTATAGAACTTTTTGGTTTTGAAGCAAAATCAGCTAAATCTGGAAGGTTTAATATTACTGGAAGCTATGCTGTTGCAAAAAACAATCAAATATTTTTAATTAATTCAGAAATCGAACCACTGCAGCCAAAAAATATTCAAATTAATTATGATTCAAAAAGAAACAGAAAATTATTACTCCATAAATCAGAAATAAAATATTTGATTGGAAAATTAAATCAAAAATTAATGTTAATTCCTCTAAAAACTTATATTAAAAATAATTTAATAAAAATAGAGCTTGGCTTGGGCAAAATTAGAAAAAAAATAGATAAAAGAGAAATTATCAAAAAAAGAGAAATACAGCAAAAAATTAAAAAAATTATAAATCAATAATTTTTGTGCGCCCACTTGGATTCGAACCAAGGACCCCTGACTTATAAGGTCAGTGCTCTAACCGCTGAGCTATGGGCGCATTATTTTAAAGCATTATCAAACTTCTCCATCTCAATATTTGCTTGATTATTAGCATTATTTATTGCATCTACCTCTCTATTAATTTTATTAATTAAATCAATTATTGTCTCGCGATTATTTTTACCATAAAACCTATCTTGCAAAGCTAGATTAAGTTGAAATAAATAATCACGATAATTAATCAAATGATTAATAATTGCTAATCTGGTGGTAATAGCAGAAAGGGCATATATTTCTCCGCCATTAGCCTTAATATTGTTTAATTCCTTAGTCATTATTTCTAATTCCCTTGAAAGTTCAACAGCTTTTTGACTAATATCTAATATTTTTAGATTTGTTTCATTTAATAAATTAAAAGCTTCCTTATATTTTTGTTCTTGATCAAAGCTATTAATTTTGAAAAGATTATCCTTAACTTGATTAGATAAATTAATTATATCTCCAGCAATTAAAGCAGTTTGCATTCTACTATTTATAAAATTATCTGTTAAATAAACCTTTCTCCAGGAAATAAAATTTAAAATTCCATAAGCTCCTAAAACAATAAAAATAAAAACTAGATAAAATTTTTTATCCCTAAAAATATTCATTTTAATAATTCATATTTTGACATAAATTTTCAAAATATGCAAATTTATTATTTTATAATTCCACCGCCAATTAATTCAAAATTATTGTTTTTATATGGTAAATATAATACAGCTGATTGTCCGGGAGCAACAAATTTTTGCGGAGTGTCAAAAACTAACTTAATTCGTTTTTTTTGTTGTAAAAGTGTTGCTGAAAATAATGGTTGACGATAACGCAAACGACAATAAACTTTAATATTTTTTTCGCTTAAAAATTTATTTTTATAAAAATCAGATGTAAAATTAATTTGCTCTAAGCTAATTTCTTTTTTATATAAAGCAGGGCTTTCTCCTACTGATACAATTAAAATATTTTTTTTAAAATCTTTATCAACTACATAAAGAGGTTGGTTAAAATTTTTATTTGAATTAAAACCACTAGAACTGACGCCAATATGTCTTTGACCGATAGTATAAAACCAAATTCCCTTATGTCTACCAATTATTTGCCCATCAGTTGTTAAAACATCTCCTGGTTTTTCTTTAATAAAATTTTTTAAAAAATCAGCAATTTTTACTTTGCCCAAAAAACAAATTCCCTGAGAATCTTTCTTATTAAAAACTAAAAGGCCAGCTTTTTTAGCTAAATCCCTTACTTCAGTTTTCAAATAATTTCCAATCGGAAATAAAGCATTCTTAATTTGATTTTGATTAAGCATCCATAAAAAATAAGATTGATCTTTTGATAGATCTTTAGCTTGAATTAATTTTTCAAAATTTAAACTTTTATTCTTAATTTTTTTAACATAATGTCCAGTAGCAACAAAATCTGCTCCTAAATCTTTAGCTTTTTTTAAAAATAATCCAAATTTAATTTGTTTGTTACAAAAAACATCAGGATTAGGAGTTAACCCTTGTTTATAAGTTTGAATCATGTAATCTACTACTTCTTTTTTATATTCTTTTTCAAAATTCCAAACATAAAAAGGAATTTTTAATTGTTCAGCTACTCTACGGGCATCTTCTGAATCTTTTTCCCACGGACAATCAACTAAATCCGTATTTGACCAAGAACGAATAAAAATTCCTACCACATTAAAACCTCTTTTTTTCAAAAGCATTGCCGCTACAGAACTATCAACCCCACCAGACATCCCAACAAAAACTAATTGTTTTTTTCTAATTTGATTCATAAAATAAAATCATAATACAAATAAAATAATAAAAAAATAAATTAAAATACCATCTTAATTTCTTCCATTTTTTTAAAAAATCATATAAATTAATTTATATGAAAATACTAGCTATTGAAACATCTTGCGATGAAACATCGCTTGCTTTAATTAAATCCAAACAAGACAAAAAATCAAATTTGCCAAAATTTAAAATTTTAAAAAATCTAATTTCTTCTCAAATAAAAATACATCAAGCTTTTGGCGGAGTCGTTCCAAATCTAGCTAAAAGAGAACATTTAAAAAATCTGCCCATTTTATTTAAAAAACTTAGCAAAGAAAATTTAAATTCTAAATCAACAAAATTAAAAAATTTTTTAAAATCAATCAATATATTAACCGTAACTATTGGCCCTGGTCTTGAGCCAGCTCTTTGGACTGGAATAAATTTTACAAAAGAAATCATAAATCAATACAAAACTTTAAAAATTCCAAAACCTAAAATTATTGGTTCAAATCATTTACTTGGCCACTTATATAGTTTTTTATTAGACCCTAAAATTACTAAAAATAAAATTAAATCTGAAAAAGAAATTTTTCCAGCTATAGCTTTAATTGTTAGCGGTGGACATACTATTTTAATTTTAATGGAATCACTTTTTAAATATAAAAAACTTGGTGAAACAAGAGATGATGCTTGCGGAGAAAGTTTCGATAAAGTTGCGCGAATGCTTAATTTGCCATACCCAGGAGGGCCACAAATAGAAAAAATTGCTCAATTTGGAAATAATAAAGCTATTCAATTTCCTAGGCCAATGATAAATGAAAAAAATTATGATTTTAGTTTTTCTGGTTTAAAAACTTCTGTTTTTTATTTTTTAAGAAATTATAAAACAATTGATTCTCAAACTAAAAATGATATTGCAGCGTCTTTTCAACAAGCAGCTTTTGATGTTTTAATCAAAAAAACTTTTCGAGCCGCAAACGAATTTGGCGCTAAATCAATTATGCTTTCTGGAGGAGTATCTGCAAACAAAACCCTAAGAAATCAATTTTCTAGATTATGCCGAAATGAAAAAAAGTTGTTTTTTGTTCCACCTTTTGTATATAATACAGATAACGCTGTAATGATTGCTATTTCAGCTTTTATTTTAAATCAAAAAAATAAAAATTATAGATTAATTGCAAGGGGCGATTTAAATATTTAATTTTATGGAACCGCGCTACGAACCAAAACAAATAGAAGAAAAAATATACGAATTATGGCTAAAATCAAAATATTTCAATCCTGATAAACTACCTCAAGCTAAAAATAAAAAAGCTAAAAATTATATTGTTTACATGCCCCTGCCAAATGTTACTGGGACATTACATATGGGGCATGTTTTAGATAATACATTACAAGATATTTTAATTCGCTTTTATCGACTTTTAGGATATAAAACTTTATGGCTCCCAGGGACAGACCATGCAGGAATAGCAACTCAATATGTAGTTGAAAAAGAACTTAAAAAACAAGGTTTGTCACGTTTTGATTTAGGGCGAGAAAAATTTATTGAAAAAGTTTGGGAATGGAAAGAAAAATATGGAACAATTATTTTAGATCAGTTAAAAAAACTAGGATGCTTACCTGACTGGTCCAGAAATCGTTTTACAATGGATTCAGCTTATGCTCAAGATGTTATAAATGCTTTTATAAATTATTATAAACAAGGATTAATTTATCAAGATATTAAAACTGTTAACTGGTGTCCAAGATGTCATACTTCTTTATCTGATTTAGAATTAGAATATAAAGAAGAAAACGCTAATCTTTATTATATTAAATATGATAACGATGTTATTGTAGCAACTACTAGACCAGAAACAATGCTTGGCGATACAGCAGTAGCAGTTAACTCAAAAGATGAAAGATATAAACATTTAATTGGCAAAACAATAAATCTGCCACTTACTGAACGCAATATTCCAATTATTGCTGATAAAAAAATTGATCCATCATTTGGAACTGGAATGGTTAAAGTTACTCCAGCGCATGATTTATTAGATTTTGAAATTGCAAAACGACATGATCTAGAAACTATTCAAGTTATTGATGATTTTGGAAGAATGAATGAAAATGCTAAAGAATTTGCTGGCCTTAAAACATTAGAAGCTAGAGAAAAAATAGTTCAAAAATTACAGAGCGAAAATTTAATTATTAAAATTGAACCATACAACCACCGTATTTCAACTTGCTATAGATGCGGCACAAATATTGAACCAATTCCTTCAAAACAATGGTTTTTAAAAATGAATGATTTAGCTAAAAAAGCTATTTTGGCAGTAAAAAATAAAAAAGTTAAAATTATACCTAAAAATTTCGAAAAAATATATTTTAATTGGCTAGAAAATATTTTAGATTGGACATTATCTAGACAAATTTGGTGGGGGCATCGCCTGCCTGTTTATTATTGCCAAATTAACAAAGAAAAATATATTGTTTCTGAAAAACAACCAACTAAATGCCCATTTTGTAAAAATTGTAAAATGATTCAATCTGAAGATGTGTTAGATACTTGGTTTTCATCTGCGCTTTGGCCATTTGCTGGCCTTTCTAAATCCGATTTAAAAAAATATTATCCAGGCAATACCTTAATTACCGCTCGAGATATTTTAAATCTTTGGGTAACAAGAATGATTTTTTCTGGAATAGAATTTATGGGCAAACCTCCATTTAAAAACGTATTTATTCATGGAACAATTTTAACTAAGGATGGCCAAAGAATGTCTAAATCTAAAGGAACAGGAATTGATCCATTAATTTATATTAATCAATATGGAGCAGACGCTACTCGTTTTGGAATAATTTGGCAAGCTTTTGGCCAAGACATCCGCTGGGATGAAAATGCTGTTGTTGCTGGATCAAAATTTGCCAATAAAATTTGGAATGCAGCTCGATTTATTTATTATAAATTAGACAAAAAAATACTAAAAACAAAACACAATAAGCCAAAACCAAAAACTAAAGATGATAAAAATATCTTAACTCAACTTAATCAGACCAAAAAAAATATTTCTAAAAATTTAAATGATTTTAAATTTAGCAGGGCCTTAAAAGAAATTTATGATTTCTTTTGGCATAAATTTTGTGATATTTATATTGAAAAATCTAAAAAACAAATTGATGACCCAAAATTAAATCAAAATACTCAAAAAATTTTAATTTATGTTTTAATTGAATCTTTAAAAATGATTCATCCTTTTATGCCTTTTGTCACCGAAGCAATTTATCAAAAATTTAATAATAAAAAACTACTTTTAATTGAAAATTGGAATTAATTTTTTTGATAAATAAATAATTTTTCAAAATTAGGATCTGAAATATTTTCCCACGTATTTACAATTTCTTTAGGCTGCCAATTTGAAAAAAAAGAAGTATTCGTTATAACTATTGCTCCTGATTTTAATTCTTTTCGTAATTTTGTTTCTAAAATAGGCATTAAATCGTACCATAAATAAGTATAAACAATATCAGCCTTACTTAAATCTAAATCAAAAATGTTTTTATTTATAAAATTAATTTTTTTTCTAAAAATTAAAGATTTTAATTTAGAAATAAATATTCTAAATTTATTTTTATCAACACCATAAACATTTAAATTTGGAAATTCTTTTTTAATTTTTAAAACCACCTTGCCCCGACCACATCCTAAATCATAAAAATTTGAAGCTTGAGGATTATACTTTTTAATTATTTCTATAACTTTTAAAATAGCTTTATTAGAAGTTGGCAAATCATGACTAAAAATTAAATTATCTAAAGCAAAAATAATAAAAAACAAATATAATAAAAAAATAATAATTAAAAATATAAATAATAACCAAATCATAAATAATATTTTTTAAAAAAATTATACATTGATTCTAAAATATCATTTTCAGCATCAATAGCATGCAACTCAATTGATGGCAATGTATTTAATTCTAAAATACCACATCTTTGATTTTTCCAAGAATTTTCAATGTTTTCGATCATAAAATCAATTCCAACTAACTTAATATTAAATAATTTAGAAATATTTAAAAATAATTCCTTATTATCTGAATGCATTTTAAGACTATAATCTTTTAAATCTCCTCCTAATCTTAAAAACGGATCTTTTTGTAAATAAATAATCTCTCCTTTTTGGGGGATATCTTTGAAAGTATAGCCTTTTTGATTTAATAATTCTTTAGTTGTTTCATTTATTAAAATTTTATATAAAATAAAATTTTTATCATGAGGTTTCCCGCGTAAAGGATCATTATTTTTTTGTTTAATTAATTCTTCAATGCTTAATTTGCCGTCGCCAACTATATTAGCTGGAATTTGTTTAACACAAAAAACATCTTGATTATCAATCACTGTTGCTCTAAAAACAAAGGCTGGATAAATAAATTCTTCAATAATAAAACTTGGAGAATATTCTAATGCTTTTAAAATACCTTTTAACAAATCTTTTTCATTAAAAATATTTGTTGTAACATGTCTGGCAACAGATCCTCTAACTGGCTTAACAACTAATGGAAAGCCAATTTTTTTGCCATATTCTAATGCCTTATTTTTTTGCCAAAACCAAAAAATTTTTCCTTTTGGCACTGGAAAATTATTCTTAATTAATTGTTTTTTAATATAATCTTTATGATCAATTAAATTAATTTTATAATTAAGTTGATCTGGAGTTGGAAGACCATAAAAATTAATTTCTTTATCTTTATTTTTAATTTTAAAATGATTAGTATAACCAAAAATACTTTTTCCAATAAAAATAGAATAATTTTCCAAAATTAATTTATTAATAAATAATTTAGAACGCAAAGAAATATTTAATTGACTAACATTTTCAATTTTTTCATATTTTAATAATTTAAATAATAAAAAAATTTTTTCTAACAAGTAATCAAAAAAATTTACAAATTTTGTCGAAAGTTTAATTGGGGGCAAAAGCGACAAAAAATCATCAACCCAGCTTTCGAAATGAACAATCTTTTTGTGTCCACAATCAAAACAATATTCTTGAAAAAAACCCATTTTTATATTATAATTTATTTTAGTTGGGGATGAAAGGTTTCGATGGAATAAAAGTAAAAAACCAGCGAGCCGAGCTGGAATCTCGACCTTTTAGGTAAAACTTCCAAAAACAACAACTGCCAACCAAAGAGTTGCAGCTCCAAGCTTTGCTTTTGCATAAGCTTGGGATCAGCCAAATCTTGCCTTTCGGATTTGAGTCTGGTCTTATATTAGAAAGGCTCGCTTAAATATTTTAGCGTTTTAATATTTAAGCTAAATTAAATAAACGCTAACCTTTATGGTTAATTTGTCCTTTTATTTAAAAGGACTACGCTCGTAGAAGGTTTTTTACAATTATTTCCAGACGCGGGTTCAAATCCCGCCATCTCCACAAATTAAATATAGAAAAATAAATTATAAAAACATTATTAAATTCTTAAATTTTTAATTAGATTTTTTGAAAATAATACTTATTAAAAATATAAAAGCTCCACAAATAACTATTAATGGACCAGGTTGTAAATTAAATTTTTGACCTAAAAGTATTCCAAAAATAGTAATAATTGTGCCAAAAAAAATAGAAAATAATTTATATTGAATTAAAGATTTATTTAAATTTTTAGAAATTGCAGCTGGAATAGCAATTAAAGCCGCAGTAATCAATCCTCCAACCAAATAAACTCCTATACTTACAGTTAAAGCAATACTTAATAAATATAAAAAATTATAAAAATTTATATTGATTTCGCTTACAACAGCTAAATCTTCTGAAACATTTAAGAGCAGAGTTTTATTATAAATTTTAAAAACAATTCCAAAAATAATTAAGCTAATTAAAATAACAAAAATTGTCTCATAAAAACTAATATTTAAAATATTTCCAACTAAAGCTTCTTCTGCTTCTTCTATTGGCAAAATTAAAAGAGCAACTCCAATGCTTGAAGCAAATAAAATTGCAGCTAAATTTTCAATTGGCAATTTTGTTTTTCTTTCTAAAAGCCAAATAATTAAAGCTCCTAAAATTGTAAAAGGAAAAACTCCTAAAAACAAATCAAAGCCATAAATTATTGCTAAAGCCGCGCCAGGCAATGCTAAATGCGCAACTGGTTCAGCAATAACCGACATTTTTCTAGAAAGCATTAAAGTACCTAAATAAGCTGCAATTCCTGAAATAAAAACTCCACTAATTAAACTTAAAACTAATTGATTATTCATTTTAATGTTTATAAAATTTTAATTCCATTCCAAACATTGCTTCTAAAGCTTGGGGAGTCAAAGCCTTAGCTGGTGGGCCAAAGCAAATATGACCCTTTTTACCTAAACATAAAACTTTATCTGCTAATCCATAAACAATATTTAAATCATGGGTTACTAAAACAATTGTTAAATTTTTATCTTGTTTAATTTTATAAAGCAAAGAATAAATTGTCTCTCCCCCACCAATATCAATTCCAGTTGTTGGTTCATCAAAAAAAATTACTTCTGGATTATCAATTAAAGACCAAGCAATTAAAATTCTTTGAAATTGACCAGTTGATAAATTGCCAATTGATTTATTTAATATATCTTTATCTAAGCCAACTAATTTTAAAACATTAATAATTTCATCTTCTTTAAATTTTTTATTTTTTAAATTAAAAAAATCTTTTACCGTAATCGGCAAATTCTTGAAAAATAATTGATTTAATCCTTGAGGTAAATAACTTATTTTAAATTTGTTAGCCCAAATAACTTGTCCATTATATGGCAAAATTCCTAAAATAGTTTTTAATAAAACACTTTTGCCTGCACCATTTGGGCCTAAAATAATTAAAATTTCTCCTTGATTTAAAGTAAAAGAAATATTATCTAAAATTTTTTCATTATCAAGGAAAACATTTAAATTTTTGACCTCTAAAATTTTTTGTATCATTAATTATCTTAAATATTATAAACATTATTTTAAAACTTGCAAAATAAAAATGTTCATTTATTATAAAACTATGAATCAAAAAAATAAAATTATTGTTATTGGTCTTTTATTATTAACTTTTATTATTTTAACAATTGGCGCAATACTTAAAAAATCAACGCTTTCTGTTACTGGACAAAATACTTTTGAAAACAACAAATTAATTTTATATTATGGCGAAGGTTGCCCACATTGCGCTATTGTTGAAAATTATCTTAAATCAAATCAGCTCAAAATTGGACTAGAACAAAAAGAAGTATATTATAATCAAAATAATCAAAAAGATTTAATTTCTAAAGCTAAAATTTGTAATATCCCTCAAAATCAAATTGGTATCCCATTTTTATGGACTGGTCAAAATTGTATTGTTGGTGACCAACCAATTATAGATTATTTTAAAAAACTCAATCAAAATCCTTAAAATTAAAAAATGATTAAACCTAAATTAAAAATTTTAATTGTTTTAAACATTGTTTTATTTAGTATTAAAAAAACATTAGCAGTTTGTCCATTGTGCGTCATAGCTGTTGCTGGCGGATTAGAACTTTCCAGACTACTAAAAATTGATGATCTTATTACTGGCTTATGGGTTGGAGGATTAATAGTCGCTTTAATTTATTGGACAATAGATTTTCTAATTAAAAAAAATATAAATTTTAAATTTAGAAATTTATTAATTATTTTAATTTGGTATGCTTTTGTTGGCGTAGGAATATATTTTGCAAAAATTAATTCAGAAATTTTATTAAATTTGCAGTTTTTAAATAAATTAAATTTAGGAATTATTTTAGGCAGTTTAGCTTTTTGGTTTGGAGCAGAAACTCATCAATTTTTAAAACAAAAAAATAATAAATCTTATTTTCCATTTCAAAAGGTCGTCATGCCAATAATACCAATTTTAATTTTAAGTATTATTTTTTATATTTTATTAAAATAAACAATGGATGAACAAAAATTAAATCAAAAAATTAATGACTTTATTCAAAAAATTGAAAAATCAAAAAGGGAAGATAAAATGGATTTATCCTCTAATCAAGATTTAAGTATTGCTATAATGAATTTAATTAGTATTGAAGAGCATTTCTTTTTTACTGGAGCTAAAACAGGTAAAACAGCTTATTATGATTTAATTAAAGAAGTTCGCGAAATTCGTAAAGAACTTTTAAAAAAAATAGTAAAAGATTATGAAGGCGAAGTTTGGTGTATTTCTAAACATTTATTAGCAGCTAGTTATCGTTTAATGGAAGTTGGAACAAAAAAATTAGGTGAAAACAAAAATCAAGAAGCTTATGATTTATTTGATAAAGCTTACTTATTATATTCAATATTTTGGGGAATTAATTTAAAAATTTTAGATATTTCTGATATTAAAAAAATTGATGATGGAGCTTTAAATAAACACGACAATGAAAAAACTTTAGAAAAAATAACTGAAACTAATTCTAATTTAGATAATGAACCTTCTGGAGCTTTTGATAAATTAAAAAAATTAATTAAAAAAGCAATTGATTGTTGTATTGAATAATTAAATTTCTAAAATTTTGCTCACTTCTTGATTCAAATAAAAAATATTATAAAGTTTATCTAAAATAGGAGTTTTAATATGTTTTGATTTTAAAATTTTTTTAATTCCTCTAATAGATTTTAATCCTTCTGAAGTTTGATTAATTTGCTGATTTTTGCCTTTTAAAAATCCAACTTTATAATTAGCTGAATTTTTACTAAAACCAGTTGCAACAAAATCGCCTAAACCGCATATTTCAAAAACTGTTTTTGACCTACCTCCCAAAACTTTAACTATTTTAAACATTTCGTTTATGGCTTGCGTGACATAATACCCCTTAAAATTTAAACCCAAATTTAAACCGTCAAGTAATCCCAAGCCTAAAGCATAAATATTTTTTAAAACTCCGCTTAAAGCCACGCCAACTACATCATTGCTAGTTTTAATTTTAATTTTAGTATTTAAAAAAATATTTTTTAATTTTAAAACTTTTTTATTTTTAGAAGCTAAAATTCCAAAACCAAATTGATTTTGATTCAATTCTTCGGCAATCATTGGCCCATAAAGTAAGCCAAAATTTTTAAAATCAGCTAAAATTTCATCTATTCTTTGATTAGTTTTTAAATCAATTCCTTTAGAAACACAAATTAAAAATTTATTTTCTAAATTAAATTTTTTAATCTTTTTCCAAACCTCAAAAACAGCTCCTGCTGGCGTGCAAATTAAAATAGTTTCTGATTTTAAAACTAAATCTTTTAAATCTTGATTTTTAAAAATACCATATTTATCCCAATAATTTATTTTATTTTCTTTTGATAAAATTTTGCCCAAAGCTTTTCCAATTTCTCCAGCTCCAATAATTAAAATTTGGCTCATATCATCATTTTAAAACTTTATAATGTAAAAGCAAAGTTCCAGAATTATTTATTTTTCTTGCCTCTATTAAGTTTAAATTTAAATTCATTTTTTGATTTAAAAATTTTAAGCCCTTACCAAATAAAATCGGCTCAATAGTTAAAAAATTCAAAAACAACATTTCAAAATTTGTTTATCAATGCCATTTTCTAAAATATATTTTAATGCGTTTAAATATTGTTCTTCCATTTTTTTAATTTAAACCAGAACTGCCAAAACCTTTTTCTCCTCGATGCGTTTCATCTAATTCATTAACTTCTTCTAATTCGTAATTAATAATTGGCATAATAACTAATTGCGCAATTTTAACTCCTTTTTCAACTTTATAATCAGTTTTACCTAAATTAAACATAACAACCCTAACTTCTCCTCTATAACCAGAATCAATAACTCCAGCCATTGTTTTAATTTTACTGTTTAAGGCAAGACCGGATTTATCCCAAATAAAACCAGCATAACCTTCTGGAATTGCAATTTTAATTCCAGTGCGAACTGCTTTATTTTCCATAGATTGAATAATAACTTCTTCTGCTGAATATAAATCAATTCCAGCATCCCCCTGATAAGCCAAAGATGGCAATTTTGCATCTGCATCTATTTTTTGAATATAAATTTTCATTTTAATCTTGTATAATTTTGCTAGCTAATGGCGACTTTTCTTGTTTTGTATATTTATGTTTTTCTTTTGAGCCATACGGAAACTCGGCTTTTGATTCTAAAAGTTCAAAAGTTAAACTACAAATTCTCATTCCTTCATAAAGAATAACTGGCATTGGACCTAAATTTCCTAATTCTAAAACAGCTTGGCCATTCCAGCCAGGATCAAATCTAGTCTAGCAGCTGTTGAATGAACAATTATTCCTAATCTAGCCAAAGAACTCCTGCCTTCTAATCTAGCTAAAATATTAGCTGGTAAACTAAAATTTTCTTTAGTTATTGCTAAAGCAAAACTATTTGGTTTTAAAACAAAACTTTCGCCTTCTGCAATTAAAATTTTCTCCATTAAATCTTCAATATTTTTAATATTTTTTAAATCTAAAGGTTTTGATTCTAGGTTTGATTTAAAAATCTTTATAAAATTACCAAGTTTTAAATCTAAAGAACAAGGCCCTAATTGGGCTTCAAAATCAGGAGCTGGACTAACTTGAATTATTCCATCTAAAATTAATTTTTTAATTCTATGATCAGGCAAAATCATAAAAATAATTATATTAAATTGTAAAAAAATAACAAATAATAATTTTAAAATATTTCCAAACCAAAAACCCGCCATCGGGCGGGTTTTTGGTTAAAAGTTAATCTGAAAAAATTTCAGAAAAACTTAGTTGCTGTAATTGGTTACAAAATCCTTACTAATAAAGCTTGTTGTAACTGGAGCGGTAAATGTTCCATTGTTTCCAGAAGCCCAAGTTACAGAATTAACTCTAACTCTGGCTTGTTTAACACCTGAAACTGCTCCTACAGCACTTAATTCAAAATTATAAGTATCTCCAGCATTTAGGACATAATATCCTCCTGTTTGAGATACTGTATTTCCTGCAGAATCTTTAACAGCATCAATTGTATAAGATACAGGCAAATTTGTTCCTCCTGTTATTTCCCATTGCATATTAAATGGAGTAGAGCTGGAAATTCTAACTTGACCACCAGCATGAACATTTGTTGGCAATGCTACGCTAAGCTTACCATTAAATGTAAATGAGCTGGTTGAATTTGATTGATCTCTGGTTGCTGTAACAGAGCCAGTAAATCCTAAGTTAGGAGCAACAACATAAAGATAAACTGGCAAACTTGAAACTGTTGTTGGTGTGGCAGAAATTGTTCCGCCCAATGAGTTTTCAGTAACAACGCTAGCCAAAGTAACTGTTAAGTTTCCTCCACCATATACAACATTATCAACTTGAGAAACTCCAATAACTGCATCAACAGATTGATCTCTGTTAATTACAACATTATCTGGGAAAATATTTGAGACAGTAACAGTTGCACCACTTACATTAACTGTTCCAACTCTTCTTCCTCCAACTTCAAGATAAAAATTAGTTGGAGAAACAGTTGCTGCATTAAATGTAAATACAACTTGTCTTAATCTCAAATTATCATTTTGAGCAGTCATTCTAAATTTCAAAAGTGGAGTGTTTTGAGTTAATCTCATAACAGCAGCTGTTCCAGTTCCTGAAACTAATTCATTAGCTGTTACATTTTTTTCTTGTGGAGTATCTGATGCTCTTGTAACAGAAATAGCAGCTGAACCAGCTAATGTTGCTTGTGGTTGGAATCCATTATTAAATGATGCTGATGGTTCAAAAAGATTAACATTATTTCCAGTTACTGCTCTTACTGATTGAGCTGGAACTGTTAAAGTATATGTTCCTGTAACTCCAGATGGATAAGTTGAAACAGCTGTAAATCTTAATGTAACAACTTTAGATTGATCCTTTGGAACAGAAACATTAATACCAGTGATTAATAAATAGTAATCACCATTTGTTTCTCTATAAAATGGTTTTCCTTCTTGTGATGTTACATCAGATGACCACAATGTATTTCCGCTTTCATCAACTAAAGCAACTCTTGAAATTACTCTATGAGGAGCTTGTCCTGTTGTTGGCCAGTTAACTCTTAATCTTTGAACAGTAACATCTCCTTGAGTTGCTCTTAATCTAATACCCAAAACATCTCTTGTTTCACCTTCTCTTAATGTTTCGCCATCAGCTGGTGTTGAGTTTTTCTCAACAATTAAAGTACCTTCTGTTGATGGAGTAGAAGGTGTTGTTGGTGTTGTTGGTGTAGTTGGTGTTGTTGGTGTAGTTGGTGTTGTTGGTGTTGTTGGTGTTGATGGAACAGAAGCAACTAATGAACTATATTTTGATCTGGACATTGGTCCAAAATAACCAGTTCCAGGCAATCCATTTTCAGCTTGCCATTTTGAAACAGCAGCTTTGGTTAATGGACCAAAATATCCTGATTGTGGGGTTACTTTAAGATACCCTTGTAAACATTTAACATCATCGCCTCTCATTCCCACTGTGAGGTCGCGGGTAAATGTACAAGCTGATGATGGTGATGTTTGTTGACCTTGTAATTGATTTTGCATTGCTTGAATTTGTGCAAGCAAAGCTGCAATTTGAGCTTGAAGTTGATCAACTGTTGGTGTTTGAGCTGAAGCAACTCCAGAAACTAACATTGCAGCTAATACGAATAATGAAAATTTTTTACTCATTTTATTTTTATTATTATAAATTTAACGACCTAAATTTTATTTTTAATTTTCGACCTTTTATTTTTCCGAAGTCCGCTACTCTTCATAGCGGAGCAGTATCAAAATTAAAAAATCTCGCTTTCAGAGCGAGACTAATTTAAAATTTTATTTTATTAATTTTAAATTCAGCCTCACTCTGAATTTATTATATTTTATTATTTTTTAAAAAACTTTTCAATACTTTTTTGTTAATTTAATCTATTTGTACTAAAGAAAACGTTAAATATTTTAAAAGGTTACGAATAAAATATGGCTTAAAATGGTTTTATAAATCAATGTTTTTTATACTTCTTTACTTCTTTTACACTTCTTCAAAAACCTGAATATTTTGCGGGTTTTTTACCTTATATAAAACATTAGGCCCAGAACTACCTCTTTTTTCAATAATTCCTTTATTAATTAAATCGCTTAAATAATATCTAATTGTTCTTTCGCTTAACTCTGGGAATATTTCTTCTAAATCTCTAAGTTTAAATTCTTGAAAATATCTAATTTTATCAAAAAAAACAGATTTTCTAACGCTCATTTCATTGTTTGTATTATTTTCTTTTGTTTTTTTAAAATCAGATTCTTTTTCATTATTAATAATTTCTGAAATATGTAAAAATCCTGTTTTTGATTTATTATCTGCTTGGTTCGGCAATGATTCTTGTTTTTCTTCATTATTATTTATTGCCGAGTCCATATTTGTTGCCGAATTATTATTTTCTATTGCCGAATCTTTTATTGCCGAACCCAATTCTACTGCCGAATTATTAATTGAAGAATTTAATATTAAATCATTATCAATTGCCGAATTATCAATTGATAAATTATTTTCTATTGCCGAATTATCTTTTATATTAATTTTTGATTTTTTAATTAACTTATCTTTTTTATTATCAATGTTTAATTTTGTTTTAAAAATACTATTAATATCTATCATATTTTCATTTTCAATATTTTTAAGATATTCAGCAATAAAATTATTTAAATTATTTAATTCGGCAATAATTGCATCTGCTAAATCATTTCTAAAAAGATTTAAAGACCTTGCTAAATGAATAAAATATTCAATAGAAAAAATAGTTTGTTTTATTGCCTCAATATCTTTTATAGTTGCCAAATTCAAAATTTTTAATCCTTGCTCATCAAAAATCTTTTTAAAAGAGTCATTTTTAATTGCTTGACTAACTCGGCAAAGAGCATAAGAAATTTCAAAAGCTTTTTTAGCAATTAAATCATATGAATTATTTGCCAAATTATTTATTAACATAAAAACTATTATAACAATATAATATCAATTTTGTCAATAATATAATGCAATAAATAAATTATTTAAAGTTATCCACAAAAAAAACTTAAAATCGATTTAAAATATTTTATAATAAAATTAATTAAGACAATTATAAAATATGGAAGAAGATTTTGAAGAAAATCAAAAAAACTTATCAAATTCATTTCAGGAAATAGAAAAAAATATTGATGAAAAACAAAATTCTAAAAAAAGATTTTTAAAATTTGCTTTTGCTCTTTTTCTAATTATTGCTATTTTTAGCGGAACAGTTTTTGTTTATGAAAATTATTTAAATCCTAAAGCTAAACTTGCCAAAGAACAACAAAAAAATTATGAAAAATATCTTCAAATGCAGGCTAATTATGAAAAAGCAATGAAAGAAGATACTTATGGCGGCAAAACCCCAGAAGAAACTTTAAAATTATTTATTGATGCTTTAAAAAAAGAAGATTTTGATTTAGCTAGTAAATATTTTGTTTTAAATTATAGCGGTATAGTTGATCCAAAGTATAAAGAAGCTTTAATAAAAGCTAAAAACGAAGGAAAAATTGAAAAAATCATAGATTTACTTTCAAGAGCAAAACCAGATCCAAAAGCAAAAATCAGCGAAGATAATTTTGTTTTTGCCACAAGAGATGGTAAAGGAAATGTATTAATAGATATTGGATTAACTCTAAATAAATATTCAAATATTTGGAAAATAGAAAGCATATATTAATAATGAAACAAAAATTATTATTAATTTTTTTATTATTAATAATTTTTAGTTTTCAAAATCAAGTATTTGGTTATAGTATTGAAACCCATGCTTATTTAACAAAAGAAATTATTAATTTTTATAATCAAAATTTTCAAAATAAAATATCTAATGAATTAGTTCCCTATTTAATTGATGGCTCAAGAAAAGAAGATGAGCCTCCACGCTGGATGAATCATTTTTATGATCCAATTTATAATCGTGGATTAACCGAAGATTCAGCAATTAATCCTGAGTATCGGCTAGGAAATTGGCAAAAATCAAAAGATTGGGCAAATGATAGCTCAAATCAAAACAATATCATATATAAAACAGCTGCAACAATATATTCTTTGCTTTCAGCAATTCAACAAAAGAAAATTGAACTTATTACTTTTGAAACTGATTTTACTTGGGATAGAGCATTAAAATTTTATATTCAAGGCGAAAAAGAAAAAGCAATGTATATTTTAGGTCATATTTTACATCTAATTGAAGACAAATCTGTTCCAGATCATACCAGAAATGATCCTCATGCTTTAGGAAGTCCATATGAAAAATATACTAGTCAATATAATTTAAATAATTATGATAAAGAATTAACTGAAAAATTAAAAAATAAAAAGCCAATTATTTTAAACAATTTAAATGATTATTTTAATAACTTAGCAACATATTCAAATAATAATTTTTATAGCAAAGACACAATTGGTATTCAAAGCGGTTATAATAAACCACAACCAGATTATGACGCAAAAATTGAGAAATATTTTTATGCAATAAAAATAGATAAAGAAAACGGAGATTATTATTTATTCAGAAAGTCATCTGCTGATATATTATTTAGTAATAAATTTGATGCTAGCCTAGAATCTGATTTGGTTATGTCTTCTTACTGGTCCAGACTTTCAACAAAAGCTGTTCAATATGGAGCAGGAGTTATTGATTTATTTTTCCGCGAAGCTAAAGCTAACGAAAATAATCCAAAATATTTAGAAAAAGAATTAAGTTTTTGGGGAAAAATTAAAAACACAACCTCAAACATAATAAATTCTATTCAATCTTTTGGTTCACAAGTTTTTGAAACAACAAAAGAATTTATTAATTATCTTTTTAATCAAAATAAAAATAATACTTATGAAATTCCAATTACAAATAATCAACAACAAAATCAAATTATTGAACAAAATTTTAATCCAAATATTAAACAACCAAATCAATTAATTCAAAATACTCAAAATCAATTAAATAATTCATTAGACGAATCTGAGCCAGAAGAACCATTTATTGCTCCGCAAATCAACCAAAATCAAACAACAACTCAAAAACAATTAAATAATCAAACTACAACCCAAAATCAAACTACAACAAAACAAACTCCTAATTTAAATAATTTATCAAACGAATTTAAACAATGCAGTTTTCAAACTAATCAAACTCCATCGCATCAAGGATTGATTATTAATGAAATTGCTTGGATGGGAACCCCAGAATCTTCAAATAATGAATGGATTGAACTTAAAAATATTTCCAATCAAGAAATTGATATAAACAATTGGCAATTAATTGATAGGTCCGAACAAATTAAAATTAACTTTGCATTTTTGCCAAATACTAAAATTAAACCTGGTCAATTTTTAATTTTAGAACGAACATCAGAAAATACCTTACCAAACATTAAGGCTGATTTAATTTATACTGGAGCTTTATCAAATTCAGATGAAGGACTACGTCTTTTTGATAAAAATTGTAACCTAATTGATGAAGTTTTAGCTACACCCTCTTGGCCAGCTGGCAATTCTTTAACAAGACAAACTGCTGAAAGAAAAACTGATTTAAGCTGGCAAACTTCAGCTAATTCTTCTGGCACTCCCAAAAATGAAAATTCTTCTGGCAATTTAAACAATTTAAATGGAGGTGGAGGAGGAAAATCTTCAAACTATTCTATTCAAACTCAAGACAATGAACGAAACCAAAATCAACAAATTCAAAATATTTTAATTTCAGAAATTCAAATTTATCCAACTAATCAAAGATTCATTGAGCTCTATAACCCAAATAATTTTGATATTGATTTAACTGGTTATTATATTCAAAGAAAAACAAAAACTGGTTCTGATTTTGGCAGTTTAGTATCAAAAACTAATTTTGAAGGAAAAATTATTAAAGCTAAAAGCTTCTTTTTAATTTCTCGTGAAAATTTACCAAATGCTGATATTGTTTTATCTAATTTAACATTATCTAATTCAAACTCCATTCAGTTAATTGATAAAAATAAAAATATTTCTGATTTAGTTGGCTGGGGCGAAGCTCAAAATTGCCAAGGGCCTTGCGCTTTAGAAATTGGACAAAACCAAAGTTTACAAAGAAAATTTGATAATGGAAACATTAAAAACACAAGCAATAATTTAGAAGATTTTGAAATTTCAAATTGTCCGTCGCCAAAAGATCCGCCAAATCAAAACTGTGTCTCAACTAATCAAGCGTCAAAAGACGCTTTTTTAGAATTTTCTAATGTTAGGCATATTTTAATTAGTGAAATATTTTTTGATGCAAATGGATCTGATGAAGAAAAAGAATTTATTGAACTTTATAATCCAACTGTAGATGATATTGATCTTACAAATTGGTCAATTAAAATTTTAAAAAATAACACTACCACCGAACAAAATTTAATAAAACTAAATCAAAATTCAATAATCAAAAAAAATGGGGGCTTCTTTTTGGTTGGATTTTATAAAAATTCAAATAACACTGATCAAAAAACATCTGCTAGTATTCCAAATGATTTTCAAGCCATAATTTTGTATGATAAAAATAATCAAGAAATTGATCGCTTTAATTATAATATCTATAAAAATGAAAATGGCCCTGTTTTGTCTGGCTATTCAATAGAAAGAAAAGCTTATAAAGATGACCTATGTTTAAATCCCGAATCAAATGGAAAATTTTTAGGGAATGGATGTGATTACGATTTAGCTCAAGATTTTATTACCAACCCAACACCTAATCCTCAAAGCTCAAATAATTTAAAAGAGCCAAGAAAACCTCCAGAAATAATTAATTTGGAATATAGTTATGATAATCAAAATGCAAACATTAAATTTTTATGGGGGTTAAGCCAAGACGACGAATTTCAAACTTCAACGATTACTTATAAAATTATTCAAAATATTTTCGCAAACTCAACAAGTTCAAATTTAATAATTTCTACTTCAACTATTCTAGAAAGTTTAGCTAAAAATTTAAATTATAATTCCTTAGAATTATTTGAAAAAAATATTAACATCCAAGAATTAAATAAAAATTATAATTACGAATTTCAAGTCATAGATCGCGACGGCTTAATTTCTACCTCATCAATAAATATTTTTGCTAAAAGCTTTATTGAAGACGGTTATTTTTTTAAAGATGATTCTACTGGAAAATATTATTTTAAAATTAAATTTAATCCAAATCATCAATTTTTTAATTTAGAAGACAAAAGCCCAGATAGTTTTATGAATTACGAAGCAATAGTTTTTTATCTTAATCAGGAGCCAACATCTTATAATATTTCAACCGAAAATGGGCTAATTATTCCAAACGCAAATCAAATTCAAATTCAATATCCTTCTTGTGCTTTTGGGCCAAATAACGCCCTAATATTTCCTCAAAATCAAAGATCTTGTATTAAATTAGGCGGGCCACCAACTTGGCTTGGAAGATTAGCTTACGATTTTAATTCTTTAGAAAGCGATAATTCTTTAATTATTGAATTATTAATTAACCAAGATTTGAATGAAAACGACTATATTACTTTAGGTTTTTATAAAGATTGGAGCGGAAATATTGCTGGGACTTATCAAATTATTAATTTTAAAGCTTTAGATTCTAAAAAATATTATTTATTAAAAAATAAATCATTTTTAAATGCTCCAACCACGCCTCAAAATATTCAATTTAATTTTGATGAAACAAATTTTAAACTAAGGGTTTCAGCTGATTATTCAACTGATCCCGATTCAAAAGATTCAAATATTTATTATGAATATAATTTTTCTGATTCAGAAAATTTAAATCCTAATAATTGGCAAATAACTCCTGTGCCCAATTCTCCAAATTTTGAAATTAATGTTCAATATGGCAAAAAATATATTGTTAGCTTAAGGGCCATAGACGAATTTAAAAATGTTTCAAAAGAAATTCAAAGTCAATGGTCTTTTCCTGAAAATTTTATAATCTTACAAGAACAAAATAAACAAGGAGATATTGCTAATGGTAATGCTTTAAATTTTGCTCAAGTTTTTAAATCAAACGAATCAGGATATCTCTCTAAAATTAAAATAAAATTTCAAATTTATTGGATTCCTCATAATTATCTTCGCGGCAAAAATGTTAATATCTCTATATATAAATATGATTCTGATGTTTTTAATGACGATGTCAACTTGTTAAATCAAAGTATTAATGATCAAAATAAATTAGGCACATCAAATAATATTTTAAATTATTTAATAGAAACTAGTCCAGAGATTGCTTTTAATTTTAATCCAAAAATATATTTAGAAAAAAATAAGCTCTATGTTTGGGTACTAAATCAAGAGGGGGGATTTGGACATTTAGCTGGGACTTCAGAAGATCAGCAAATTGGAGGCTATGGTTATGCAACTTATAGTGGAACGAGCTGGTTTAATCAAAGAAATTGGCTTGCTTTAACAAATTATTATTTTATATTAATTGGAGAAAAATAATTTATTTAAAAACTCTTTTTGTTTTTAAATACCATAAATTTATATCGCTAAACATATCTTCTTCATTATTAATTAAAAGTTCTTTAATGCCATAAATATTTTTAGAAGTAATCATTAAATATTTAGGTTGATAAAGAAAAATAGCTGGATAATCATTATAAATATTTTCTAAAATATTATTTAAAATTTGATTTTTGTCTATATTTAATTTTTGATAAAGATTAATTAATAAATCGTCTACTTTATTATTACTATACAATGCTAAATTGAGACCAGGATAAAATATAAAAGAAGAGTGCCAAAATGGATATAAATTAAAATTAGGATAAATAGCATTCCCAAAAATAATTAATTCATAATCGCGATTCATAATATTTTTTTCTAATAACTCATCTGGTCCGCTTTTAATAATTTCTATTTTAATACCAATTTTAGACCAACTTTCAGCTAAAATATCAGCAGTTTTTATTAAAAACTCACTATCTGGAACATGTAATTTAAAATTTAATTGAATTAAAGTATCTTTTATCTTTTTTTCTCTAATTTTAGAATCATTTAACTTCCAACCAGACTCATCCAATATTTTATTTGCTTCATCTAAATTAAAATTATTTTCTATTTTAAAATCATTAAACCATGGCAAAGGATTAAATGCTGGATTTGAAAAACCATTAAAAACCTTATTTACTAATTCACTACGATCCAATGAAATAAACATAGCTCTTCTAACGTTTAAATCTTTCAGTCCTAAATTTTTAGATTGATTAATAAAGACACCATAATAATTTAAAACCGGAAAAGAAAAAATATTAAATGGCCTTTTGAAATCTAATTTTGAAAAATCATTTAAATTAACAAAAGGAAAAACATCTATTTCTCCGTTATTAAATGCTTTAAATAAATTTTCTTGATTAGGGTAAAATTTAATATTAATTTGATTAATATATGGTTTTTGCTCTAAATAGTATTTATTTATTTTCAAAATAATTTCCGAAATAAAACCGCTTTTGGAAATATTAATAGAATCAACTATATATTTTCCATTCGAAATCGGATGAAAATTATATTCTGATAAATTCCAATTTAAAACAGGCAAATCAGCAAAAATATGTTTGGGAACAATATAAAAATTATTTAAAATTTCAGAAAAAAAACTATATTTTTCACCTAATTTAAATTGAACTTCTAATTCGCTTAATCTTTCAGCTTCAATATTTTTCCAAAAAGGATAAAGCAAAGAATTATCTTGAGCCTCTTTAATCTTAAATATAGTAAAAACAATATCATCGCTTGTAATTTTTTTACCATCTGACCAAAATAAATTTTCTTTTAAGCGCAATCTCCATAAGTTTGAATCATTAACTGGCTCAATTTTATCAGCTAATTTAGATAATGGCGCAAATAATAAATTAATTAAAATATTATCTGATTGATTTTTAGCTAAAACAAAATTAATATTGGCTGGCTGGCCAATAATTCCTAACCTAATTGCCCCTCCGCTTTTAGGAACAGAAATAGTTGATTTTTGAAAAAAAATAAAAATTAAAACAAAAGCCGAAATCAAAAAAAGAATTAAAAAAAATAAAACCAAACGCTTTTCTTTTAATGTTAAATTAAGGTATATTTTTTTAAAAAAATCAATCATTAAAAATCGTTTATTTTAGTAAAAAAACAGAATATAAAGATAATCCAATAAAAACGCAAATCAAAACAATGGTGCTAATAAATATAATTTTTTCCATCCCACGTCTGGCCTGATAAAATCCGCCCTCCCCGCCAAAAATTGCTGAAAGACCAGTTGAGCGTTCTTGTAATAAAATCAATATTATAATTAATATTCCAATAATTGCTTGAATAATTTGTAAAACCATGTTTTTATTTAATTATCTTTATGTTTAGTTGCTTTATGATATATAAAATTTAAAATACTAAAAACTAATATGGAATATATCAAAGCACTAATACTTTGTATGCTAATACTTTGAAAAAAAATGTCAAGTAAATATAATATTAATCCATTAACAATTAAAATTCCTAAGCCAAATGTTAAAAAAATAATTGGAGAAAAAATTAATTTTAAAATTGGACGAATTACAAAATTTAAAATAGTTAATACAAAACTCAAAAAAAGAACATCTAAAAAATTAGAGCTTAAAACAAATCCTGATATGAATTGTTTAGCCATTAACAAACCAAAAAAATTAATAATAATTGCTAATATAAATTTAATTAACCACATATAATTTAATTTTATTATTTTAAAATAAATCTTTCAATAAACTTTTTCCTGTCATTTCTTCTGGTTTAGGAATATTCATCAATTCTAAAATCGTAGGCGCAACATCAGATAATAAGCCTAAAGTTTCATTATAAAAATTATCAAAATTTGGAAATTTTTTCCCTTTAAATTCATTGCCTATTAAATATAATGGGACAGGATTTTTAGTATGCTCTGTATTTAGCTCACCGGTCATTAAATTTATAATCTGCTCAATCTTACCATGATCTGATGTAATAATTAAAATAACATCATTATCTAAAGCACTTTTAACTAATCTACCAATTTCCTGATCTATAATTTTAATTGCTTTTACTGCTAAATCAAAATCAGCTAAATGACCTAAAATGTCTAAATTAGCATAATTAGCTAGTATAAAATCAAAAGATTTATTATTTATTGCTTCAATTAAACGATCAGTAATTTGTCTGCTTGCCATTTCGGGATGATTTACCAAATCAGCATTTAGCCCCGAAGGGATAGAAACTCTAAATTCATTTTCATAAACATCTTTATTTAAACCATTAAAATAAAAAGTAATTAAAGAATATTTTAAACTTTCACTAATTTTAAATTGGGATTTATTATTTTCCGATAAAATTAAAGAAAGCGGCTTATTTATAATTTGTGGCTCAAAAATATATGGCAAATTAAAATTTTTATCATATTGCACCATGGTTAATATAAAAAGATTATTAAATTTTTTAATATTAAATTTATCAAAATTATAATTAAAAAATGGCTCAACTATGCTTTTAACATTATCTTCTTTAAAATTAAAAAATATTACAGCATCATTTTCTTGGATAGCTTTATTTTTATTAATTAAAATTGGTGGCAAAATATTGTCATTTAATCCTTTTTCATAATGATTTTTAATAATCTCCTCAAAATTAGAAACTTCATTTATATCGCCAATTAAACAATCGTATGCTCTTTTAACTAAATTAAAATTATTTTTATGATCTAAGGCATAATATCGGCCAATAACTGAGCCAAGTTTTTCTTTAGAAAAATTTTTTAATAAATTTAAAAAAGAATTTTTTGGACTATCTATTCCATCAGCAAAAAAATGAAATGCATAATTAATTTTTTTATCTTCCATGATTTCAACTAAAGCTTGAATGTGTTCTAAGGCTGATTCTGAAATTCCTTTACTCAAAAGTCCAACCAAATTAACTTTAGAGTTATTTTTACGAACAAAATCAAGAGCTTGATTTAAATTTTTATTCTTAAAAAAAGAGCCGTCTTTAATTGCCATTGTAATTAATGGATAATTTTGATAAAAAATTTTACCAGCTCCCATAGTTAAATGACCAGCCTCACAATTTCCTTCTTCTCCCCATGGCAAACCAACCGTAATTCCAGAAGCAGATAAACTAGTTACCGGAAATTGTTTTTCTAATTCTAATAAATTTTGAGGCGAGGCAGCATAAACTGGATTAGTTTCTCGCTGCAACCCTAATCCTAAACCATCTAAAACTATTAAAGCAACGCTTTTATTCATAACTAAATTATAATTAAAAAAAAATTATTATAAAGTTTTAATTATTGCCAATTAACAGTTCCGGGCAAGTTAGAAGGACATTCAATTTCTGACCAATTATATTTTCCATCACTAATTTTAGGACCCAACAAAACAAAAAATGTATTTACTATAACAAAGGCTAGTAAAATAATTGCTACGCCCCAAGCTGTATTTTTAAGCATGTTTTTCCCCTCCTCTATTTTTTTCTGATTCCCTCTTGAAAGAATAATTAAAAAAGATCCTATTAAAAAAATTAGTGGAGCAAAAATAAATAAAGCAAAAGTTATTCCTAAATAAATAGCACGCTGTGCTGTGGAAATCAAATCACACAAACTAGAACAAGGGTCTGAATATTTTCCAGCAATTGAATTTTCTATTCTTTGAGTATTGCAAGACATAATTGGGCCCCAAAAAGGAATAGAAATTTTTTCAGCCAAAACTGATCTCGTAAAAATAAAAGTTAAAAACAAACTAAATAAACTTATAATTAATATTTTTTTAAACATTTTAATAATTTTTAATTAATTGATTAGACTGTTCTTCGATTAATCTTAATCCATCACTAACATTAATTTTGTTATTTAAAATATCTTCAATTATATTATTCAATATTTTATTAAAATTTTCTATATTAGGTTCTTGCCAAGAACGACTAATTAAAGCTTGCGAAGCAAAAACTCCCAAATTTAAATCTGAAATATATTTTGCAATTTGAGATTTAGTAGCTGGTGGTTTTTTAGAATTTGTTAAATATTTTTGATTCAAAGCATCATAAGTCGTAGAATAAATTATAAAATCCCATGCCCAAGTTGGGTTTTTACTTTGATTTGAAACTGTTAACGCCCAATAATCTGCATAAGCATAATTAATTGAAGCGTTTTTAAATTGTGGAACTGGAGCAATTTTAAAATTTAAATAAGGATTTCTTTTTAAAATTTCATCTATATCTTTTTGATAAGCAAAAATCATTGCAACCTTGCCAGAAGCAAAAGCATTAATTGAATTATCAAAATTCCTAGGCCAAGTATAATTTGATGTTTTAGAATCAGAAAAACTTAAATAAAAATTTAAAATCTGTTCACTAATTGAATTTTTATCTTTTAAGCCTAAATCAAATTTTGAAACATTAAAAATTGGGATACCAGCTTGTTTCATTAAAAGCTTTAAAATATCATTAGCATAAACAACATTTTTTTGACTTGCTCCTAAAGCTGCTCCAGCCTGAGCAATTGAATTATTTAAATCAAAAATCGTAAGTTTTTTAGCATACTCTACAAATTCATCCCAAGTTTTTGGAGGATAAATTAATTGAGCTTTATTAAAATAATCTTGATTATAAAATAAAACTAATGAGTCAATATATAATGGCAAAGCGTAAATTTTACCATTATAAACAAAATCATCTTCTACTACTTGTGGGAAAATAGATTTAAATTGAGATAAATTAAATTGATTATCTAAAACTGGATATATTTTTGAAATATCTTGCAATAATGATTTACTTTTAATCATAAAAATGTCTGGTCCATAACCACTAGCTAAAGCATCAATTAATTTTTGACGATAATCATTTGAATTAATTTGTTCATAATTAATTTTAACATTAGGTCTTAATTGTTTATATGTTTTAAACAATTCATCAAAATTTTTTTCAGGCTCAACTCCCCAAATAGTTAATTCAATTTGAGGCAATGGAGCTGGTCGTCTGCCAAAATAAAATATTAAACCAAAAATAACAATTATTAAAAATAAACCTATAATAATAATTTGATTTCTTGAAAAATTCATATTTATTTTATATTACCACAACGCCAGCTAATTTGTCACCAGATCTCAATTTAATAATTCTAACGCCCTGAGTTTGTCTTTGAGCTAAACGAATATCTTTTAAGGAAACTTTAATAATTTGACCTTTTTGAGAAATAGCCAAAAGTTCTTCTTGGTCAGAAATAATATGCGCAGACACTAATATACCAGTTTTAGAAGTTATTTTAGCTGTTTTAATTCCTGATCCTCCTCTATTTTGAATTTTATATTCCTTTAAGCTAGTTTGCTTAGCAAAACCATTACTTGAAACTACTAATAATTTTGCATCTTTTTGTTTTATAATATCAAAACCAGCAACGGCATCATTCTTTTTTAATGTAATTGCTTTAATGCCACTAGCTTGTCTTGACATTGGCCTAATTTGAGCTTCCCTAAAACGAATTGATTGGCCTTGTTCTGTCACTAAAATTAATTCATCTTTTCCAGTTGAAAGCCCAACCCATTTTAATTCATCATTATTTTTTAAAGAAATAGCAATAATTCCTGTTCTTCTAATATTAGAAAAATCAGATAAAGCTGTTTTTTTAATTATTCCATTTTTTGTGACCATAATTAAATAATGCGAATTTAAATCAATATTTTTATCGTAAGCAATTAAAGCAGATATTTTTTCTTGTGAGTTAAGCTCTAAAAAGTTTTGTATAGCTTTTCCTTTAGAAATTCTACTGCCCTCAGGAATTTCATAAACTTTAGTTTGGAACACTCTTCCTCTATCGGTAAAAAATAAAATATTATCATGAGTATTAGCATTAATAATATGAGTTAAAAAATCTTCTTCTGAAATATCAGAGGCCATAACACCTTTCCCGCCTCTTTTTTGCCCACGAAAAACTGTTGGTAAAATTCTTTTAATATAACCACTATAAGATAAAGTAATAACATTTTGTTCTTCCGGAATTAAATCTTCTTCATTAAATTCTCCTAAAGGATGAGGTATAACTTTAGTACGTCGCTCATCCCCATATTTATTTTTTAATTCCAAAAGTTCTGTTTTTATAATTTCTAAAATTTTTTTAGGATTTTTCAAAATTAATTCTAGTTCTTTAATTAATTCTCTCTTTTCTTTAAGTTCATCTTCTATTTTTTGTCTTTCCAAGGCCGCTAAAGTTTGCAATCTCATTTCTAAAATTGCATCAGCTTGAATTGGGGTTAATTTAAAAATTTTAACTAAATTTTGATGAGCATCTGCTCTATCGCGAGACTTTTTAATAGTAGCTATAATTTTATCAATAACCGATAAGGCCTTATGCAAACCTTCTAAAATGTGCACTCTTTCTTTTGCTTTTCTTAAATCAAATTCTGTTCTTCTCTTAATAACCTCTTTACGATGTTCTAAATAAGCAACTAAAATATCTTTTAAAGAAAATGTTTGAGGTTCAATTCCGCCAGCTAAAGCAATCATATTTAAATTAAAGTTTTTTTGAAGATCAGTGTGCTTATATAATTGATTTAAAACTTTTTGCGGAACAGCATCTGATTTAAGTTCTATGACAATTCGCAAACCCTCTCTATCTGATTCGTCTCTTAAGTCTCTAATTCCTTCAATTTTTTTATTTTGAACCAATTCAGCAATAGTCTTAATTAATTCGGCTTTATTAACTTGATAAGGAATTTCAGTAACTACAATATTAAATTGATTATTTTTTCTTTCTTCAATATCAGTTTTAGCACGACAAACAATTGCTCCTTTGCCGGTTTTATAACTTTCAATAATAGCTTTTTTGTCAAAAATTATTCCTCCTGTTGGAAAATCAGGGCCTAAAATAAATTTAGATAAATCTTCAATATTAGCATCAGGATTCTCAATTAAATAAATAATAGCGTCAACAATCTCTTTTAAATTATGCGGTGGAATAGAAGTTGCCATTCCAACTGCAATGCCCATTGCACCATTTAAAATTAAATTTGGCAATTTAGCTGGTAAAACCTTTGGCTCATTTCTTGTGCCATCATAATTTGACATCCAATCAACTGTTTCTTTTTCTATATCAATCATCATTTCTTCGGCAATTTTAGAAAGTCGTGCCTCAGTATAACGATAAGCTGCAGCTGAATCACCATCAATTGATCCAAAATTTCCCTGTCCTTCAATTAATGGATAACGCAAAGAAAAATCCTGAGCCATTCTAACCAAAGCCTCATATACTGCTGCATCACCATGTGGATGATAACGTGCTAAAACCTGACCAATAACATTAGCTGACTTTCTAAATTTAGCTTGATGAGTTAATCCAGAATCCCACATATCCCATAAAATTCGACGATGAACCGGTTTTAAACCATCTCTGACATCTGGCAGTGCCCGCGATATTATAACCGACATTGCGTAATCTAAATATGATTCTTCAAGTTCTTGTTTAATTTCTCTTTTTTGAATTTCTGACATGTTTATTTTGATATATTATATTCTTTTGGCGAACTAAAAATATTTTTTAAATAATTATTTATATTTTCACCAATTTGTCCAATAAATGCTCCTCCAATTTTTATTTTATCTTTTAATTCTAAATTATCTTTTTGTTCTAAATTATTATTTACTAAATTCATAGTCATAAAATTAAAATATGCTCCCCAAATATATAAAACAATTAAAAAAGCAATTGCGCTTAATATAAATAATAATCGATTTTTTGTTTTATAATCTAATGATCTTATTTTTTCTAAAAAACTTTCTTTATTTTGCTCATTCATATTTTTATAATGATTTTAAAAATACAACTTCTTTATTTTTATTTAAAATATCTTTTTTCTTAAAAACAAATTTTTCTTCTTGTTGTGGTTTTTGACTTAAATTTTTAAAAAATTCTTTTGAACCATCATCAATAAAAGAAGGAATAATAATTTTAGGCTCTAATGTTTTAATTAGTTTTACTGCATCTTCTACTTTTATAAAAGGCTTTCCACTAGAAGGAATAAATAAAATATCTGGCTCTTCAATATCATCTAAAAAATCTCCATCCGGCATTTCAGCTAATGGTCCTAAAAAAACAAATTTAATATCTTCCCAAATTATCTTAAAAACAGTTTTAATAAATTTTTCAGTTGATTCTTTTTCTAATTGAAAACCATAAATCTCAATATCTTGAATATCATATTCGCCGGCAAAAACAATTTCATTATTTAAAAGTGGCAATGGCAAATTAGTTGGAATAATTGTTTTTAAAATAATATCTCCTTTTAATCTATTGTTTATGGGATCGATTAAAATACTTTTTTCTCCAGATTGCAGCCTAAAACAATTTTGCCCAAAATAATTAACAATCATAAATTAAATCTTATCAAAAAATAAGATAAATTTCCAGTTTTTATATTATTTTATTTAATTAAACAATAAATTTATAAATTTTATTATATATGCTAATTTTTATTTTGTTGATTCATAAATTGCACGAATTTCTTTATAATTTAATGCCCTATTATAAACATAAAATTCATCTGCTAAACCAACAAGCTTTCTTTGATCGCAATATGCATCACTTCCTAAAATCTCAAAAGGTTGATTAGATGAAATAATAGAAGCAGGAATTATACCACTTAAATTAGAATTATTAATTAGTCCATCAATAAATAAATCTAAAACAGAATTATTTCCATCATAAACTCCAGCTACAAAATGCCATTAATTATCATTAACACTTATATTAGAAACTCTTACAGCATCATAGCTCCCAGCGCCTCCATCTTTATCTAACATTAATCTTAATTTGCCATCATTTGGTTCGCCTACTGTGAGCATATGATTCCATTGCATACCATTCCATCTTCCTAAAATTTTCCCACCATTATCAGAAGTTTTAATCCAGGCAATTAAAGAAAATTCTTTTGTAAAACTCATTCCAGCAGGATTATTTTTTCTAGCACAATTATTAATTCCTGATAAATTAAGACAAAAACCTTTTTTACAATCAATGTTGGTAAATAAATCAACAGGAGTTGTTGATGAATAAACAGTTAAATGATTATCATAACCAGATCTATCATAAGCAATAGTTCCCGAACCTTCATCAAAAGACCAATAACCTACTAGACCACCAACAAATGGAGCTAGATTAAGATCTGTCCCTAATTCATATATTGA
>JANWZH010000020.1 GCA_025054755.1 Patescibacteria group bacterium
ATCTTTAATTTGATTTTTCAAGTTTTCATCTGGCTTTAAACAATTTCCAATCGGCCTTCCAAAAACTTGAACAGCAATCCAAACTTTTTGCAATTTATTTTGTGATTGATTATAAAAATCACCCTTCATTAAAGCAATGCCAATTTCATTATATTTAGAATCTAAAATATTTTTTCTATGTCCAGGACTATTCATCCAAGCATCTACTAATTCTTTATCATCTTTAAAATTTCCTAAAGCAATATTTTCGCCAATACTAATATATTCATATCCAACTTCTTTTGCAATTTGTGGAGATCCAATACCTTCATTAGAGTAATGAGCAAAATATTGTTTTTCAAACATATCTTTTGCTCTTAAAGTTGCAATTTTATCTAAGATATTATTTTCGTTCAGTTCTTTTAAATTATTTTGAAACCTATAAAAATTAGTCCATTTTAAAATACCGATATTAGTTAAAATAAAATTATCTTCTTGGTTAATTTTTAAAACAGGTGCTGGCGTAGAAATTTCTTCTTGAATATTTTTAATTTGATCATTTATTGATTTTTGCTGAATTTCTTTAACTAATTGAAATTGATAATTTTGAAAAAAATAAAATAAAGCACTAAAAATTATTAAAGAAAATATTATATTTAAAAATGTATTTAAAAATTTTTTCATTTATATTATTTTGCAATAAATAATTTATTTCTTAATTGCCGATGATAATCAATTGCAAAACGATGAGCTTCATTTCTTACTTTAATTAAAATATCTTCATTTGTCCAACTTGGAACCCTGCCAATAAACTCATTTTTTTTACGTTTCGGCCCTTTGGCTATTCCTATAATTGGAATGTTTAAATTAAAATATTTTAAAACTTTTCTAGCAATATTTATCTGCCCCAATCCTCCATCAATTAATATTAAATCTGGCAGTGGCCATTCTTGATGGCTAAATCTTCTTTTTAAAATTTCTTCTAACATTTTAAAATCATCAATGCCTACAACATTTTTTATTTTAAATTTCCGATATTCTTTTTTAGCTGGTAAATTATTATAAAACACAACCATTGAACCAACAGCAAACAAACCAGAAATATTAGAAATATCAAATCCTTCTATTCTATTTTTTTTATTATTTTTATAATTTATATTTTCAATAAAATCATCATCTTTAATTAAAGCAATATCTTTAATATGATTAATTGCAAAAATTTGGTTTCTAATTTTAGCTGCTTTTTCAAATTCCATATTTTTAGACAAATTATTCATTTCTGTTTCTAATTTTTTAATAATTTGATTTTTTTCACCTTTTAAAAATAATTTTATGTTTATAATATTTTTTTTATATTCTTTTTCAGAAATAGCTCCAATACACGTTCCGGGGCAAAGTCCAATTTGATAATCAAAACAGGGCTTGCCTCTATTTATATCTTTTTCACAATGTAGATTATAAGGAAAAATTTTACGAATAATTTTTAAACCAGATCTAATACTTTTAGCTGAAACAAAGGGACCAAATAATTCTCCATTATATAAATTAATATCTTTTCCTCTAATTAATAAAATTCTAGGGAATTTTTCTTTAGTAATTAAAACATATAAAAAACTTTTATCATCTTTTTCGCGAATATTATATTTAGGTTTATATTTTTTAATTAAATTAGATTCTAAAATTAAAGCCTCTAAAGAATTATCAGTTAAAATATAATCAATTTTTTTAACTTCTTTTAATAAATTTTCTATTCTTTCTTCGTGAGCTTTTAAAAAATAACTAGAAACTCTACGTTTTAAATTACTAGCTTTTCCAATATATAAAATCTTAGATTTATCATCCCTCATTAGATAAACCCCTGAATTTTCTGGGAATTTTTTAATTTTTTCTAATAAAGAATCTGTCATATATAATATTATATAATTATATAAAACTTGTTATTTTTTAAAAATTTTGTAAAATTAACTTAAATAAAGCGGGATTAGTTTAGCGGCAGAATGACTCCCTTCCAAGGAGTAGGCACCGGTTCAATTCCGGTATCCCGCACAATTTAATTAATCTAAATAACTACTTTTCATATATAAATTAATATTATATAATTAAATAAGGAGGAAATAATGACAAAAAAAATTTGCGAAACCTTCGAAAAGTTTCTCGTCCTTTTATGGAACAACGAGGAACTAGATGAGGCAGTACTCAATTGGGGCACAATAATAACCACAATATTTACAATATATTTTTTTATAATATTAATAAGGAATCGTTTTGTAAACTGATTCCTTAAATCCATAAAAAGCTCTCGCTTTTAGCGCAGGGCTTTTTATTATTAAATTATTCATATCTCAATGCTTCAATTGGATTTAATTTAGAAGCGCGTCTAGCTGGGTAATAACCAAAAATAATACCAATTATAGTTGAAACTCCGAAAGCTAAAATTATAGAAAATAAAGAAACAGAAGTTGAAATTCCTGCAAAATAAGAAATTGATATAGCAATTAAACTTCCTAAAATAATGCCAATTATTCCTCCAATTAATGTTAAAACAACGGATTCGGCTAAAAATTGCAAAGAGATATCACGTTCTTTTGCTCCAATTGCTTTACGCAAACCAATTTCTCTGGTTCGTTCCGTAACTGAAGTAAGCATCATATTCATAATTCCAATTCCTCCAACTAAAAGAGATATTCCAGCAATTGAAGCCAAAAATATAGTAAAGGTTGCAATAACTTGATTTAATGTCCCTAAAATATCTTCTTGCGAAGCAATAGTAAAGTCTGGATTTTGTGGATCAACTCTATGCTTAATTGATAAATTATAAATAATATCATCTCTAACCTGATTTATTAAATCTTTTGATTCAACCTTAACTGCCATAACTGTTAAATAATCAATGCCAGCTAAAACTTTTTGCATTGTTAAAAGTGGGACATAAATAATATCATCATAATTTACAAAACCAACACTACCTCTAGGAGCAGCAACGCCAATAACCAAAAAATTAATTTTATTAATTTTAATAACTTTACCTATTGGGTCCTCATCTCCAAATAAATCATAAGCAGCTTGAGGACCTAAAACTGCAACCCTAGCTAAACTTCTATTTTGAGATTCAGAAATAAAAACGCCAGATGAAATATTTAAATTTCTAACAATAGGATAATTTTCCGTTACACCGAAAACAGTTGAATTAGTATTTTTCCCGTTTATTCCAATAATCTGAAAGCGTCTTGAAACCTCTGGAGAAACCCTATAAACTCCATCAATTTTTTCAATTACTTCAACATCATCATTTTTTAATGTTTGAGCTGAACCACGACCAGAAGAAACTATGCCAACTCCTGGCCTTAATGTTCCTGGAATTATATTTAATAAATTAGATCCTAATCCTTCAATACTTTTAGTAATTTGATTTGATGCTCCTTGACCAATTGAAACCATTGCAATAACAGAAGCAATCCCAATAACAATGCCTAAAATTGTTAATCCTGACCTAACCTTATTTGCTAAAAGAGAAATAAATATCTCGCTAAATAAATCTTTAAATTTCATTTTTATTTATTATTAATAATTCTTCTGTTATTATTTTTAAAATCATCAATTAATTCTCCATCTTTAATTTTTATTATTCTTTGGGCATATTCAGCAATATATGGTTCATGAGTAATTAAAATAATTGTTCTGCCATGTTTATCATGGAGATTTTGAAATGTTTCTAAAACTATTTCTCCAGTTTTAGTATCTAAATTGCCAGTTGGCTCATCAGCTAAAATAATTTTGGGATCATTAACTAATGCTCGCGCAATAGCTACTCTTTGCATCATTCCTCCAGAAAGCTGATTTGAAAAATGATACCAAAATTTATTGGGAAAAGCAGCTAAATTTAAAGCTTCTTTTGCTCTTTCTTGTCTTTTTTTAGGACTTATTCCAGCATAAACTAAAGGAAGTTCAACGTTTCTTAAAACATTTGTTTTAGGCAAAAGATTAAAAGACTGAAAGACAAAACCAATTTTTTTATTTCTAATTTCTGCCAATTCGTCATCGTTCATCTTTGAAATATCTTCTCCGTCTAAAAAATACTTACCAGAAGTTGGAGTATCAAGACAACCCAAAATATGCATTAATGTTGATTTACCAGATCCAGATGGCCCCATAATTGCCACAAATTCTCCCTCTTTAATTTCTAAAGAAATATTTTTTAGGGCAACAGTTTCTAAATCATCGTTTTTATAAATTTTCCAAATATTTTTTAATTCAATCATGGGTTTATCTTGCCCTACCACTAGTTCCCGGGAATCTAAATATGGCTGATGATTGGCTGGTTTGTCTTTGATTAGAAACATTACTGGAAGCTTGAGAATTATTTAAATTAATTATTCTTAAAATAATAATGTCGCCCTCATTAAGACCATCTATAATTTCTGAAAATTCATCATTGGAAAGCCCGGTTTTAATTATTTGTCTTGTGGTAGTAGATAAAATTATTCCACTGCGCATTGATGCTTTTATAATATTTTCTGATAATTTTTCAATTGGTTTTTCAACATATTTATCTTGATTAAATATTTTGATTGCTGAATTTGGAATTAATAAAACATTATCTTTGGAATTAGTTATAATTTTAGCCGTTACGCTCATACCAGGCTTAACATTATCATTTTTATCTTCAAAATTTATTTTGACATTATAACTTACAACTCCCTGAGATTCTGTGCCAATAGTTGAAATTTCTAAAACCCTACCGTTTAAAGAAACATCTGGCAAAGCATCAAAAGTTAAAATAGCATTTTGACCAACTTTAACTTGTGCAGCATCAATTTCGTTTAATGAAATTTCTGCAATTTTATCTTCAGTAATTAAACTAGCTAAAACTCCACCAGAAATTGTATCTCCAACTTTTACGTTAATATTAGTAACAATTCCACTAAAAGGAGCACGAATATAGTAATCTGCTAATTTTTCTTTAGCGTCATTTAAAGCATTTTGCTTAGCTAAAACATTCAATTCTTGAGCTTTTATATCTAATGGATAATTAGAAATATTATCATTAAAATTATTAATATTATTTACAATAACTAAAATGTTTTTTAAATAACTATCAATTTTATTAAAATAATTATTTAAAGAAGAGGCATGACTATTTATAATAGATTGATATTTATGAACTGCATTATTAATAATAATTTGGCCTTGTAAGCTTAAAATAGCATCTTGAGCTATTTTAATTAGTTGACTAGTTTCAGAAATTAAATTATATCCTTCTTGAATTGCTCTTGCTCTTTCACTACCAGATCCTCTTTTGGCTAAATTATAATCATTAAAACTTTGATTATAATCATCTTTTAATTTATCATACAAATTTTTAGTTAAATTTGGTAAATTTTGAAATTTTTTATCATAACTTGCATAATATTCAATATTTGTAAGATTATCAAAATAAAAATCTCTATTAAATAAAATGTTGTTTAGACCATTTAAAATATTTGGGTAATCATTATAAAATTCTGTCAAAATAGAAATTCCATCCTCATAATTTTTATTTAAAGTATCGGCTCGTAAAGCATCATCATATTGCTTTTTAAGCTTTTCTAATATTAATTTTGCATTTTCTAAATTAATTTCAGCATCTCTAACATTTTTTTCAGCATTAGAAGTATCAAATTTAATTATTAAATCTCCCGCTCTAACTCTATCGCCTTCTTTAACAGGAATATATACTACATCTCCTGAAACTTTTGATTTTAAATCAATTTGTTTAGTTGGCAAAACAAATCCTGTTCCAGAAACAGAAATTTCAATCTTGCCTTTTTGAACTATGCCCAAAACATATTTAGTCTGATTACTATTATTAAAAAATTTTACATATCCAATCCAAACAATTCCTAAGATTATTATTGAAATAAATAGGTATTTTTTATTTTTTAAAATTTTTTTTAATAAGTTTTTCATATAAAAAATATTTTATTGGCCTTAAAATTGCTGATTGCTTTATTACAATTTTCTTTGCTATTTTAACATAGATATTTAACTTTTACAATTTTTTAAACATAACTATTTTTTATTATTTTTATTAATAATCAATTAGAATATAAATAGTTTAAATTAAAAATAAATTAGAAAATAATAAGTTTATATATTAACTATTTAACAATTGCAATCCAAATTTCTTGATTATTAATTTTTTGAATTGATTCTATAATAAATTTATTTACTTTTTTAAATTCAATTTTTTTAGCATCCACTTCAAATAAAAAAGTTTTTTTATTTTTTTCTATAATATATTCTAACTCTTTATTAGTTAAAATA
>JANWZH010000021.1 GCA_025054755.1 Patescibacteria group bacterium
GGGAGGCGAAGAATTTATTTTATTATTAATTGACACAAATAAAAATCTAGCTTTTAAAATAGTTGATAAAATTAGAAAAAAAATTGAGAATAAATATATTAAAATAAAAAATAAAAAAATTAATATAACAATTTCCGGCGGAATTTCAGATTTTTCAAAATATAAAAATTTTAAAAAAGTTTTTAATTTGGCAGATAAAGCTTTGTACAAGGTTAAAAAAACAGGTAAAAATAAAATTATTATTAATTAAAATTAGCAAAAAATTTAGATTTATTATATATTTAATATAATTTTATAAGGGAGGGGTGCCGGAGCGGTCTAACGGAACGGTCTGGAGAACCGTGCTCTCGAAAGAGGGCTCGTGGGTTCGAATCCCACCCCCTCCGCAAATTAGAAAATCTCGTTGTTGATTTAACTTTTGCAATGGCTTGGCCGATTTTGAAGCAAAAATTTAATTTTTTGTATTCCAAATATAGAGATTCAGAAAAATTTGTTTTTTTATTAATAAAATCAGTTCGGATTTTTTTCAAATGAACAATTTATTTTTTCTTTATATTTTTATAATTCTATTTTAAAATTTAAATATGCGGCTTCATCGATTTTTTTATGATTTTGATTTAACTAAAAATAAGGTTTTAATTCAGGATAAAGAAATTATTCATCAAATTAAAAAAGTTTTACGACTTAAGGTGGATAAAGAAATCTTTTTATTTAATAATAAAAATCAAGAAGCTTTAGTTAAAATTAAAAATTTTGATAATGGAATGATTTTAGCTGAAATTTTAAATGTATATGAAATTAATCGAGAACCGCAAAAAGAAGTAAATTTATATGTTGCTATTTTAAAAAAAGAAAACTTTGAAATTGTTTGTCAAAAAACAACTGAAATTGGAGTTTCAAATATAATTCCAATTATTACAGAATATACTGTTAAATTAAATTTAAAATATGAAAGATTGGAAAGAATTATTAAAGAAGCAGCAGAACAATCTGGCAGAACAAAAATCCCTAATATTTTAAAAATTGAAAAATTTAATGAAGTAGTTTCAAAAGTTAATCAAAATGATTTAAATTTATTATTTGATCCTCAAGGTCAAAATTTTAAAGAAGTTTTACAATTTATATCAACTCATAATAAAATTAATGTTTTTATTGGTCCAGAAGGTGGCTGGTCTGAAAATGAAATTGTTTTGACTAAACAAAATAATTTTAAAATTGTTAGCATATCTAGTTTAACTTTTAGAGCTGAAACAGCAGCACAAATTGCTGTTTTTTTATCTGTTTATTTTTAATTTTATTTTTTGTATAATTTAAATATAAAAATAAAAAGGTCATTTTTAAAAAAAATAAAATGAAAAAAAATATATTTATTATAACTTTATTTATTATTTTATTATTTTTTTCTTTGAATCAAAATTATATTTTTGGGCAACAAATAGATGGATCATTAAGCATTGATAAATCTAATTATTTGTTGAATGATACTAGGCAATGTTTTATTTTTTCTATTAATAACGAAACAATGCCTGTTGCAATAGATGGTTTTGATATTACTTTTTATTCTTTTGGTCCAAATAATAGAGGGTGTACTAATGGATGCACTGTTAGGGCTACTAGATATTTGTGGTATCAAAATAGCGGCCAATTTTGTTTAAATACATCATTTACAAATGATGATGTTGGTAGTTGGTCTGCTTATGTAGTATATAATAATAAAAAAACAAGCTCTGTTAATTATCAAGTTCAGTCTGGTTCTGGCGTTAATAATATTAATCAGTCTTCTACTAGCACTAAACCTATTTTTGATATTAGTTTTAAAGCTAATAATTTAACTAATTTATATTTAGCTCCTGGAGCTTTTATTGAATATAGTTGGTTTGTTGGTTCTGATTCAACTAATAATTTAAATTCTGGGCAATATTATTTAGATTCTTGGTATACAGCTGATAAAGCTGATAAATGTTCTGGTGGAATAACTCAACCAAATCAAGTTAAGCCATGGGTTATTAAAGAAAATAGTGGTTGGAGTGGTTTTTTGCGTAGTCAAATTGATTCTTGTCAAGAGGGAGTTAATTATACAATTACTATAGCTGTTAGAGATAGACAAGGAAATATTTTTGGTTCGAAATCAATTAATGTTTATATAACATCAAAAAGTCAACAGGGAAATTATATCCCTTCTGATTTTTGTTCTAAAATTGAAGACAATAAAGAATATGATATTAGTTACTTTTATCAAATATTAAAACCTTATTTTGATAGCGATAAATCATCTTGTGATTTACAATATGTTAAACTTGGAATAAAAACTAATGCTGATTTAAATAATTTAAATATTCCTTATTCTCCAAATGGAGATGGCAATGGAATTGCTCCCGGAACGTTGTTTAAAGCTGATTTTTATTATGTTGATATAAATAATAAGACTGGAGAGATTAATAGATATAAGCAAGGCTATGTACCATTGTGTAGCCATTTTGATAATCAATTATTTACTGCAGTTGGTTTAGGTCCAGGATTTATTTGTACTCCAATAATGGGTTTTACTAATTATTGTATTAGTGATACTTTTAGTGCAATTAAAAATTCAATCAATAAACTTTGTGGCAAAAGCATAAATATAAAAAGTTCTTTATCTTCTAATGTTACATCTACTTCATTTGGATTACCTGGATCTTTTTCGCTTCCAATTAGCCAATCTTCAACTTATCAACCAAGCACTAAATTTAATCCATTAGATACTTCATATTTTAGTGGGCCAATTCGATTAGAGCAGTTTCAACAAAATCAACAAAATCAGCAAAGTATTAATTTTCAAAACAATACAATATCTTCTCAAAAAGAATTATTAACTTCTTTGTCTGGTACTTTGTCTAAGTTGCTTGATATTATTAAATTAGCTGAAAATATTCAATCTAATGATAAAAATTATTTGATTTCTCAAATTGAATCAGTTATTAAAATAATAACCGATTTAATTAGTAAATTTATAAACACAAATTTATCTAATCAAAATCAATTAATTCGCCAAAATCAAATTAGTCAACAGCCTCAAGGTAAGTATTTTATAAAAAATGTTGGGTGGAGTTATGTTTATAGTGTTGAAAAATCTTCTGATGGATATTTAATAATTGGTTTCTTGCCTTCTGCAACTAATTTTGAACAAAAAGGTTTAATCACCAAAATAGATGAGTTAGGAAATATTAAATGGATGAAAGAGTTTAATAAAATTTCTTTTGCAAATTCTATAAAAACAGATGATGGTTATTTAATATTAGGAGGTTATTTTTATTATGTTCTACATTATAATTTAATTAAAATTGATGAAAATGGTAATATTTTATTTAAAAAACAAATTAAAATTAATGATTATGATTTAGGTTTCAGGGGAGGAGCTAAAATTTATAAATTAAAAAATGGAAATTATGCTTTAGTATCTGATTTTGATGGATCCTTTGATGGATCCAATGAATATGGCGTGGCATTGCTTTTATTAGATAGTAATTTAAATGTTAAGTCTTCAAGAAAAATTATATATATAGATAAAAATTTTGGTTTAGGTAGTATATCTTTAAAAAATACTTTAGATGGTGGTTATATTATAGGTGGTTCATTATATAATACTTCAATTGAAAATTTTTCTAACAATTTAATTATATTAATTAAATTAAAGTCAGATTTAAGTTTAGAATTTGCTAAAAAAATTATTGTTAATCAAAAGTTCAATACAATAACTAGGGAAAGTATTCTTGTAAATGATATAGAGGAATTAGATGATAAATCTTATTTATTGATTGGTAATAAATATGATTTTATGAGTGGATTGGGATATGCTTTTATTTTAAAAATAAGTAGTGATGGCGCGGTTAATAAATTTAAAGCATATGATCAGTTTTCCTTGTTAAGATCTATTAATAAAAACTTAAATAATAATTATTTATTATCTGGACTCAAGAAAGATAATAATTATTATGGTATTGTTGCTCAGGTTGATTCTAATTTAAATCTTTTAAATTATATTAAAATTGATGATGGTAAAAAATCAATATCTTTGGCAGGAATTAAGGATTTTGGTGATTATTATTTAATTTTTGGCAATATTGGCGTAGAAGGATTATTGGCTAAAATTAATAAAAATTTTTCTTTAGATAAACAATGTAGCGATATTGTCTTCCAAAATATTAATAATGATAGTTCTTTTAAAGATTATCCGCTTTCAAATTTAGAGGTATCTGATGTTTCAGATAAAATTAAAATTAATAATTTAAATTTAAAAGATGAAATCCCAGAATTAAATATTTCTACTACAACCAGAAATATTATAGATTATTGCAAATAAAAAAAATTGAATAATTTAAAAAATAAAATTTTTGACTTCTTAATTCATTCTAAAAAAAGACAATTTTTTAATTATAAACAAATAGCTGAAATTTTGGGCTACAAAAATTATCAAAGATATATTGCTAAAATTTTATCTCAAAATATAAGCCCTGAAATTCCTTGTCATAGAGTGATTTACAAAAATGGAGAAGTTGGTGGTTATTTTGGACACAAAAATTGGGATTATATTAAGTCAGCAAAACTTTTAGCCGAAGGTGCAGTAGGAGTTATTCCTACAGATACAATTTATGGAATTTGCGCTTCAGCTTTTAATAAAAAATCAGTTGAGTTAGTTTATAAATTAAGAAAAAGAAATCCAACCAAGCCATGCATTATTTTAATTAATAGTGTTAATGATTTAAAAAGATTTGATATTGAATTAAATAGAAAACAAAAAAAATTATTACAAGAAATTTGGCCATCTAAAATTAGCGTAATTTTAAAATGTAATTCTGAAAAATTTAAATATTTACATCGTGGTAAAAATACTTTAGCTTTTAGATTGCCGTCTAAAAAATTAATATTAGAAATATTAAAAATTTCTGGGCCGTTAATTGCTCCATCAGCTAATTTAGAAGGCTTTATTTCTTCTCAAAATATAAGTCAGGCAAAAAAATATTTTAAAAATAAAGTTTTTTATTTGAATCGAGGCAAATTAACAAGCAAACCATCAACTTTAATAGACTTAACTAAAAATAAGATTCAGTTGATTAGAAAAGGAGCTGATTTTAATAAAATTAAAAATTTTATTTAATTCATTTTTTTATAATATAGTATTCCTAAAATAGTTAAAATAATTGGGAAATCACATCCGCAACTTAAAGATAAGGGCCATATTCCATATAAAAAATTAAATCCCATTTCAATTCCAGCAGCAATACCAAGTAAAAATACAGCTTTTTTTTTCATTAACCAATAAAGACGTAAAGCAATAATTCCAACAATAAATAAACTTATTTCAAGAAATAGTTTAATTAAGTTAATTATATTAAAATTATTTTTTAAAATAGAAATTAACCCAATTATGCCTAAAAAAATTAAAAATAGCCATAAAGTTCCAGTAAAGCAAAAAAGAGTTATAATCCATGGACGATTTATTTTTTCGCCTTTTTGATTTAAAGATTTATAAATATTATTTTTTTTTATAAACATAAATTGATTATATTATATATATTTATTAAAATAAGATAAAAAAATAAAATCTTAAAAGTTATTGATTTATTTTTTAATTGTATTAAAATAAAAATATGGATATTAAAAAT
>JANWZH010000022.1 GCA_025054755.1 Patescibacteria group bacterium
TTAATTTTATCAATTGGTTTTAAATTAGCTTTATTTCTCAAATCTTGAATTATTCTAATTAAATCTCTTAATAATCCTTCTTCATATAATTCTTGAGTTATGTTTGTATCTAAAACAATATCTTCTTTTTGATTTAAATCTAAAACAATATTTTTAACATTAACTTCATCTTTTAATATCTCTAATAATTCTTTTTTGTTTTTATCTTTAAATAATTTTCTATATTTAATATTTAAACTTAATTTAGATAAAGGTTGTCTAACTTTAATTTGTTTTTCAGCTCTTTGTTTCAAAACCTCAGCCGATAAATCTTTAATTAAATCCATTTCTTGCAATAAAGATTTATTAATTTTGCCCTTAAAAATAGGCCAATTAGTCAAATGAACTGATTCTTGCGGTTTAGAATCTATTATTTTAGTTTCATTATATAAACCTTCAGCAAAAAAAGGAGAGAATGGAGCAATTAATTTAGAAATATTATTTAAAACCAGACCCAAAATATAACTGGCTTCGCTTAAAGCTTTACTGCTTTCTGGTTTTTGAAATATACGACGCGATCTTCTAATATACCATCTTGAAACTTGATCAATTAAATTTTCAATTTCTAAAATAGCTTGGCGCATATCATATTTATCTAAATAGAAAGTTGCATTTAAAATAGTTTGATTTAAAACATTTAAAATCCATTGATCTAAAATCTTTATTTTTTTAGGTTTTAAATATTTGCCATTAGAATAAGTTTTCCAAAAAATAAAAGAATTATAAAGAATTAAATAAATTTTACGAAAAGTTTTTAAAATTTCATCTGGATCAAAATTTTTTGGCTCTCCAGCTGGAGTTGCTGAATAAAGATACCATCTTACTGAATCTATTCCATATTTTTCAATCATTTCCCAAGGATTTACAACGTTACCAATTGATTTTGACATTTTTTTGCCAAACTTATCTAAAACCAAACCTAAACATACAACATTTTTATATGATGATTCAAAGCCTAATAAAGTAGAAACAGTAAGTAATGTATAAAACCATCCACGAGTTTGATCAACAGCTTCAGCAATATAATCTGCTGGATAATCAATACCAATTGGTTTATTTATTTTAGAATTATAACTATGTTTTTTTTCAAATGGCCAATGAGCTTGAGCATATGGCATTGCTCCGGAATCAAACCAAACATCAACAACTTCTTTAACTCTATTTATTTTACTGCCACACTCATTACATTTTAATTCTATATTATCAATATATGGCCTATGCAAATCAAATTCTCCTGATTCATTTCTTGGTCCCGGTATAACTTTAATTTTTATAAATTCAGAAGTTTTAATGAAATTATCACCCCTTTTTTCTCTTTCTAAAATAGCTTTTTTTTCGTCCCAGCCTAAAGCAGATTGAGCAATCATCCAAATTGGATATTCATGACTAATAATTAATATATTTTTATTTTGATATTTACTTTCTAATTCAGATAAAAATTCCCATATTCTTTTACGAACATCTCTTAGTGATTCGCCATTTAATGGTGGTACACTAAAAATTTTTTCATAATTTTCAAAAATTTTATGATAATTATCTATTGATTTACCTGAAAAATCCCCAAAATTAGCTTCTCTTAAACGTTTATCAAAAATAATTTCTTTACCTAAAATTTTAGATATAATTTCAGCTGTTTGCTTGGCTCTTAAAATATCAGAAGAAAATATTAAATCTATTTTCGCAGATAATAATTTTTTAGCCTGACGCCCTACTAAATCTTTGCCAATATTAGTTAAGCCATAATTTCCTTCTCCGGAGTCTAAAATTTTTTTAATTTGAGTTTGAGATTCGCCGTGTCTCATAACAAAATAAGTATTATTTGACTTTGGAATATTTTTTGATATTTCAGCAATACTTCCAATAACTATTTGATTAGAACATTTACTGCATTTCCAAATTGGCAAAGGAGTACCCCAATATCTTTCTCTAGAAAAATTCCAATCTTTATTCTCTTTTAACCATTGGCCAAATCTGCCATCTTTAATATATTCTGGAATCCAATTTATTTTTTTATTATTTTTAATTAATTTTGATCTAATTTTAGAAACATTAACAAACCATGCTTGCCTGGCATAATATAAAATTGGAGTTTTGCATCGCCAACAATGCGGATATTCATGTTCATAAGGTAAAATCTTAAACAAAAAACCATTTTTTTCTAAATATTTAAAAATTTTATTTTCAGTTTCTTCGTTTTTTATTTTATTACTAACAACAAATAAGCCGCCAACTTCTTCTATGTCATTAATAAATTGACCATTTTCTAAAACCGTATGCTTTGTTGGAAGATTATTCTTTTTACCTAATTCATAATCTTCTTCGCCATACATTACAGCAGTATGGACAACCCCAGTTCCTTCTTCTTGACCAACAAAATCAGCTGGATAGATTTTGTAAGAATTTTGATTTTTTAACATTTCAATTTTAAAAAGTGGTTCATAAGATAAACCAATTAATTTATCAGCATTAATTTTTGTAATTATTTTTTTATCAAAATTAATTGGAAAAATTTTATTTTCATTTAACAAACGTTTAAAACTTTCTTCTTCTAAAACAAGAAAATGGTTGTCTAAATAAGGATCTTTGATTTTAACAAAAGTATGATTTGGGTTTATTGCTAAAGCAACATTTCCAGGCAATGTCCAGGGAGTAGTCGTCCATGAAAGAATTGAACAATTCAAAAATTCTTTATTATTAGACAAAATTTTAAATCTAACAAAAACTGAATTATCTATTATTGTTTTATAAGCATCAGGCTGGCCTAGTTCATGAGAAGATAGTGTCGTCCCACATCTTAAACACCAAGGAACAACTTTGTATCCTTCATAAAGCAATTTTTTTTCAAAAAATTTTTTAATAATCCACCACAAAGATTCAATATAAGAATTTTCATAAGTAATATAAGCATTTTTAAAATCTAACCAAAAACCCATTCGTTCTGTTAATTCTTCCCATTCTTTTTTATATTTCCAAACTGATTCCTTGCATTTTTGATTAAATTTTGCAATGCCAAATTTTTCAATTTCAGTTTTTGAATTAAAACCTAATTCTTTTTCAACTTCTAATTCAACTGGAAGACCATGAGTATCCCACCCAGCTTTACGTGGAACATAATAACCACGCATTGTTTTATAACGCAAAATAACATCTTTAAAAGAACGAGCTAAAACATGATGAATGCCCGGCCTGCCATTAGCTGTTGGAGGGCCTTCATAAAAAACAAACTTAGGCGATTTTTGTTTTTGACGCAATTTTAATGTTTTTTGAAAAATATTATTTTCTTGCCAAAACTTAAGTACTTTTTCTTCTAATTTAGTTAAATTAAATGTTTCTTCTAAAAATCTCATATTAATAAATTAACAAATTTAATTATTTTTTTCAAAATTTTAAGTTTTATTTATAATTAAATCTATGCCAGAATTGCCAGAGGCTGAAATAACTAAACGTAAATTAAAAAATTTACTTGGAAAGAAAATCCAAAAATTTTGGACAAATTTAAGCCAGAATTTAAAAAACTCTTCTTATAAATTTATTAAAAAAGATATTGTAAATTATAAAATTAATAAAATTAAAAGATTGGGAAAAGTAATTTTAGTTTATTTAAATAAAAAAAATAAAATAAAAATTTTAGCCTTCCATCAAAGAATAAGCGGTAGATTAATTATTCAAAATAAAAATCAAAAATTTAAATTATCAAATCACATTCATTTCATTATAACCTTTTCAGACAAGACGCAACTATTTTTTGAAGATCCAAGAAAATTTGGAATTGTTTGGTATGGTTTTGAAAAAGATGTATTAAAAGATAAATACTTTAAAAACTTGGGGCCAGATATTTTAAAAATAAGTTTTAGCACTTTTAAAAAACAATTATTAAAACATAGTGGACAAATTAAATCTGCTTTATTAAATCAAAAAATAATAGCTGGTATTGGTAATATTTTAGCTGATGAAATTTTATGGTATTCAAAAATTCATCCCAAAACTCAAATTAAAACATTAAATTTAATTCAAATTAAAAAAATATGGCAAGCTTCTAAAAAAATTATTAATAAAAGCATTAAATTAGGAGGAACAAGTATGCGCAATTGGCTTCATCCCGATAACACAATAGGCAATTTTCAAAATAAAACATTTGTTTATGGGAAAAAAAATCAAAATTGTTCAAGATGTAATACAAAAATTATTAAAATCAAATCATCTGGCCGTGGCACATATTTGTGTCCTAAATGTCAAACAAAATCAATGCCTTAAAAAATAAAATTAATTATTAAAAACTAAATTTATAAAAATTAGTAAAATTAAAATAATTTGTCAGGCTGCCGGGAATTGAACCCGGTACTTCTACCACCCCAAGGTAGCGTGCAACCGGTACACTACAGCCTGCCAAATTTAAAAGATACTAATTAAATTATAGTCAATATTATTAAAATTAAAAAATAAATTTATTTTATTGAAACCTTAGTTTTTCTTAGTGTTTTTAAACATTGAGTACAAATTTTTACTTTTTTGTTAATTAAATTT
>JANWZH010000023.1 GCA_025054755.1 Patescibacteria group bacterium
AATCAACGTCTTTATTTTTTGGAATAGAATTTAAAACATAATAAGAATTAATGTGTTTTGGCAAAGGAAGCTGAACCGTAAATCCTCCACAATTTTTAGGATTAGCCAATCTTGCTATTTCATGACGCAATTTATCGGTTGTAATATTCTCATTAAATTTATAAATTCTAAAATCAATATTTAATTCTTTTGCAATTTTTTGTTTAATTTTTAAAAAATTTAAAGATGATTTATCTTCTCCAACAATTAAAGCTCCAAAAAATTTAGATGTTATATTTTTATTTTTTAAATTTTTTAATAAATCATTAGCTATTTTTTTACCATCAATAATCATATTATTAATTTAAACCCGGCAAAGGAAATTGTAAAGCAAAATCATTAACTTCTTTTCTAATTTTATTTAAAAATTCGTCTTCTTTTATTTTTTCATTAAATTCTTTAATAATAATCTGTCTTTTTTCTTTATCATCTGGCATATCATTAATAGCAAATTTCTTTATAATTTTAGTAAGCCATTCGCTAATTTTAATCATTTCTTTTTCTTTCATTCCTCTAGTTGTTATAGCCGGAGTTCCAATTCTTATTCCTGAAGGATAATAAGGGGGGAAAGTATCGCCGGGCACTGAATTTTTATTAACAATAATATCTGCTGTCTCTAAAGCTTTTTCAATAAAATAACCTCTGCCTGGGCCAAATTTTCTTAAATCTAAAAGTATTAAATGATTATCGGTCCCTCCAGAAACTAATTTTATATCATTGTCTATTAATAGTTTTGCTAAAGTTTTAGAATTTAAAATAATTTGTTTAGCATAATTTTTAAAATTTTTACTTTGAGCCTCTTTTAATGCTACTGCAATTCCGGCAATAATATTTTCATGTGGTCCACCCTGCATTCCAGGGAAAACTGCTTTATTTATTTTTTCACCAAATTCTTTTTTGTAAAAAATTAAAGCACCTCTTGGCCCGCGTAATGTTTTATGTGTTGTTGTGGTTACTATATCACAAAAAGGAAAAGGGCTGGGATGAGCTCCTCCAATTATTAAACCAATAATATGAGAAATGTCTGCCATTGAAATTGCTTCAACACTTTTTGCAATTTGAGATATTTTTTTAAAATCAATTATTCTGGGATAGGCTGTAAATCCTGAAATAATTAATTTTGGTTTATAATTTTTAGCTAGTTCTTCAATATTTTCATAATTAATCAATCCTGTCTTTTGATCTACTTCATAATGAATAAAATTAAAAAGCTTGCCGGATAAATTTACTGAATCGCCATGACTTAAATGACCTCCATGAGATAATTTTAAAGATAGAATTGTGTCTCCAATATTTAATAGCCCAGTATAAACAGCTAAATTTGCTGGCGTTCCAGAATATGGCTGAACATTAACATTATATTCATCTGGATTTAAATTAAAAATATTTAATGCCCTCTTTTGACATAAAACTTCTAATTCATCTACATATAAATTTCCACCATAATATCTTTTATAAGGATATCCTTCGGAATATTTATCATTTAAAATACTTGAAATAGCTTCTAAAACAGATTTTGATGTATAATTTTCTGAAGGAATGAGATTAATGCTTTGCTTTTGTCTCTTTAATTCTAATAAAATTAAATCATATATTTCTTTATCTGTTTGTTTTAAATATTCAAAATTCATTTATTTAAATAGTTAAAATTGGCATAACAATATAAAAATAATAATCATCATTAACTGCTTTTATTAAAGCTGGTTTATTTTCTTCGTTTAAACCTATAAAAACTTCTTCAGATTTTATATTTTTTAAACCATCTAATAAATATTTCCAATTAAAAACAATTTGTTGATCTTCTCCTTTTATTTTTGCGCTTAAAGTATATTTACTTTCGCCAATTGACTGATCAGCTGAGAATATATCAATATTTTTTTTGTTTGAATTAATTTTAATATTAATTCCTAATGTTTTTCCGCTAAAAACACTATTTAATTTTATTCCAGAAATAAATTCTTCTTTATTAACAATAATTTCTGATTTAAAACTTTTAGGGACAATTGATTCATAATCTGGAAAACTTCCAGATATTAATCTTGAAATCAATTCAAATTTTTCGGTTTTAAATAAAATTTGATTTTCGTCAATAAAAATTTTTAAATCATCTTCATCATTTAAAATTTTATTTATTTCATTAACTGTTTTCAAAGGAATTAAAATCGTAAAACCGTTTTTAAAATTTGTTCTAAATTGAGTATTTGGTATTGTTTTCTCTGACAATCTAAAACTGTCAGTTGTAGTTAATTTAATATTTTCAAAATTAAAATTAAAAAAAACACTATTTAACTCTGGTCTTATTTCATTAATTTGAGCACTAGAAATAATTTGATTAAAAGCATTTTTAATAATATCTCCTTTTATTTCAATAAATTCTTCTATATTTTTAATCTTTGGTATAATCGGAAAATCTTCAGAAGATAAGGTGTTTAAATTAACATTATAGTTATCAGTTATTAATTCTAATTTTGAATTTTTTAATTCAATATTTAATCTTTCTAATTGTAAATTATTAATTATTTCGGATAATATATTATAATTTAAAACAACCTCACCTTCTTCTATAATTTTACTATTTAATATACTTGTTATAGCTATTTCTAAATTAGTAGCAATTAAATTTAATTCATTATTTTTAGCTTTAATTAATATATTTTTTAATATATTTAAATTTGAATCATTTTTAATTACACCACTTAAATTTTTTAAACCTTCTTTTAAATTTGTTTTTGTAATAATCAACTTCATATTTTTATTATTATATATTTATTATAATTATTATTTTGTTTAAATTGTGTAAAACTAAATTATTCTTTATAAATACTTTCTTTTATTAATAAAATTTTTTGATAAAGAGTGGAATTTTTGTTAATTTCATTACTAATTTTTTCATAAGCATGAATTGCAGTAGTATGATCTCTTCCTAATTTTTCGCCAATATATGGATAAGATAGGTCTAAAATTTCTCTTAATAAATAAACGATTATTTGCCTTGGTTCAACTATTTCTTTATTTCTTTTATTAGATAATAAATCTTCTGGGGTGATATTAAAGAAATCAGATACAGCTTTGATAATTTGTTTATCTGTTATTTTTTTTGAAATATTTTGAATTGTTTTATTTATAATTTCTTCAGCATCAGATATAGTAATATTACCACCTTTTGTTTCTTTGTAAAATATTATTTTATTTAATACTCCTTCTATTTCTCTTATATTTTTTTTAACTTTTTTAGCTATTAGATCAATAATATTATCATTTAAATTAGTATTTTTTTCTTGTAATTTATTTTTAATGATAGCCACACGCATTTCATAATCTGGATAGGTTATATCCACAATTAATCCACCTTCAAATCTAGATCTTAATCTTTCTTCTAGCGTTGGGATTGATTGGGGAGGTCTATCAGAAGAAATAATAATTTGTTTATTGTTTTCATATAAACTATTAAATGTATGAAAAAATTCTTCTTCAGTTTTTTCTTTTCCGCCTATAAATTGAATATCATCAATAATTAAAACATCAATATCTCGATATTTTTTCTTTATATCGTCCATTCTTTTGTTTCTAATTGCCCAAACAACATCGTTTGTAAATTTTTCAGATGGAACATATTTAGGTTTAATTTTATTTTTATATAAATTTTTAATTTCATTACCAATCATTTGAATTAGGTGAGTTTTACCAAGGCCTACGCCACCATATACAAAAAACGGATTATATTTTGTTCCAACGTTTTGAATAATAGCTAAAGCAGCATTATAAGCTAATTCATTAGATGATCCCACAACAAAAGATTTTAGAGAATATTTTGAATTTAGGCCTGTTTCAGGATCAACTCTTAAATCTAAAATTGATTTTTCAAAAGATGAATCTATATTAGAACCTTTTTGATTAATAAAATATTTATTATCTACAATAAAATTAATTTTTTTAATAGAATTATCATATTCTCTAGCAATATTTAAAATTAATTTAGAGTATTTATTTTCTACCCATTCTTTTGAAAAATTATTTGGTAAAGCAATAGTAATACATCCATCATTTTTATCTATTAATAAACTATTTTTTATCCAAGTTACAAAATTGGGCTTAGAAATTTGAAGTTCTATATTATTTAATATTTTTTTCCATAAAGTATTTAATTCTGTATTTAATTCTGTATCTGTTTTAATTTCCATATTTTTATATTTTAAGCTTGTTTAATTTT
>JANWZH010000024.1 GCA_025054755.1 Patescibacteria group bacterium
CAAATCCATCTGAAGAAGCTCCAGACGGTTATATCGAAAGAGTTGGTATTCATGAAGTTTTAGAAATTAATGATGAAATTAAAAAATTAATTTTTAAAGGCGCTAGCGAAGATGAAATCAAACAAAAAGCGATTGAAAATGGAATGATCACCTTACAAGAAGATGGATTTATTAAAGCCGCAATGGGAATTACATCAATTGAAGAAATTTTAAGAACAACCAAAGAATAAAACTATGTTTTTAAATAAGGTTAAAATAGAAGAAAAAATGTTTTTAGCAAAATATCTTGCTCTAATTTTAAAGGCTGGGCTACCAATAACAAAAGGATTTGAAATGTTAATTAAACAATCTCAAAATAAATATTTAAAAAAATGCTTAAAAAATATATTAGAAGATATTACTTCTGGGAAATTAATGTCTGAAAGCTTAGAAAAATACCCTAAAATTTTTGATAATCTTTTTGTAAATATGATTCGTTCTGCTGAAACAGCTGGAAACTTAGAAGAAGTTTTAGATATTCTAGCAGAAGAATTAAAAAAAACAGGCGAATTTAGATCAAAAATAAGAGGAGCGATGATTTATCCAATAATTATCATTAGCATGATGATTTTAATAACTAATTTTATGGTTTTTTTTATTTTTCCCAAAATTTTAAATTTTTATTCTTCTTTAAACGTTAAAATTCCTGGTACAGCAAAAATTTTAATAAATATTGTAAAATTTTCAACTAGTAATATATTTTATATTTTAGGTGGATCAATTATTATTATCTTTTTATTTTTTATTTGGTCTAAAACAAAAAAAGGCAAAAGATTTGTTGATTGGCTAGTCATTAATCTGCCAATTTTAAAAAATATTTCTAAAAAAGTGTATACTATTCAATTTTTAAGAACTTTTTCTTCTTTACTAAAATCAGGAATACCAACTCCAAAAGCTTTAGAAATAACGGCCACAACAATTAATTCAAGTTATTATCGTGAATCAATACTTAATTTTTCTGAGGGAATTAGGCAGGGTAAAAAATTGTCAGAAATGGTTGAAAAATATAATATTTATCCTCCAATCACATCTGAAATTATTAATGTTGGAGAAGAAACTGGCCAATTATCTTATATGTTAAAACAGCTTTATGAATTTATTGAAGCTGAAGTAAATGATATTTTAGACAATTTATCCAAAATTATAGAACCAATTTTAATGATTATCTTAGCAATTATTGTTGGATTTATTGCTGTAGCTACTGTACAATTAATTTATGCATCGGTTCAAATGGTTCAAAATTAATTTTAAAAAAAACAAAGCATTTTCTTTAATCGAAATATTAATATCGATTAGTCTTTTAACTATTATATTAGCGATTATAATACCTATTTGGAATTTTGAGCTAATAAATAAAAAAAATCAAAATATTAACGTTGCAAGTCGGATTGCTTCTTCCCAATTAGAAGAATTAAAAAATTTAAAATTTAACAATTTACCAAATGAAGGCAGTATCAATTTTAATCATCCTGACTTATCAAAATTAAATCAAGGAACAGGAATAATTTATGTAGAAAATTATCAAACTGGAACTAATCAAACTTTAAAACAAATAAAAATTCAAATAATATGGAAAGACAATCAAACCTCAACCTATGAAATTAATTATTTATTTTTAAAATAATACCCATGAATATTTTTTTAAAAATATTTCAAAATAAAAAAAGTTTTTCTATTATTGAAACAGTTTTATCTGTTTTTTTAATTACTATTTTAAGTATTAGTATAACTGTTTTATTAAATTTGTATAAAGATTATCAAACCATAACTCCAAATTCTGTAGCTAAATCTATTATTAAAAAAAATCACTCCGATACTTTGATTGCTCTAAAACAAAGCATTTTACAAGCCCAAAATATTGTAAATTCAACTACAATTAATGGCATAAATTATGTAACAGATAGCCGCAATTTAATTTTACAAACAAGAAGTATAGATAATAATAACAACATTATTAGTGGAAATTATGATTTAATAATTTTTTATACCACTTCTTCTAATCCTATAAAACTTTATCAGAAAATAATACCATCTTCTTTTTCAAACAGAAAAAATTATGAAATTTTAATTAATAATATAGTAAAAGAAATTAATTTTGAATATAATACAACTAATCCTAAAGATGCTTCAATTATTAAAATATATTTAAAAACATCTAATAATTTTTCAAATAAAGAATTAGAAGAAGCAAGTTATATTGCGGTAAAATTAAATAAATGATAAATATAATAAAAAATAATAAAGGACAAATTTTTTTAGGATTAATACTTTTGATCTTAATAATTTATTTAATCCTTATTATAACTTATTTTAATTCTAGCGGATTAAATAATATTTTATCTTATAAAGAAAATTTAAAAAATAAATCATATTATCTAGCTGAGTCAGGATTAAATTATGCTATTTTTAAAATTAAAGAAAATCTAAATTGGTCTGGGACTAATCAAGAAATAAGTTTAAATGATGGAACCTTTGAAGTTCAAATAATAACTGATAATGTGTCTGAAAAAATAATTCAATCAACCGGATATTTTCCGAACAAAAACAATTATAAAAGCAAAACTACACTAAAAACAATAATAACAAAATCTCCTGGGGTATCCTCTTTTAAATATGGCGCTCAAGCTGGAACAGGAGGGATAGAACTAAATTCTAATGCTATTATATTTGGGAATGTTTATTCTTCTGGAAACATTAATTGTTATTCAAATAGCTACATAGATGGCGATGCTTTTGCTGTTGGGACAATTACTCCAATAAATTGTTCAAGAAGACAAGTTAAAACAGGAATTACTCCTGTTCCTTTGCCAGATTTTGATAAAAATTATTGGATAGCTCAAGCAGAATCCGGAGGAATAATTAATGGAAATATTTCTTATAATAGCGGAATAAATTATTTGGGACCAAAAAGAATAAATGGAAATTTAACATTAAATACTAATGCTTCTTTAATTGTTACGGGACCAATTTATGTTACTGGCAGAGTAGAACTAAATTCTAATTCCACAATCAAAATTGATGATTCTTTTGATACTGATGGAACGATTATTTTGGCTGAAGATAAAATTTCAATAAATAATAATGCGTTAATTTTAAGAACAGAAAGTCAAACCAATTTATCTCCAAACGAAGACTACAACAATCAATGGAATATCTACGGCTCTTCCTATGGTTGGAAAGCTATTAATAAAGGAGTTAGGCAACCAACAGTACCAAACACAACAAAATACATTTCAAGCTCACAAAACAATCAAATTGCTGAATTTCAAATAGAAGATTTAAGCAACGCAACTTCAATCACACAAGCGATTGTTTGGGTATATGCAAAAAATAATGCCTCAAACTCTGGAGACTTATTAGGAGTTGATTTAATAATTAATAATAATGGTTATAATGAACAAAATTTATCTTTAACAACTAATTATCAATGGAAAAGTATTACTTTTAATTTTAATAATCCCCTAAACAAAAACAGTATTAATAATTTAAGAGTAAGATTAAAAGAAATAAAATCTGGCACTCAAGACAGCGTGGACGTGGCTGCTTTATATATTCAATTAAAATATACAAAAGAAAATGCTGGTTATTTGCTTTTTGTAAGCGATAAATCCAATGATTTAGCAATAGAATTAAATGGTAATGCCTCTGGTGGTGTTTTTTATGCTAGAAACGGAATACTTCAAGTTAACTCAAACTCGCACCCAGTTGCTATCACTGCTAAAAAATTAATATTAAATTCTAATGCTCAAATATGGTATGATGAAGGTTTGCCAGAACAAAGTTTTAGTTCTGGCCCAGGAGGTACGTGGGAAATAAAACCCGGTTCGACAATAATAATTAATAATTAAATGTTTATTTTAAAACAACAAAAAAATAATTTTATCTTAAAAATTAAAAATTTTTGGGATAATTTAATGCAAAAAAAAGATATTTTAATAACTCAAATCAATAATCAAAAAATTTATTTATTAGCCTACAAAGAAAAAAATGGTCAAAAAAATATTTTAGGCGCCGAAATAATATTAATAAAAAATTTAATAGAAAACATTAATAATTATGAAACAAAAGAGTCCTTTAAATTTTTATTAGAAGAATTTTTTAAAAAAAATAAGATTAAGCCTCAATTTATAATTAATATCATAAACGAAAAAGACTATATCTATAAAATAATCA
>JANWZH010000025.1 GCA_025054755.1 Patescibacteria group bacterium
AAAAATTAATTATTAGTGCTGGTAGAATTATTAATTGGCATTAATAAATTATTAATCGTAGTTGTGTTATTTGTATTATTTTGTCTTTCTTCATAAAAAATTTGTCTCAAAATTTTTACTTCTGGTCTTAATAATTTTTGAATTCTAATTTCAATATTATTGATTCCTGGCTCTAAAATTAATTCTTTATTAAATTCTCCATTTTGGTTAAAATTTATTTCTTCTCCATTTACAAAAAGTTTATCCGCATTTTCAATTTTGCCTTCAATTATAAAATTTTTTTGATCAACATTTAATATTGATTCTGGCAAATTTAATTTAATAACCGGTTTTCCTAAAATAGCATTAAATCTAAAAAAAATATAAATTAAAATTAATAAAAAAATTAAACCAGATAAAATATATTTTGTAAGCTTAACTGATACAAATCTATTTTGAGGGAATTCATCATTTTCCCCAGAACTTTTTAATTCTTTTTTATTTTTAAAATATTCCCACCATTCTTCACCATTAAATCCCAAAATTTTTCCAATTTTAAATAAATATCCCCTTATATAAGGAGCAGCTGGTAAATTATAAAAATTTTCATTAATTAAATCTTCTAAATGATTTAAACTAATGCCTGAAATTTCAGATAAACGTTTCAAGTTTAATCCTTTTTCTTTTAATTTTTCTTCTAAAAAAATTTTAAAATTTTTATCTTCGTAATTCATTTTATTCAATATTTATTTTATCTATATAAACTTCTCTTGGTTTTGCTCCATCTGCTGGTCCAATAATACCATTTTCTTCCATAATATCTAATAGTCTAGCTGCTCGAGCATATCCTACTTTTAATCTACGTTGCAGTAAAGATGCTGAAGCTTTTTTAGCTTGAACTACTACCCGAACAGCTTCTTCGTAAAGCTCATCATCATTATCATTAGTCTGAAAATCATCAAAATTAATTGATTGATTATTTAAATTAGATCTAGAATCAAAATTAATATTTTTTTCTTCTTCATTTTCAATATCTTTATTATTGGAAATAATAAAATCAACTACTTTTTTAGTTTCTTCTTCTGAAATATAAGCGCCCTGAATACGCTTTGGTTTAGAAAGTTCTCCAGAAACAAAAAGTAAATCTCCTCCACCTAATAATTTTTCTGCACCAGCCATATCTAAAATAGTTCTAGAATCAATTTGACTAGCGACTTGTAGGGCAATACGCGCTGTAATATTTGCTTTAATTAAGCCAGTTAAAACATCAACTGAAGGTCTTTGAGTTGATAAAATTAAATGAATTCCAGTAGCTCTAGCCATTTGGGCTAAACGAACAATAAATCCTTCAACTTCTCTTCCAAAACTGGCCATCAAATCAGCTAATTCATCAACTACAATAACTAAATAAGGTAAAGTATTATCTTTATTTTGAGAATTATAACTTTTAATATCACGGCTTCCCGATTCTTCTAATAATTGATAACGACGATCCATTTCGCTAATTGCCCACCTAAAAACACTAACTGCTTTTTTAGTATCAGTAACTACATTTGAAATTAGATGAGGTAATCCTTCATATAAACTTAATTCAACTCTTTTTGGATCAATTAATATTAATTTTAAAGTATCAGGAGAATTTTTATATAAAAAAGAGGTTAAAATAGCGTGTATAGCTACAGATTTCCCAGATCCGGTTGCACCAGCAATTAAAAGATGAGGCATTTTTTCTAAATTTGGAAAAACTGGTTCTCCTGAAACATCTCTTCCCAAAACAAAAACTAAATTTCCAGATTTTTGAAATTCTGGATAAACCATTAGATTGCCCAATCTAACAATAGCTGATGATTTATTAGGAACCTCAATCCCAACCAATGATTTACCAGGTATTGGAGCTTCTATTCTAATTGGATGAGCAGCTAAAGCTAAGGCTAAATCTTGGTTTAAAGCTGTAATTCTTGATAATTTTACTCCTTCAGCTGGCTTTAAGGTGTAACGAGTAACTTTTGGCCCAATATTTATTTCACCCATTTCAACTGGAATACCAAAACTTTCCAATGTTCTTTTGATAATATTAGCATTGGCTCGCAAATCACCAGTTGTTGGTTTTTCAGATGAAGATTTCAATAAATCTAATGGCGGAGGAGCATAATTTTTAAATTTATTTTGCGGAATTTTTTGAAACTTTGAAATAACTGGTATTTTTATTTCTTTTAAATTTAATTCTTTTTTATTTTTTTCATCATCTTCTTCGTTTTTTTCATTTTCACTTTCTTCTTTATTTTGATTAATTGCATTATTTTTATCAGAAATAACTTTATCATTTAATATAATTTCAATCGGCTTTGTTTCATCCTTGTTAAATTTACGAATTTTAATTGGAAAATTAAAAACAATTAATAAAGAAATAATTAAAATACATAAATTAATAATTGCTGCTGCAATTTCCCCAAACGGCACATTAAAATAACCAAAAACTAATCCCAAAACCCCACCATTTTTAGGATAAAATAAATCTATTAATCCTAAAAAAGATAAAACAAAAAGTACTGCGCCTAAAATTGTAATTCCAATAAATTTTGGCCTATCAGAAATTAAAAAAATTATTGCTAAACCAAATAAAGTTAATGGCAGAATAAAATATCCCACACCAAAAAGAAAGCTAAAAATTTTATATAAAAATTCTCCAGCAGGACCAGCTTTTTTAAATTCAGCTAGAATTAAAATAACAGCAATAGCTAAAAAAATTATAGCCGCAATACTTTTTTTAGTATCAGGATGAAGACGATGGCGAATTTCTTTTTGAAAATTCTTATTATTTTTATTGTTTTTATTGTTTAAACTTTTTGGCATCTCTTTTATTTTGTTATATTTTAAGATAAAATTCAAACATAAATAACAAATGAATGAAAAGCCCTAAATCTATTTTAAAACTTAAAAATAAAGATGTTATTATTTTTGATTTAGATGGAACACTTACTGAAAGCAAAGCTAGTTTAGACCAAGAAATGTCTAATTTATTATGCGAATTATTACAACAAAAAAAAGTTGCTATAATTGGTGGAGGATCTTTTAAACAATTCAAGGAACAATTTTTAAAATATTTAAAATGCCCAAATAAAAATTTAAAAAATTTATTTTTATTTCCAACAAACTCTACTGCTTTTTATAAATTTAAAAAGAATAAATGGATAAAAATTTATGAATTAAAACTAAAAAAAATAGAAATTAAAAAAATATTGAATGCCTTTAAAGAAACATTTAAAAAATTAAATTATAAAAATCCGCCCAAAACTTATGGGCCAATAATTGAAAATAGAAAATCACAAATAACTTTTTCAGCTTTAGGTCAAAATGTAATTAAAAAAATGAATAAAGACGGTTTAAAACTAAAACAAAATTGGTACAAAAAAAATAATAAACTAAGAATTAAAATGGCTAAATTTTTGCAAAAATTATTACCAGAATTTGAAGTAAAAATTGGCGGTCTAACTTCTATTGACATTACTTATAAAAATATAGATAAAGCTTATGGGATAATACAAATTTCAAAACAATTAAACACTAAAATATCTAAAATGGTTTTTATAGGTGATACTCTTTTTAAAGGAGGGAATGATTATCCAGCGAAAAAAACAAAAATTTTAGCTATTCAAGTTGAAAATCCTAAAGAAACAAAAAAAATAATAAAACAAATTTTACGCTAAAATATAATTTTGTATTATGATATTATATAATATGCTTTTAATAAAATTAAAAAAAA
>JANWZH010000026.1 GCA_025054755.1 Patescibacteria group bacterium
TTTGGGAAATTAGCCAAGATTTTAGAAAGGATATGCGTGTTCCAGCTAGAATTTTTATATCTCAAAATATGATTAATGAAATTATAAACGATAATACTTTGAATCAATTAATTAATGTAGCAACTCTACCTGGTATACAAAAATATGCTATTGCTATGCCCGATGCACATGAAGGTTATGGATTTCCAGTTGGCGGAGTAGCTGGTTTTGATATCCATTCTGGAATAATTTCTCCAGGAGGGATAGGTTATGATATAAACTGTGGTGTTAGACTTTTGAAATCAAATTTAAGCTATGATGAAATTAAAAATTATATTAAAAAATTAACAGAAGAAATATATAAACAAGTTCCTTCTGGAGTAGGGTGTGGAGGCAGATTAGATTTAAGTTATTTAGAATTAGATAAAATTTTAAAATATGGAGCTAAAAGAATAATTGAAATGGGATATGGAGAAAACGAAGATATTAATTTTATTGAATCACAAGGATGTTTGACAGAGGCTAATCCAGACTATGTTTCAAAACTTGCTAAAGATAGAGGCAAAGATCAATTAGGAACAATTGGAGCGGGTAATCATTTTGTTGAAATTGATAAAGTGGTTGAAGTTTTTGATGAAAATATTGCATCAAAATTAGGATTATTTAAGAATCAAATTTGCGTTTTAATTCATACTGGTTCCCGTGGATTGGGTCATCAAATTGCTACTGACTACATTCGTTATTTTTTAGAAATTTTAAATAAATACAAAATTAATTTGCCAGATAAAGAATTGGCTTGTGCACCTTTTTTATCAAAAGAAGGACAAAATTATTTTTTTGCAATGTCGGCTGGAGCAAATTTTGCATGGGCTAATAGACAATTAATTACATGGGAAGTTAGAAAGGCCTGGAAAAATGTTTTTGGCAAAAAACAACAAAAATTAGATATTTTATATGATGTAGCTCATAATATTGCTAAAATTGAAGAATATAATATTTCTGGAGTAAATAAAAAAATAGTTGTCCATCGCAAAGGAGCAACTCGTGCTTTTCCAAATCAACCAGTATTAATCCCAGGGAGTATGGGAACGGCATCTTATGTTTTAGTTGGCCAAGAAAAATCTTTTGATATTTCTTTTGGTTCGACTTGTCATGGTGCAGGACGAAGAATGTCGCGCACTCAAGCCAAAAAACAAATTCGTGGATTAGCATTGAAAAGAGAATTAGAACAAAAAGGAATAGCTATTCAAGCTGGTTCTATTTTAGGATTAGCTGAAGAAGCGCCAGAAGCTTATAAAGATATTAACAGTGTAATAGATGTGATTCATAATTTGAATATTGCTAAAAAAATTGTAAAATTAAAACCAATAGGTGTAATTAAAGGATAAAAATTATAAATATGGAAAAAGTAGTTTTAAAAACTGAAGATGGTTTAGATATTGTTGGAGATTATTATGATTTATCTATTGAAAAAAGAGGTGTTTTACTTTTGCATATGATGCCTAAAGATAGAAAATCTTGGTGGGATTTAGCAATTAAATTAGAAGATGAAGGTTTTAAAGTTTTGGCTATTGATTTAAGGGGCCATGGCGAATCAATTGGAGGGCCAGAAGGATATAAAAATTTTTCAGACGAAGAACATCAAAAAAGTATTTTAGATATTCAGGCTGGAATTGATTTTTTAAAATTTTTAGGCATTGATTTAGAAAATATTGTTTTAGGCGGAGCTTCGATTGGCGCTAATTTAGCTTTACAATATGCTTCAATGCATTCTAAAATTAAAAAAGTTTTTTGTTTGTCCCCGGGATTAAATTATCGAGGAATTAAGCCTTTAGAATTTATTACAAACTTTAATTCTTCTCATAATATATTAATTGCTTCTTCTTTAGATGATGTTTATGGCAATGGTTTAAGCAATGCTAATGATTGTCAAATAATTTTTGAAAATATTCCTAAAGATACAAATAAAAAATTAATTATTTATGAGGCAGCTGGTCATGGAACTGATATGTTTTTTGCAAATAAAGAAAATGAGCCAGATTTAATTCAAGAAATTATTAAATGGATTAAAACTTAATTAATATGTTCGACAATAAAATTAAATTAAAAAAGAAAGTTTTAGAAATTATTAAAATTTTAAAAAAATTATTTCCAAATCCTAAAATTGCTTTAAATTATTCTAATAATTGGGAGCTTTTTGTAGCAGTTGTTTTATCAGCTCAATGTACTGACAAAAAAGTAAATGAAGTTACAGAAAAATTGTTTAAAAAATATAAAACATTAAATGATTATGTTAAGGCCGATTTAAAAGAATTTGAAAAAGATATTAAATCAACTGGCTTTTATAAAAATAAAGCTAAAAATATTTTAAATGCTGCTAAGATAATTAAAGAAAAATTTAATGGCCAAATACCAAAAACGATGGAAGAAATTTTAACATTACCCGGTGTAGGACGTAAAACAGCAAATGTTATTTTAGGTAATGCTTATGGTATTGTTTTAGGTATTGCAGTTGATACACACGTTAAAAGATTATCTAGGCTTTTAGGATTAACCAAAAATATTGATCCAAATAAAATTGAAAAGGATTTAATGGAAATTATTCCTAAAAAATATTGGTTTAATATAACTTATTGGTTAATTGATTATGGTCGTAAGTATTGTCCATCAAGACCTCATAATCATAAAAATTGTCCTCTTGCTAAATTTTATATATAGTTTATCATTATAATAAGTCGTTTTATAATAATAAAAAAATGAACTATGAAAAAATAAAAAGTATTTTATTTATAATTTTATCATTAGTTGCATTAGTTTTTGCTTATTCTTTGTTTTCTTATGTAAATACTTATTCAA
>JANWZH010000027.1 GCA_025054755.1 Patescibacteria group bacterium
GGAGGCCACCGCCCCAGTGAAACTGGCCCTCACCCACTGTCTTCTGAGTTCTTCTCAGAATTAGACTTCAGCTTGTAGATGGTGGGTGTTCCATTGACGGCTCCATTCTGCCCTAAAGCAGAATTTCATCGCCTCCCCACTACGCTGTGCACCTACAAACCAAAGCCAATGGGTAAGTCCAGTAAAGCTCCTAGGGTCTTTCCGTCCCGCCGCCAGTACCCCGCATCTTCACGGGGAGTGCATTTTCACCGAGCACCTCCTCGAGACAGTTCCCCAGTCGTTACGCCTTTCATGCGCTCCGGAACTTACCCGGAAAGGAATTGCGCTACCTTTGGACCCTCAGGGTTAGGGCCGACATTGACCGGTGCTTAGATCCGTGAGCCATTTTACCTTGAAGATAAAATGACCCCGAATCTTTAACATCCCGGCATTGGTCAGGCGTCACCCCCTATACTTCCTCTTACGAGTTGAGCAGGGAGCTGTGTTTTTGATAAACAGTCGCCAGGGAATCGTTCGCTGCGGCCAACCCTAGATTATCTTTCGATAATCCAGAATTGGCAGGGCTTATCCCGAAGTTACGCCCGCTTTTTTGCCGAGTTCCTTGAGGAGGCCTTACTCGTTCGCCTTAGGCTTCTCGCCTCGACCACCTGTGTCAGTTTTCCGGTACAGGTACCTTGTTCTTTAACCCTTAGAGGCTTTTCCCGGAAGGCTCTTCGAAGGAATTTTCCGATAATCGGAATTTTTTCTTTTGCGATGTTTATGATAAGGGGATTTTCCTCCTTATCACATCTAGAAAAGAAAAGGAGAAACCAATAACTCCCTCCTTCTTATTTCCTTCGTCCCCCCGTCGGTGGAACAAGGTAGGGCTGGAATATTAACCAGCTGTCCATCGGCTTCGCCTTTCGGCTATACCTTAGGCCCTGCCTAACCCTTGGCTGATTTCCATTGCCAAGGAAACCTTGGTCTTTCGGCGTCCTGACATCTCATCAGGATTGTGGTTACTCATGCCGGCATTCTCTCTCCCTTACGCTCCAGTTTTCCTCACGGATAAACCTTCGACGCGTAAGAGATGCTCGCCTACCAGTAAAAAATCTCAAATAAGATTTTCTACTCTA
>JANWZH010000028.1 GCA_025054755.1 Patescibacteria group bacterium
TAATGCGGAAGACAAAATATTTGTCGGCGAATTATCTTTGGACGGAAGACTAAGAAAAATTAATGGAGCATTAAATATTGCTGAAGTTGCTCAATTTTTGGGTTTTAAATATTTATTTCTACCAAAAGAAAATGCAAATGAGGCATCAGCTATCTCTAATATAAAAGTAATACCACTAGAAACATTAGAAGATGCCATTCTTTTTCTAGAAAATAGAAAAATAATAGATTTCCAAAAATTTAAACCTAAAAATTATAATATAACCGACATTCCAGATTTTTCAGAAATTTGTGGCCAAGAAAAAGCTAAACGAGCCTTAATGATTTCCGCTGCCGGAGGCCATAATATGTTAATGATTGGTCCACCAGGAGTAGGAAAAAGTCTTTTGGCTAAAGCTTTAATAGGAATTCTTCCAGATTTAAACTTTGAAGAATCAATAGAAATAACAAAAATATGGAGTGCTGCTGGCTTAACAAGCGAAGGACTTATAAACCAGAGACCGTATCGTTCTCCCCATCACACTTCATCATTAGTTTCAATTATTGGAGGTGGACAAAGTCCAAAGCCAGGAGAAATAAGTCTAGCTCACGGCGGAATACTTTTTTTAGATGAATTGCCAGAATTTCCAAGAAATATTTTAGAAGCCCTACGTCAACCCCTTGAAAGTGGTCTAGTTCATATTGCTAGAGCAAAAAACACATTGGTTTTCCCGGCCAATTTTTCATTAGTAGCAGCAATGAATCCGTGTCCCTGTGGATTTTATGGTGATGAAGAAAAAGAATGTCATTGTTCAGCATATGAAATTCT
>JANWZH010000029.1 GCA_025054755.1 Patescibacteria group bacterium
ACAGATTGCTGGTCGCCTGGAAGAAGAAATATATGAAGCTTTGAAAATGGAATATATTCCTCCAGAGATGCGTGAAAATAATGGAGAAATAGAATTAGCTCAACAATATAAATTACCAAAACTGATAAATTATGGAGAAATTTTGGGAGATTTACAGGTTCAGACTAATTGGACAGATGGTTCAGCCTCAATTGAGGAGATGGCTGAATATGCTCAGCGGATTGGATTAAGATATATAGCAATTACTGATCATACTAAAAGGTTGGCAATTGCTGGCGGTTTAGATGAAAAGAGAATTCAAAAACAGTGGCAAGAAATTGATAAATTAAATTTAAAATTTAAAAATCGTGGAGTTAATTTTAAAATCTTAAAAGGGACAGAGTGCGATATTTTAGTTGATGGCAGTTTAGACTTGCCAAATGAAATTTTAAAAAAACTTGATATAGTCGGCGTATCAATTCATTCTCATTTTAATTTAGGTAAATTTGAACAAACTAAACGAATATTAAAAGCTATTTCTAATCCTTATGTTTCTATTTTATTTCATCCTACTTGCCGTATTCTTCAAAAAAGAGAATCAATAGAAGTTGATTGGGAACAAGTAATTAAAACTGCTAAGAAATTAAATAAAATTTTAGAAATTGATGCTTATCCTGATAGATTAGATTTAAACGATGAACTTATTAGAAAAAGCGTTGATTTTGGAGTAAGGCTAGCTATTAACTCTGATGCTCACGCCCCTCACCATTTTGATTTTTTAGAAT
>JANWZH010000002.1 GCA_025054755.1 Patescibacteria group bacterium
ATTTTTGAAATATGCGTAAAATTTTAATTTTAGGTGGAGGTTTTGGAGGTATTTTTACTGTTAAAAATTTATTTAAATATTTTAAAAATGATTTTAATACAGAAATTATTTTAATTGATAGCAGGAATTATTTTTTATTTACGCCATTATTAGGCGAAGCTGCAACTGGTGGAGTTTCTTTAAGAGATATTATTGAGCCAATTAGAGAGATTTTTAATTATAAAAATTTTAAATTTATTCATAGTAAAATTTTGGAAATTGATTTAGATAATAAAAATATTATTTTAGAATGTGGGGAAATTAATTATGATTATTTGGTTATTTCTTTGGGTTCTGTTCCTAATTTTTATGATATAGTAGGAGCAGAAAAATATGCTTTTACATTAAAATCAATTGATGATGCTAATAAGCTTAAAAAACATTTAATAAATATTTTTGAAAGAGCATCTTTTTTAATAGAAAAAAATAATAATTTAAATTCTTTATTAAATTTTGTTATTGTTGGGGGTGGTCCAACTGGAGTAGAATTAGCAGCAGAGATTCATAATTTATTTTTTAATACGTTTAAAAAAATGTATCCATTAGATTTAATTAAAAATGTTAATATTTTTATTATTGAGAAAAATAATGAGCTGGTTTCAAATTTTAATCCAATTTTAAGGAAAAAAGTTTTTCAAAGAATATTTGATTTGGGCATTAAAGTTTTATTAAATAAATCGATTAAAGAAGTTAGTAAAGAATTTATTGTTTTAGATGATAATCAAAAAATTTTGACTCAAACAGTTATTTGGACTGCTGGAGTAAGACCAGCTGACGTAAGAATAATAGGAAAGATTAATTTTAAAAATAATAGAATTTTAGTAAATGAATTTTTGCAGATTAATAATTATCCAGAAGTTTTTGCTATTGGAGATTATGCTTATATTCAAAATAAAGATGGTGTGGCGGTGCCTCAATTAGCTCAGGCTGCAGTAGCCGAGGCTAAAATTGTTGCTTTGAATATTAAAAATTTAATTTTAAAAAATAATTTAATTAAATTTGAATTTAAGCTCAAAGGTTATTTAATTCCTTTGGGCAAACTTTTTGCAGTTGGCGAAATCCATAATTTAATAGTAAGTGGAATTTTAGCTTGGATTTTATGGAGATTGGTTTATGTTTCAAAAATTATATTATTAAGAAACAAAATTAAAACCTTAATTGATTGGATAGTTGATTTATTTTTGCCAAGAAATACTTCAGAAATTTAAAACATTTTTATTTTTAAATTTTAATTTTAAATATTTTGCTAAAAAATATAAAAAATATATAATAAATAATTATTAAAATTTAATAAAATTTTAATAAGGTTGATTAGTCGGATTCTTATTTGTTTAAATTTTTAAATTTATTTTATACAATGTTTAGAAAGTTCGATATTTTTTTAATTGATTTATTTTACAGAATTTGGAGGCCGTTAAGTAGAATATCTTTATTTATAGTATTTTTTTATTTTGGGTTACTTAAAGTTTTAAATTTAAGTCCAGCAACTCCATTAGTTGAATTATTGGCTCAAAAAACAATTAATTTTATAAACTTTAATTATTTCTTAGTTTTTTTTGGAATATTTGAAATGATTATTGGATTATTTTTTATTTTGCCAAATTTTGAAAGAATTGCTATTTTTTTATTATTTTTGCACATGATAACAACTTTTTTGCCATTAGTTTTTTTATATGATATTACTTGGTCTGGATTTTTAATTCCAACTTTAGAAGGACAATATATTATTAAAAATTTAGTAATTATTTCTTTGGCTTTAGTAATAGGTGGTCATCTTAATAAAAATAATTAATATGGATATTTTTGCTCATGCTCTTTGGACAAATTTAGTTCATGGTTATACTATACATAAAAAAGAAATTAATATTTCTAAATTTTGGTCTATTTTTTGGGGAGTTTTTCCAGATTTTTTTGCTTTTACGCCAATATTTTTTTGGTCAATAATTAATCGTATTAATTTAAAACCAGAAGACATAGAGCCAATAAATAAAGATTCTTTATTTATTTTTAATTTTACTCATAATCTTTATAATATTAGTCATAGCTTAATTATTTTTGGAATTATATTTTTGATTGTTTATTTAATTAAGAAAAAAATTTATTTTGCTTTATTTGGTTGGCCATTACATATTTTAATTGATATACCTACTCATTCTTATAGATTTTATCCAACTCCTTTTTTATGGCCAATTTCTGATTTTAAGTTTGGTGGTATTTCTTGGGGGGTTCCTTGGTTTATGTTTTTAAATTATTCTTTAATTCTAATTTTTTATTTAATAGCATTTTTAAAATTTAAAAATAAACAATTTTGACTTTAATTTTATATTCATTATAATTATAAAAATATGAAAAATTTTTATAAAAATTTATTTTTAATTATTTCAATTTTTATTTCTATTTCATTATTTTTTTCTTTTTTTATGACAAAAAATAATGAGATTATTGATTTAAGCTTAAATCAGCTAGCTCAAAAGATTAACAATAATGAAGTTAAAAAAATTATTATTTCTGGAAGTCAATTAAACATTTTGTTAAATGATGATAAAAAAGCTATTGCTCAAAAAGAAAATGAATCTGGAATTATTGAAACATTAAAAAATCTTGGAACAAAAGAAGATGCTTTACAAAAAGTAGATATTGTTGTTCAAAATGAAAGTGGTTTAAGGTTTTGGGCCGGAGTTTTAATTCCAACAATCTTGCCTCTGCTTTTAATTATGCTTTTTTTCTGGTTTACATTCAGGCAAGCTAAAAGTGGAATTAATCAAGCTTTTACTTTTGGAAGATCCAACATTAGATTGTTTTCTCCAAAATTTCATGAAAGAATAACTTTTAAAGATGTAGCTGGCTTAAAAGAAGCTAAAGAAGAATTAACTGAAATTGTTGATTTTTTGAAAAGTCCTAAAAAATATTTAGATATTGGAGCACGTATTCCTCGTGGAGTTTTATTGGTTGGTCATCCAGGAACTGGAAAAACTCTTTTAGCTAAGGCTGTGGCTGGAGAAAGCAATGTTCCTTTTTTCCATGTTTCTGCTTCAGAGTTTGTTGAAATGTTTGTGGGCGTTGGCGCTGCGAGAATCAGAGATGCTTTTCAAACTGCTAAAAGTGCCGCACCATCAATTTTGTTTATAGATGAAATTGATGCGGTTGGTAGGCAACGTGGAGCTGGATTGGGGGGTGGAAACGACGAACGAGAACAAACTTTAAATCAAATTTTAGTAGAATTAGATGGTTTTGATAGGAATACTCAATTAATAGTTTTGGCAGCAACAAATAGGCCAGATGTTTTAGATCCTGCTTTGCTCCGTCCTGGAAGATTTGATAGAAGAATAATTTTGGATTTACCAGATATTAATGATCGAGAAGAAATTTTAAAAATTCATGCTAGAAATAAACAATTAGAACCGGATGTTGATTTGAAAAAAGTAGCGGTTCGCACTCCTGGTTTTTCCGGGGCAGATTTAGCTAATTTGATTAATGAAGCTGCAATTTTAGCTGCTAGAAAAAATAAAACTAAAATTAGTCAAAATGAATTATTTGAAGCAATTGAAAAAGTTATTTTAGGACCAGAGCGAAAAAATAAATCAATTTCTCAAAAAGAAAAAGAAATTACAGCTTATCACGAAGGAGGTCATGCTTTGGTTGCAGCAGCAATAAAAGAATCTGATCCAGTTCATAAGGTTTCAATTATTAGTCGTGGTTTCGCTGGTGGATATACAATGAAATTGCCAATTGAAGAAAGAAGACTTAAAACTAGAAAACAATTTTTAGCTGATTTAGCTATGATGCTTGGTGGATATGCTGCTGAAAAAATTGTTTTTGAAGATATTTCTACTGGAGCTTCAAATGATTTAAAAGAAGCAACTGATTTAACTAGAAAATTGGTAACAAGATATGGAATGAGTAATTTGGGTCCAATTACTTTTGGCGAGACAGAAGAATTAATATTTTTGGGCAGAGAAATAGCAACTGAAAAAAATTATTCTGAAGAAACAGCTAAAAAAATAGATGAAGAAGTTAAAAGAATAATTGATCATGTTTACAACTTAACTATTTCTATTATAAAGAAAAATAAAAAAATATTAGATAAAATTGCTCAAGTTTTAATGGAAAAAGAAACCTTAGAACAAGAAGAATTTTATGAATTGTTAAAGCCATTTAAACTTAAACAAGTTTCTATTAATTTTTAAATATTTCTATTAATTTTTTAATATTTTTTGTAATTTCATATTTTTTTGTTATTATTAAATTATGAGTTCTTATAAAAAAGTAATTTTTTCAAATGGTTTAAGATTAATTTTAGTTCCTCAGTCAAACAGTTTAGCAACAACTATTTTGATTTTAGTAGAGGCTGGTTCAGAATATGAAACAAAAGAAATTAATGGCATTTCTCACTTTTTAGAGCATATGTGTTTTAAGGGAACTAAAAATAGGCCAAATCCTGGAATTATTGCTGAAGAGCTTGATAGCTTAGGCGCAGAATATAATGCTTTTACTTCGCAAGAATATACTGGTTATTGGGCTAAGGTTCAAAATAATAAGATTAATGAAGCAATTGATATTGTTTCTGATCTTTACTTAAATCCTATTTTTGATGAAAAAGAAATAGAAAAAGAAAAAGGAGTAATTATTGAAGAAATTAATATGTATGAAGATATACCAATGCGTCGAGTCCAAGATTTATTTATGCAATTACTTTATGGTGATCAACCAGCTGGGTGGGATATTGCTGGGCAAAAGGAAATTATTCAAAAATTGCAAAAAAAAGATTTTATTGATTACAGATTCAAACATTATATTTCTTCTAAAACTGTTATAGTAGTAGCTGGTAATTTTAATCAAAAATTAGTTACTAAAAAAATTGAAAAGATCTTTGGTAATTTGCCAAAGAAGAAAAAAATTTTAAAACCAAAAACTATTTGGGAACAAAACAAACCTCAAACTTTAATTAAGTTTAAAGAATCTGATCAAGACCATTTAGTTTTAGGAGTTAGAACATTTGATATTTTTGACAAAAGAAAATACATTTTACAAGTTTTATCAAATATTTTAGGAGGAGGAATGAGCTCTAGATTATTTAAAAAAATCAGAGAAGAGCTTGGTGCAGCTTATTATGTTAGAGCTGGCATAGATTTATTTATTGATCATGGTTTTTTAGCTGTTTCAGTTGGTTCTCATCATGATAAAACCAAAATTGTAATAAAAACTATTTTAGATGAATTTAAAAAATTAACTAAAGAATTAGTTTCGCAAGATGAGCTTGAAAAAGCTAAGAATCATTTAATTGGTAATTTTATTTTAGGCCTAGAAACTTCAGATGAATTAGCTTTTTTCTATGGAGGAGAAGAATTATTAACCAAAAAAATATATAAACCTGAAGAAATTATTAAAAATATTAAAAAAGTTCAACCTGAAGATATTCGAAATATTGCTCGATTAATTTTTAAAGATTCTATTTTAAATTTAGCAATTATAGGCCCATACAAGGAAGATATTTTTAAAAATATTTTAAGTTTAAAAGCGTAATTGTTTTAGTTTTAAAACGTTATATTATATTATTAAAAAAAGATTAAAAATGGAAAGAAAATTTTTTGAAATTTCATGGTTAAGTTTATGGAGAGTATTATTTTTTGGAATATCTGTTTTTATTTTTTATTTAGCTAGTGATATATTTTTGGCTTTATTTTTGGCTATTGTAATTTCTTCTGGGTTAGATTTTTTTATTGATTTTTTAGAAAAGAGAGGACTGCCACGAGTTTTGGGCACTATTTTTGTATTTATTGTTATTGCTTTAATTATAATAATTATTTTATATACAGTAATTCCTTTAATTTTAATAGATATAAATACAGTTTATAAAAGTTTATCAAAATATGGTTTAAGTAAATTTATACCATCTATTTTCTTAAAACAACCAACTTCATTTGGTGATTTTATTGATAAAATATCTGCTCAATTTTTTAGTGATGCGGCTTCGCCGTTAGAGGTTTTTGGAGGATTAATTGGAAATGCGACTCTTTTTGTTTCTATTATTATAATTTCTTTTTATTTATGTATAACTAAAAATGGCATTGAACGTTTTATTTTGGCTGTTTTCCCAGAAAATATTGAGCAAAAAGCATTAAAAATTTATAATAAATCTTTAATTAGAATTAGTCGTTGGTTTAGGGCTCAAATATTTTTAAGTTTGACAATGTTTATTTTAGTTTTCATAACTTTATATTTTTTGGGTGTTAAAAATTACTTCTTTTTAGCTTTACTTGCCGGATTATTTGAAATTATTCCTTATGTTGGTCCTATTATTGCTGGCGGAGCAGCAACAATTTCAGCATTAACTAGCTCTGTTTCTTTAGCCGTTTATACTTTAATTATATTTATTATTTTACAACAATTAGAAAATCATTTTTTGGTGCCATTATTTATGAAAAAAAGCATTGACCTTCACCCAGTAATTGTTATTGTTGCTTTATTGGTTGGTGGTCGTTTGGGTGGTTTTTTGGGAGTTTTAATTTCTGTACCGTTATTGGTAGTTATTCAAGAAATGTTAGAAGAATGGTTAGATAAATCAAAAAATATTAATTAGATGGTTAAATTATGAAAAAATTTTATATTACAACAACTTTGCCTTATGTAAATGCTTCTTTGCACATTGGTCATTCTTTAGAATTTGTTTTTGCTGATATTATTGCAAGATTTAAAAGGCAGCAAGGCTATGATGTTATTTTTAATACTGGAACGGATGAACATGGATTAAAAATTTATAGAACTGCTATTTCTCAAAATAAAAATCCACAAGAATATGTAGATGAACAAGCTGAAAAATTTAAAAAATTAATAAAAGACTTAAATTTAAGTGTAACTAATTTTATTAGAACTACTGATCAATTTCATATTGAATCTGCTAAATATTTTTGGAATTTATGTAAAAAAAATGGAGATATTTATAAAGGAATATATAAAGCTAAATATTGTGTGGGATGCGAAATGGAAAAGACTGATTCTGAATTAGAAAACAATAAATGCCCATTGCATCCTAATTTAGAATTAGAAATTTTTGAAGAAGAAAATTATTTTTTTAGATTTTCTAAATATCAAAATAATCTTTTAAAATTGTATGAAAATCAAGATTTTATTTTGCCTTTAGCTAGGTTAAACGAAATTAAAAATTTTGTATCTGGAGGATTACAAGATTTTAGTATTTCAAGATTAAAATCAAAAATGCCATGGGGGATAGATGTTCCAGATGATAATGATCATGTAATGTATGTTTGGTTTGATGCTTTAATTAATTATATTTCGACTTTAGGCTGGCCAAATGATTTAAAAAAATTTAATGATTTTTGGCCTGGTATTCAAATTGCTGGAAAGGATAATTTGCGTCAACAATCTGCTATTTGGCAAGCTATGCTTTTGTCGGCTGGACTTTTGCCATCACAACAAATTATTATTCATGGTTTTATTACAATTGATGGTCAAAAAATTAGCAAAACTATAGGTAATGTTATTTATCCAGAAGATATTATTAAAAAATATTCTAATGATGCTTTACGTTTTTGGTTTGCATCAGAAATTGGCATTTTTGATGATGGTGATTTTAGTTTAGAAAAATTTGATGAAGTTTATAATGCTAAATTAGTTAATGGGTTAGGAAATTTTTATTCTCGAGTTTTAGCTTTAGCTGAAAAAATTGGAGATTTTAATTTTAATGAAAATATTTTTAATGATTTTAGGTTTAAGATTGATCAAGCGAAGCAATTAATTTATCAAAAAATGGAAAATTATTTATTTAAAGAAGCCCTATCTGAAATTTGGTCATTAATTGCTTTTGGTGATTTATTTATTGATAAAACAGAGCCATGGAAAGATTTCAATAAGGATAATATTTATAATTTAATTGTGTTATTAGATAATATTGGTTATTTAATTTATCCTTTTATGCCCGAAACATCAGAAATTATTCAAAAATCAATTTTAATAGAAAATAATATAATGAAAGCTAAAAGGCAAAAAATTTTATTTCCAAAAGTAAAATAATTTAATTATTATGGTTAAGTTTTTTGATGCACATACTCATGTTCAATTTAATGCTTTTGCTCATGATTGGAAAGATGTTTTAGATAGAGCATTTAAAAATCAAATTGGTTTAATTAATGTTGGTACTAATAAAATAACATCGCAAAAAGCTTTAAATTTAATTAATGATTATGCAAATTTAAATTCTAAATTTTTATACATATATGCTACAGTTGGTCTTCATCCAATTCATATTAAAAAATCATTTCACGATCCTGATGAATTAGAAGAAAATGATTTTATGGGAGAAAATGATTTTGATTATGAATTTTATAGAAATTTGGCTTTAAATTCAAAAGTTTTAGGTATTGGAGAATGCGGTTTAGACTATTTTAGATTAGAAAATAATGATGAAAAATTTAAACAAATTGATATATTTCAAAAACAAATTAAACTTAGTTTTGACATTAAAAAACCATTAATGATTCATTGTCGCAATGCTTATTCAGATTTAATTAAAGTTTTAAAAAATAATAAAAATTTATTAAATAATTATTCAGGAATTGTTCATTTTTTTAGTGGTTCAAAAGATGATGCAAGACAATTATTAGATTTGGGTTTTTATTTTACTTTTGGTGGAGTAATTACTTTTACAAAAAATTATAATGAAGTAATTAGGTTTATTCCTTTAAATAGAATTTTATCTGAAACAGATGCGCCATATGTTGCGCCAGTTCCATATAGAGGCAAAAGAAATGAGCCATTATATGTAATTGAAGTTGTTAAAAAATTAGCTGAAATTAAAAATATAGATTTTAATGATTTGAATGTTAAAATTTTAGAAAATTTACATAACTTATTTAATATAAATTTTAATTAAATATTTTTTATTTTGGCTCTTGACTTGTTTTATTGTTTTAATATAATAAATGAGAATCCTTTAAAAGGATTCGTTTTGTTTATTTTAGATTTTTGAAAATTTAAAACTAGAAAAGTTTTTTAGTTGTCCCGCCTTTTGCATATTTTTGGCTAAATAAAATATGCATCTGCCAAATTTTTAAATTTGGCAAATTTTTAAGAGGATTTGATCCTGGTCCAGGATGAACGCTGGCGGCGTGGATAAGGCATGCAAGTCGTGCGATCCTAATTTTTACTTAGGATAGCGGCGAACGAGTCAGTAATACCTTGGAACGTACCCTAAAGACGGGGATAGCTCCGAGAAATCGGAGGTAATACCCGATATCTCAATTTTTTGAGGAAAGCTATATCTTAGATATAGCGCTTTAGGAGCGGCCTAGGTCCCATCAGCTAGTTGGTAGGGTAATGGCCTACCAAGGCTATGACGGGTAGGGGGGGTGAGAGCCTGTCCCCCGACGACGGAACTGAGACACGGTCCGTACACCTACGGGTGGCAGCAGTCGAGAATATTCCGCAATGGGCGAAAGCCTGACGGAGCGACGCCGCGTGCAGGATGAAGCCCTTCGGGGTGTAAACTGCGGTAGCTAAGATGCAAGTTTAATTCATAAGAATTAAATTGAGCGCTTAGCGGAAAGAGGTTGGTAACTACGTGCCAGCACCCGCGGTAAAACGTAGACCTCAAGCGTTATCCGGATTTATTGGGCGTAAAGCGCGTGTAGGGGGTTTTGCGCGTCTTATGTTAAATCTTACTGCCCAACGGTAAGACAGCATAAGATACGGCAAAGCTAGAGGAAGTTAGAGGTGCTAGGAACGCATGGTGTAGGGGTGAAATCCTTTGATATCATGCGGAACACCAAAGGCGAAGGCAAGGCACTGGGACTTTCTGACCCTGAGACGCGAAAGCGTGGGGAGCAAAAAGGATTAGATACCCTTGTAGTCCACGCCCTAAACGATGCCCGCTAGCTATTTCGAGTATCGACCCTCGGAGTGGCGAAGCTAACGCGTTAAGCGGGCCGCCTGGGAAGTACGGCCGCAAGGCTAAAACTCAAAGGAATAGACGGGGACCCGCACAAGCGGTGGAACATGAGGTTTAATTCGACGGTAAACGAAAAACCTTACCAGGGCTTGAAATGCTTGTAGAAATCCGTCTGAAAAGATGGACCTCCTATTTTTAATAGGACTGCAAGCACAGGTGCTGCATGGTTGTCGTCAGCTCGTGCCGTGAGGCGTTCCCTTAATTGGGGAAACGAGCGCAACCCCTATTGCCAGTTACAAGTGTCTGGCAAAACTGCCCCCGCTTTTGATCATTAAGAATAACTTAGTGATTAAAAGCGGGGGAGGAAGGAGGGGATGACGTCAAATCCGCATGGCCCTTTGACGCCCTGGGCTACACTCATGTTACAATGGGATTGACAACGCGTTGCGAACCAGTAATGGGGAGCTAATCGCTTAAACAATCCCTCAGTTCAGATTGAGGGCTGCAACTCGCCCTCATGAAGCCGGAATCGCTAGTAATCGCGGATCAGCATGCCGCGGTGAATACGTTCTCGGGTCCTGTACTCACCGCCCGTCAACTCAGGGGAGCCGGACTTACCTAAAGCCCCGTTTTTACGGGATTAGGGTAAGTTTGGTGACACGGAGTAAGTCGTAACAAGGCACGCGTAGCGGAAGCTGTGCGTGGAACAATTAAAATAAACAAATGTTAAAAATTTAAAATAGTAGATTTTTATAAATCTACTAGCTAATTATTAGTTTACTAGTCGGGTAAACAATAATTAGTGATATTTTAAATTTTTAAACATTTGTTTTGGGACAACTAAAAAACTTTTTTAGTTTTATTTTTAAAAAAATTGTCAAAAAAAATATAGAATGTTAAAATTATAATTATGAATGATAATCAGCCTAAGATTTTTATTATTGAAGATGATAAATTTTTATCATTAGTTTTGAAGGGTAGACTAGAAAGAGAGGGCATAAAAGTTTTTCAAGCTTTTGATGGCAAAGAAGCTTTAGATCTTTTAAAACAAGAAATTCCAGATTTGATTTTATTGGATTTAATTATGCCAAACATGAGCGGTTTTGAATTTTTAGAAAATTTAAGACAAGATCCGCAATATGCTTCAATTCCAGTAGTAGTAATTAGTAATTTGGGACAAGAAACAGATGTCCAAAAAGCTAAAACTTTTGGTGTAATAGAATATTATGTTAAAGTTAGAACGTCGATTGAAGATTTAATATCAAGAATAAAAGAAATTATTCAAAAATAATATGATTGATAAAAAATTAATTCCACAAATTAAAACAGGGATAAAAGTTAGAGTTTATTCTACTCTAAATAAAGAACCGCTATCTCCATTTGAGGGTATTGTTATTGCTAGAAAGCATGGTAATGAACCAGGAGCAACTTTTACAGTACGTAGCATTATTTCGGGGGTTGGCGTTGAAAAGGTTTTTCCAATTTATTCTCCTGCTATTTCAAAATTAGAAATTATTGCTAAGCCCAAAAAGGTTAAAAGATCTAAACTTTATTGGATTAGATCTGCTTCTGGGACAAAAATTAGAAAAAGACTTGGGGTTTCTATTTAATTTTAAATTTTAATTTTAAATTATTAATAACTTATTAATTTAAATTTATTTTATTTTTTTATAATTTTAAAAAAGATAAGATTTTGTTTCTATAAATAATTTTATTTAATTTTAATTAATTTTAAAAAAGTTTATTATTAAATTTTTATTTATCAAATAATTTGATTTCTTATTTTAAAATTTTTATTATTATAATGTGGAATTTAAAAAAATTAAAAATTTAGAAAATTTAATTCAAAATGATTTAAGAAAAAATGCTTTAATTATTGTTGAGGAAGGGTTGCAAGCAATTGATACATCAAGAATTATTTATAATAACTTAAAATTAGAAAATAATATCTTAAAAATTAATAATTTAGAATTTAATATTTTAGATTTTGAAAAAATAATAGTTTGTGGAATTGGAAAATGTGCTCTAGAAGCTGCAAAAGCTACTGAAGAAATTTTGGGTAATTATATTACAGACGGTATAGTTTTATATGTTGGTCAAAATGATATTAATTTAAATAAGATAGAAAAAATAAAAGGAACTCATCCTTATCCAAGTGAAATAAATATTTTAGCCACTAAAAAAATAATACAAAAATTATCTAATTTAACAGAAAAAGATTTGGTTATTTTTTTAATTTCGGGTGGCGGATCAACTCTTTTATGCTTGCCTAAAAATGAAAATGCTGGTTTAGAAATGGAAATATTTCAAACTTTAACTAAAAATGGCGCAGATATCATTGAATTAAATACTTTGCGCAAACACCTTTCTTTAGCTCGAGGCGGTTTTTTGGCTAAATATATTTATCCAGCTAAAGGAGTATCATTAATTTTTTCTGATGTATTAAATAATGATATATCTTTTGTTTCTTCTGGTCCAACAGTTAAAGATAAAACTACGATTAATGATGCTTTAGAAATAATTAAAAAATATAATCTAGAAAATTTTTTCAAAATAAACAATATTGAATTAATTGAGACGCCTAAAGATGATATTTATTTTAATAATTTTTATAATTTTTTAGTAGCTTCTAATGAAATAGCTTTAAAAGCGATGAAAATTAAGGCTGAAAATTTAGGATTTAAAGCAAAAATTTTGAATACAGCTTTATCTGGAGAAGCTCGAAAAGTAGCTTTAAATATTTTAAATGATTTAAGAAAAGAAGATTCTAAAACTATTTTATTATATGGCGGAGAAACAACAGTAACTATTAAAGGACATGGTAGAGGTGGAAGAAATCTAGAATTAGTTTTAGCTGCAGCTTTTAATATTTCAGATGATGAATTGATTATATCTTTTGATTCAGATGGCCGTGATAATGGTGATTTTGCTGGAGCAATTGCTGATAAAATAACTAGAGATTTAGTTTATCAAAATTTAGAAGAATCAAAAATTTATTTTGAAAACAATGAAGAATATCCTTTATTTGAAAAAATTGGAAATTATATTTATACAGGAAATACTGGTTCAAATGTTTCGGATTTAATTTTGGCAATTAAAAATTAAATTAGACAAATATTTTAATTGAAATTATAATCATAAATATAAAGGTCTAAAAATTTTTTATTATAATAATGAAAAAATTTATTTTAAATTTTAATGAGATTGGGATAGAAGATATTCCAGAAGTTGGAGGCAAAAATGCTTCTTTGGGTGAAATGTTAAAAAATTTAACTCCTTTGGGAGTTAATATCCCCGATGGTTTTGCTGTTACTGCTTTTGCTTATAATTATTTTTTAGAAAATTCTTTATATAAGAATTTAAATTTAAAATCTTATATTCAAAATGTTTTAAAAGGTTTAAATACTAAAAATATTAAAGATTTAAATAAAAGAGGTAAATTAATTCGTGAAGCAATTGAAAAAGCTCAATTTCCAAAAGAATTAGAAAATTCAATTATCGAAGCTTATCATAATTTAGAAAAAAAATATTATAAAAATGTTGATGTTGCTGTAAGATCTTCAGCTACAGCTGAAGATCTTCCTGGCGCTTCTTTTGCGGGGCAACAAGAAACATACTTAAATATTAGAGGATTTAAAGAATTATTAAAAGCAGTTAAATTTGCAATGGCTTCTTTGTTCACTGATCGGGCAATTTCTTATAGAACAGATAAGGGTTTTGACCATTTTAAAGTTTCAATTTCAATTGGAGTTCAAAAAATGGTTAGATCAGATATCGGAGCTTCAGGAGTAGCTTTTACTTTAGATACTGAAACTGGTTTTAAAAATGTTGTTTTAATTAATGGTGTTTGGGGATTGGGAGAAATGATTGTTCAAGGAAAAGTTATACCAGATGAATTTTTGGTTTTTAAGCCATTACTAGATAAAGCTCCTAATCCTATTGTTTTTAAAAAATTAGGAGATAAAAATCAAAAAATGATTTATTTTGAGCCAAAAGGAATTAGTACTAAAAATACAAAAGTTATAAAAACAACAGAAAAAGAAAAGCAAACATATGTTTTAAGTGATGAAGAAGTTTTAATTCTAGCAAAATGGTGTTTATTAATTGAAAGACATTACTCTTCAAAACATAATAAATGGACACCAATGGATATTGAATGGGCAAAAGATGGAAAAACTAATGAATTATTTATAGTGCAAGCAAGACCAGAAACAATTCATTCTCAAAGAGATTTTTCTAAAATTTTTGAATATCAATTATTAGAAAAAGGAGATGTTATAACAAAAGGAATATCGGTGGGTAATAAAATTTCTAGCGGCAAAGCAAATGTTATTTTAAATGTTTCAGATATTTCTAAGTTTAAAAAAGGAGATATTTTAGTTACTGATATGACTGATCCAGATTGGGAGCCAATTATGAAAATTGCTTCTGGTATTATAACGGATAAGGGTGGAAGAACGTCACATGCTGCAATTGTTAGTCGTGAACTTGGAATTCCATGTATTGTTGGCACAGAAAATGCAACTCGTAAGATTAAAACAGGTAATTTATTGACAATTGATACAACTAGCGCAGAGGGTTTAGTCTATAAAGGCATATTAAAATATAAAACTATTGAGCACGACGTTTCTAATTTACGAAAACCAAAAACAAAAATAATGATGAACATCGCTACTCCAGATACTGCTTTTGAAAAGTCTTTTCTACCAAATGATGGTGTTGGATTAGCTAGAGAAGAATTTATTATTGCTTCAGATATTGGTATTCATCCCAATGCTTTAATTAATTATAAAAAATTAGGCTTGGAATTAAGAAAAAAAATAGATAAAAAAACATTTGGATATAAAGATAAAGTTCAGTTTTATATTGATTATTTAGCTTATGGTATTGCTAAAATTGGAGCAGCTTTCTGGCCTAATCCGGTTATTGTTAGATTTTCTGATTTTAAAACTAATGAATATAAAACTTTATTAGGTGGAGAGATTTATGAACCAAACGAAGAAAATCCGATGATTGGTTGGAGAGGCGCTTCTAGATATTATCATTCTCAATTTAAAGACGCTTTTAGATTAGAGCTTTTAGCTATTAAAAAGGTTAGAGAAGAAATTGGTCTTAATAATATTGATGTTATGGTTCCATTTTGTAGAACGCCAGAAGAAGGTAAAAAAGTTTTAAATTTAATAGAAAAGGAGGGATTGTTAAGCGAAGAACACATTAAAAAATCTGGTTCGAAATTAAATGTTTATGTGATGTGTGAAATTCCTTCTAATATTTTATTAGCTGAAGAATTTTTAAATATTTTTGATGGAATGTCAATTGGCTCTAATGATTTAACACAATTAACATTAGGAATTGATCGTGATGGAAATGAAATGATTAAACATATTGCTAATGAAAACAATGAGGCTATTAAAAAATTAATTCGTGAAATTATTAATAAATGTAAGGAAAAAAATAAATATATTGGAATTTGTGGACAAGGCCCATCTGATTTTCCTGAATTTGCTGAATTTTTAGTTGAAGCAGGAATAACTAGTATATCATTAAATCCAGATACAATTATTAAAACAATTTTAAATATTTTAGAAAAAGAAAAGCAATTAAATAAGAATTAATTATTACAGTTTTTATTTTTTTAATTTATAATATAATTAAATATAAATATGCTTTATCATTATTTAGCTTCTGATAATCAAGGGAAAATATATGAAGGCAATTATGATGCTGAAAACATTAATGATGTTTTAGTATATTTATCTGGTTCTGGTTTAAAGCCAATTTCGATTAAAGCTATTAAGATTATAAAGCCATTAATATTTAGTCAATCTATTAAACTTTCAGATAAAATATTTTTAATGAAATATTTATCTTTAATGTTGCAAGTTGGAACAGATCTTTTGTCGGCAATTAATATTTTAATTTCAGATTTACAAGGATCTGGTATTCATAATTTTTTAATTGAAGTTCGTGAAAATTTAACCAAAGGGAGACCATTTTATGAAGCTTTTGCCAAACATCCTAGATCATTTTCTATAGTGGAAACTAATATTATTAAAGCAGCTGAGGCTTCTGGTAATTTACAAAAGACTTTTGAAGATTTGAGTGAGTCTTTACAACGTGAAGCTGAAATTAGGGGGAAAATTCGTTCAGCTTTAATTTATCCTATTATTTTGCTTATAATGTCTTTAGCTATTTTTTTCTTTTTATCAACTTTTGCTTTGCCTAAAATTGCTAAGGTTTTTAATGAATCAGGAATAGAACCGCCAACATTTTCTAGAATTGTTTTTACAATAGGACTTTTTATTAGTGATCATTTTGCAATTATTTTATTTTTATTATTAATAATTATTTCTTTTTTAATTTATTTTTTTGGCTTTAATAATTTTGGCAAAACATTAATTCGTCAATTTATTAGTAGATTGCCATTTGTTAAGAAAATTTATTTAGATATTGCTATTCAAAGATTTACCTCAACATTTTCTTCTTTATTAAAAGCAGGAATTCCAATTATTGATTCTTTAAAAATTACAGCTGATGTTGTTGGCCATCAAGAAATAAAATTAGCTCTTTTAAGAATTGCTGAAGAGGGTTTAAGTAGAGGATTAACTGTAAGTGAATCTTTTAAAAAAGAAATTATTTTCCCACGCGTAGTTACAAATTTAATTGCTATTTCTGAAAAAGCTGGTCATTTAGATGAGGTTTTGGGCACGTTGGCTAAATTTTATGCATCTAATATTGATTCGACAATTAAATCAGTAGTAGCTGTTATTGAACCAATTTTACTTATTTTAATGGGTGGTTTAGTTGGTATTATTGCTTTATCTATTGTTATTCCAATTTATCAATTAGCAATGAAATTTTAAAAATGAATCAAAATATTAAAAATTTAATAAAAAAAGGATTTAGTTTAACCGAATTACTAATTTCAGTAGCTTTAATAATGATTTTATCTATTGTTATTTTTTCTAATTTTTATAAAAGGAGAAATATTACAAATTTAAGATCAACCACTACGCAAATTGCTGCAATTTTAATGGAGGCTCGTAATAGATCAATAGCTCAAGAAAAAGATAGTTATTGGGGCGTTTATTTTGAAAATCCAACTTCGTCAAAGCCTTCTTTTAGTTTGTTTTATACATCAGATTCAAATTTTGCAACAAGTAGTTTTAAATATATTAAAAAATATTTTTTGACTGATTTTGTTTATTATAATACTTCAACTATTCCTTTAGGAGGCAATTTAATTATTGTATTTAACAAAGTTTCTGGATTGCCTATTAGTGTTTCTACAATTTATTTAGATTTGAAACAGGGAAATATTACAATAGCATCTTCTTCGATTAATATTAATTCTGTTGGAACAATAATTTATTAATGTTTAAATAATATTAGTATAAAATGAAAGTAAAATTAAAATATTATTTAAAAAATTTAAATTTTAATAATGGTCAATCTTTGGTCGAAGTTTTGATTGCCTTATCAATAGGAATTATTTTTGTTTTAGGAACAATAATTGCAGTACAAATGTCTCTAAAAACAGGAAGAGATTCTGAAAAAATTCAAACTAGTGCTATGTTGGCTAGGGAATTAATGGATAATGTTAAAATTTTTGCTGATTCAGGCTGGTACAATGTAGCTAATTTAGCTACGACTTCTATTAATAAATATTATATTAATACATCTACTCCTTTTACTGCAATATCTGGAATAGAAATAATAACTATTGGAACAACTACATATAATAGATATTTTTATTTGGATGATGTTTACCGTGATGGTAGTGGTTCTATTGTAAATTCTGGAGGAACTTTTGATCCATCAACCAAAAAGTTAACTATTGTTTATAAATGGGTTGGAGGAAATGATAGATTTTTAACAACCTATATTACTCGTTCTAAAAATGTTATTTTTAATCAAACTGATTGGTCTGGTGGAGGGGGGCAAACTGGACCAATTACATCAACGAATTCAATGTTTGCTACTTCTACTAATATTGACTTTTCAACTACAACTGGCTCAATTAGATTAAGGTTAGGTTATTAAATTTTTATTGAATATAGTTTTTATTTTGATATAATTAAAATATGAAAAATAAAATCAATTTGATTATCATAATTATATTTATTATTTTTTTAACAGCACTAGCCGCAACTAATATTGATTCAAGTAATCGTTGGGCCTGGAATGATTTAATAGGCTGGATTGATTTTTATTCTACAAATACAGTTAATGTTAATTCTCAACAATTAACTGGTTATGCAAGTTCTTCTGCTGGAGATATTTCTTTAGATTGTGCAACAACTCGTAATGGCAATATATGTTCTCAAAGCAATTATAAAGTTTTAAATGATGGAGGGGGTAATTTATCTGGTTGGGCTTGGAATGATAATTATGGTTGGATTAGTTTTTGTGGTGGTCAAAATACTGTAAATTGTCCAGGTTCTATAATTTATCAAGTTAAAATTGACCCAAATACTGGAGATTTTTCAAATTATGCTTGGAATGATTTATTAGGTTGGATTAGTTTTTGTGGTCAGCCTGGAGGTGGATTAGGTTGTGCATCTACAACTTATTCATATAAAGTAAATACTTCTTGGCGTGCTACAGCAACAATAGGTTATTTAGATTCAAGTATTTATGATACTGGAATAAGCGGTGGGGCACAGATAAATTCTATTTTATGGAAAGGAGATTTGCCTTCTGGCACTCAGGTTAGATTTAAAATAGCCTCTTCTAATTCATCTAATGGGCCATGGAATTTTTTGGGCCCAAATGGCACAACAAATGATAATGATTATTATGGACCAGTTTTTCCTAATCAGTCGTATCAAATAAATTATTTATTGCATAGTAATCATCGTTATTTTAGATATAGAGTCATTTTAGTTTCAGATCAAGCTCAACAAAATTCGCCTAGAATTGATGATATTATAATTAATTGGAGTCCTTAAATGTTTTTTAAAAAAAAAATAAAATTTGATAAATTAAATAGTGGGCAAGCTGCTCTTTCAACAATTATTTTAATTGGTGGAATTATAGCATTAATTACTATAACATTAGTAATTATTATTTCTTCTTATGCAACCTCAGCTTATAGTTATCAAAATTCGCAAAGAGCTTTAGCTGTAGCAAATGCAGGAGCGGATGATGCTTTATTGAGATTAGTTAGGAACAAAGACTTTGAGAATACGTCAGGTTATATTGTTTATTCTGATTCAGATTCAGCAACTGTAAAAGTTGTTCAAGATATTGCAAATAAAAAAGCAATTATACTTTCAGTAGCAAATATATTAGGTTATAATAAAAAGGTTAGAGCTATTGTTTCGATCAATAATGATGGCGAGGTTAGATTAATTAAAAGAGAGCAAATAGAATAAAAATTTAATAAACTATGCAGTATAAAGAGAGATATAAAAAATTTTTAAATATATTTTTAAAAACTTTAAAAGTTAAATCAATTTCAGGAGGATTAGAAATTTCTGATTCTTGGTTAAGATATGCTTATTTAGAAAATGATAAATGGAATTTAATTGGAGTACGTTTGCCTCAAAATGTTGTAGTTAATGGTCAAATTAAAAATTATGATTTATTTATTAAAACTTTGAATGAATTAAGAAATAAAATTTTTAATGGAAAAGATTCTAAAAAAGTATTAAATGTTATAGTATCTTTAAGTTCAATCGATGTTTATAGTCAAATTTTTACTTTGCCAATTATTGAAGGAGAGAATTTAGAAAAAGCTATTAAATTAAATATTAAAATGCTTTCTCCTCAAGAAGAAAATCAAACTTATAGTAGTTGGCAGATTGTAAGCCGTGATCAAAAATTGATGCGACTTGAAATTTTATCTGCTTTTATTAATAAAGAAATAATTAATGATTTTAAAAAAGCTTTAACTGAAACAAAATTTATGCCTCGTTCAATTGAATCATATTCTTTTTCTTTAACAAGATTTTTTGTAAAAAAAGTTAAAAATTTTCAAATTAGTAAAAATTATTTAATTTTAAATATTGATGATAGCGGAATTAAAAGTTTAATTATTCGTAATGGAAATTTATATTTTAATTATTTTTCTTTTTGGTCAGAAATTTTTAAAGATGAAAATCAAATTAGTTGGGATAAATTCGAAATTTTTCTTATACGTCATTTACATCAAGTTGTTAATTTTTATAATTCTCGTTGGGCAGATGAAATAGATGGCTTATTTTTAATTTCGCCAGTTTTTGTTTCAGAAATTAAAAACATTATCATACAAAATTTTGATTTAAAAATTTTAGATTTAGATTTAGATTTTCCTCAGAATATTTCTTCGGAATGGTTTATAGCAATTGGATCTTATTATAGAAATGAAATTTCTCCTAAAGAAGATCAAGAATTAAATTTATTGGGCGGAGATGCTTCCCAAATGTTTATTCAAAATCAGATTTTACAATTTATACAATTTTGGCGTTTAGCTGTTATATCTTCAGCAATTTTTATTTTATTAAGTATTGTTATTGGCAATTTATTTTTAAATAATATTTTAAATTCTTTAAAAATAGAACATTCAAATATTAATTCAGCAGTTCATGCCAAAGAAGCAAGGGATTTTCAAATTAAGATAGAAGAATTTAATAAAGTAGTTGATATGGTTAGTATGGTTAATAATAATTATTTAAATAGATATTTTGTTTTACAAAAAATTATTGAAAAGATAAGTAATAACGATATTAATATTAAAAATTTATCTTTTAATAATGATTTATCAGTTAAAATTTCTGCTGTATCAAAAAATGAAGAAAATATTTCTAAATTTAAAAAAAATTTAGAAAGTGATAATTTTTTTAGAAATGTTAACTTACCTTTTTCGGAAATTAAACCTTATGAGGATGGTAAAACATTTTTTATAAGTTTTTCAATTAATCCATCAACTATACAGTAAAATATTTTTTTGTCTTTTTTGTTTATATTTTTTAAAACAAATTTTTCTGCCTTTAATGTTTTTTGTGAAGAATTTATAGGCCTAATTCCAATTCTTAATCTCCAAAAATTTTTAGTTTTTAATGATTTAAATATTGATTCTATTCCGTGATGTCCAGCAGATCCTCTGGCAAAAACATATTTGAATTTGCCTATTTGAAGATCGCTATCATCATGAATGATTAAGATCTCTTTTGATTTAATTTGAAATTTTTCGATAACTTTTTGAACCACCAAATTTGATTCATTCATAAATGTTTGAGAATCAATAATATATATTGTATCATTTGTATTAGTGGTTATATTATAATATCTAAAATATTTTTCTGATTTAAATTTTTTAATGTTTAATTTTTGAACTATATAGTTAATAGTTAATTTGCCAACGTTATGATAAGTGTTTTGATATTTTTCTGTTGGGTTTCCTAAGCCGATAATTGCTTTAATATTTTTTAGGTCTATTTCCATAATTCTTGATTAATTATAAATTAATTTATATAATATCTGCAAGATGCGTAAATTTTTATTTTCTTTTTTAGAAATAATTGAATTTATTATTGTTAGTTTAGCTTTGGTTTTTATTATTAGAAGTTATATTATTCAACCCTTTTTGGTTTGGGGGTCTTCTATGTCGCCCAATTTTTCAAGTGGAGATTATATTTTAATTGATGAATTATCTTTACGTTTTAAATCAATCGAAAGAGGAGAAGTTGTTGTTTTTAAATATCCTAAAAACCATTCAACTTATTTTATTAAAAGAATAATTGGTTTGCCTAGTGAAAAAATTCAAATTAAAGATAATCAGATTTTTATTTTTAATAAAGAAAATCCAAATGGTTTTGTTTTAAATGAGCCCTATTTAAGCAACTTTGTTAAAACAGAAAATAGAGGTGGTCAAAATATAATTACTTTAGGAGATGACGAATATTTTGTTTTAGGAGATAATCGTCAATATAGTTATGATTCACGTGATTGGGGAGTGGTTAAAAAAAATGAAATTGTTGGTATTGCTAGGTTAAGACTTTGGCCAATAAATTCATTTAGTGTTTTTGCTGCTCCAAATTATTAAAAAAAATAATGAGGAAAAAAAATAAAAAAATTTTATTACAAACCCCAAAAGGAATGCACGATATTTTGCCAAGTGATGAAAAATGGTACGATAGAATATATAAAGCTTTTCGAAAAATTTCAGAATTTTATGGTTTTAAAAAAATTTCTACTCCAATTTTAGAATATGCTTTTTTGTTTGAAAAAGGTATTGGTGAAGCAACTGATATTATTGAAAAAGAAATGTATTTTGTTAAAACAAAAGGAGATGATCTTTTGGCTTTAAGGCCAGAAGGAACAGCTCCTGTTATGAGGGCTTATTTTGAACATGGATTTAATAAATTATCTCAACCTCAAAAATTTTATTATTTTGGTCCATTTTTTAGACACGAAAATCCTCAAGCTGGTCGTTTTAGACAATTTCATCAATTGGGTTTTGAAATCATTGGAGGCAAGTCTGATTCAATTTATGATGCCGAGATAATAAGTTTATCTTCTGAATTAATTAAAGAATTAAAAATTTCAAATTTATTAATTAATATTAATTCAATTGGTTGTCAAACTTGTCGTCCAAAATATATTAAAAAATTAGAAGAATATTATAAACATAATTCATCTAAAGTTTGCAAAACTTGTAATCTAAGAATTAAAAGAAATCCATTGCGAGTTTTGGATTGTAAAGATGATAAATGTCAAGATATTAAAAAGAATGCTCCAAATATTATAGATAGTTTATGTATAAGTTGCCGCAATCATTTTAAAGAGGTTTTAGAATATTTGGACGAATTGAATATTTCTTATAATTTAGACCAAAATTTAGTTCGTGGCCTAGATTATTATTCTAGAACAGTTTTTGAATTAGAAGTTGAAGGCCTAGGTTCAGAAATTGGTTCTTTGGGTGGTGGAGGAAGATATGATTATTTATCTCAATTATTAGGCGAAAATCAGGTATCAGCTTTAGGAGCTGGATTGGGTATAGAACGCTTAATTTATGTTATGAAAGCTCAACAAGTCAAATTACCAGAAAAACAGGGCAAAAAAGTTTTTATTATTCATTTAGGAGATTTAGCAAAAAGAAAAACATTATTAATTATGCAGAAACTTTATGATGCTGGTGTTTCTTTTGTAGAAACACAAGATAAAGAATCTTTAAAGGCTCAACTTCGTTCGGCAAATAAAGTACAGGCTGATTTAGCTTTAATAATTGGGCAAAAAGAAGTTTTTGATAATACTGTCATTATTCGTGATATGCATTCAGGGCTTCAAGAGACAATTCCTTTAAATAAATTAACTGAAGGTATTAAAAAATATATTAAAAATATTTAAAATTATTATGGATAATAATTGTATTTTTTGTAAAATTATTAAAAAAGAATTAGAATCTAAAATTATTTATGAAGATCAAAATGTTATATCATTTTTAGATATTAATCCCCACACCATAGCTCATACTGTAGTTATTCCTAAAAAACATTATTCTACAATACTTGACTTAAGTAATGATGATATATTACAATTGTTTAGCGGCCTTCAAAAAGTGGTTGATTTAATTAAAAAAACAATTAATCCAGACGGTTTTAATATTGGAATTAATCATGGAAGGGTTGCTGGTCAAGTAATTGATCATTTACATATTCATGTTTTGCCAAGATTTTTTAACGATGGAGGAGGGTCAATACATTCTATTATTTTTAATAAACCAAAAGAGTCGCTTGATGAAATATATGAAAAAATAAAAAAATATGGCAATCGAAGTTAGAAAAAAAGAAGGAGAAACAGTTCAATCTTTAATTTATAGATTTACTAAGAAAATAAAACAAAGTGGCGTTTTAACTGAAGTAAGAAAAAGACAATTTAAAGCAAGAAATCAGAGCAAATTAAAAAAGAGATCTTCAGCTATTTATCGTTCATTAAAGCAAGAAGAATTTAATCGTAAGCGTAAACTTGGTCTTCTAAATTATTAACATAATAAAATAAATATAAATATGGAAATTTTAGATCAAATTAAAAATGATCTAAAAAAAGCTCAATTGGACAAAGATGATTTAACTTTGCAGACCTTAAGGCTTGTTTTATCTGAAATTCATAACTTTGAAATTAATCAAAGATCAAAAAATCAACAAATTTTATTAGATGATATTTTATTAATTATTCAAAAAGAAATTAAAAAAAGAAAAGAAGCTAAGGATTTATTTTTAAAAGGAAATAGGATGGATTTAGTTAATCAAACTGAAAACGAAATTAAAATTCTTTCTAAATATGTTCCATCTTTATTAAGTAATGAAGAGATTTTAAAAATTATTAATGATTTAAGAAATAAAGGTTTAAATGATTTTAATTCTTTAATGAAGGAGATTATGCAAAATTATAAAGGAAGAGTGGATGGCAAAGAAGTTAAGAAATTAATAGAACAAATTTTGCAATGAAATTACAAAAAGAAAATTTTTTTTATTCTGAAATAAATTTATTTTTAAAAAAAATAATTAAAATTTTAAAAAAAGAGAAAAAATTTAAAAAAATTTTTTTAAAATATCAACCTCCTTTAGTATTCTTAGTTGATTCAAACTTAATGATTAGTTTAGAAAAAAAATTTTTTAAAAAAAATAAAGAACCAGACATTTTATCATTTAATTGGCCACCTAATTTTAAGCAGGGAAAAAATAAAAAAAATCCATTAGGAGAAATTTATTTAAATAAAAGAGTATTAAAAAATAAAAATAAAATTAAATATCTTTTAATTCATGGTATTTTGCATTTATTAGGCTTTAATCATTATAAAAAAAATGATATTATAAAGATGGAAAATAAAGAACAAGAAATTTTAAATCAATTATAATTAATATGAAATTAATTTGTGCTTTAGACATTGGAACATCTAAAATAAGAGCTGTTGTTGCAGAAAATGAAAATGGTTTACCCAAAATTATTGGACTGTCAACCACTGATGTTTTTGGCATGCGTCATGGCGCAATAGTTGATTTAAATGAGGTTAATAAATCTATTTTTAAGGTGTTGTCAGATGTTAAAAATATTAATAAGAAAGCTTTAGATTGTATTTATTTTAATATTGGAACTCCCGAAGTTAAAACTCAAGTTTCAACTGCTGCAACTGGAATTTCAACTGGCGAGGGAGAAATATCTTATGAAGAAATTGAAAAAGTTAAAAAATTAGCCGAAAATCTTAATTTTGGCCCAAATAGAAAATTGGTTAATAGTATTGTTCAAGAATTTATTGTTGATGGAGTTGGGGGAATTACTGATCCAATAGGTTTAGTAGGAAATAGATTAGAGGTTAAGTCATTAGTAATTAGTGTTTTTAGCCAACATTTAAATAATATTAATAAAGCAATTTCATTATTTGGCGGAAAAGCTAGTGGACCCATTTTTAATCCAATTAGTTCAGCTAATTCAGTTTTATCAAAAATTCAAAAAGAATTAGGAGTAATTTTAATTGATATAGGAGCTGGAACAATGAGTTTTGCAATTTATTTAGAAAATAAATTGATTCATACAAAAATCTTTCCTATTGGTTCGGCAAACATTACTAGTGATATTGCGGTTGGTTTAAAAATTCCATATGAAATAGCCGAAAAAATTAAATTAGAACAAGGAGCAGCATTTCCTAAAGAAGTTGGCTCTAGAGAAACAATTAATTTGGGTGAGTTTTTAGGGGGCGGTAAAAATATTGTTTCTAAAAAGTTTGTATCAGAAATTATTGAGGCACGATTAGATGAAATGTTTGAATTAATTAATAAAGAAATAAAAAGTTGCGGGAAAATTGAATTATCAGCTGGAGCAGTTTTAGTTGGCGGAGGAGCAAAAATGGCTGGCTTAACTAATTTGGCTAAGGATCGTTTAAAATTAGCTGTACAAATAGGATTACCATTGAATGATAAAATTATTTTTAGTGACGAAAATCAAAATATTTTGAATGATCCTGAGTATGCTAATGTTTTGGGATTGATTTTGTGCGGGGCGATTAATGAGGGTTGGAGCGATGAAAATTCTTTAATGGATAAAATTAGGAAAGTATTTAATGCATTAAAACCTTGAATATTTTAGAAAAATATATATTATTGAATTATGAAAAAAAAGATTAAAAATAAAAAAGAAAAATTAATTTCTGAAAAAAATAAAGAAGATAAAAAATTGTTAAAAAAAGAAAATAAAAAAAATAATATTTCTAAAAATAAAGTTATTAAATTCAAATCAAAAACTAAGTCTTTTTATAGTAGCAGTTTACCGATTATTAAGGTTGTTGGAGTTGGTGGCGGAGGAGGAAACGCTGTTTCGAGAATGAGTCGTAATTTTATGCGTGGAGTTGAATTTATTGCAATTAATACTGATCATCAGGATTTAGATCATTGTAATGTAAGAAAAAAACTTTATATTGGAAAAAGTTTGACTAGAGGATTGGGGACAGGAATGAATCCAGAATTAGGAAGACAAGCTGCTGAAGAAAATAGATCCGAGATAGAAGATGCTTTAAAGGGTTCAGATATTGTTTTTTTAGCAGCTGGATTAGGAGGTGGAACTGGTTCTGGAGCTTCACCGGTTGTAGCTGAAATAGCTCGTCAAAATGGTGCTATTACTTTAGCTTTTGTAACAAAACCATTTTCTTTTGAAGGGTCTCAAAGAGCTTTTATTGCTGACGAAGCTTTAATGCGCCTTAAGGATAAAGTAGATGCATTAGTAGTTATCTCTAATGATAAAATTTTTTCTTTGATTAATAAAGACATTTCTATTTTAAAAGCTTTTGCTGCAATTGATGAAGTTTTAAAAAATGCTATTTTGGGCATTGTTGAAATTATTGCTGTGCCTGGAATTATTAATTTAGATTTTGCAGATATTAAATCAGTTATTCAAGATGCTGGAACAGCAGTTGTTGGCGTTGGAATTGCTTCTGGCCAAAATAGAGCTGCTTTAGCAGTTGAATCAGCTTTAAATTCTCCACTTTTGGAATTTAGTGCCGAAGGAGCAAAGGGCATTGTTTTTAGTGTGGCTGGGACAAAAGATATGAAAATGGCTGAGATTTATGAAGCAGCTCAAAAGATATCTGAAATAGCTGATCCAAGTGCAAAAATTATTTTTGGAACTTATTATGATAAAAATTTAAAACCTGGACAGTTAAAAATTACTCTAATAGCTACAGGTTTAAATGGTGGAGCATCATCTACTGTTTCTCTTTTTGGTGGATCAATTTCTCGTCAATCATTTAAATTTGATTTTGAAAATTTTAAAAAAGATAATATTTCAAAGATTGAAGAAATAGAAGAAAAAACTAGTCCATTAAGATTTAATTTTTATAAAAATATTAATGTTGATAAAAAGAATATAAAACAGGAATCAAATAATTTAAAAACAGATGAAAAAGTTAATTTAGATAATAAATTAATTAATGATAAAGAAAATCAAGATAAAAATTTACAAAATAAAGATTTGATTGATTCTGATTCTAATAATGAAGACTTATGGGATACTCCAGCTTTTTTAAGACGCAAAAAGAAACAATGAATTATTCTTTTAAAAATAAATTATTTTCCATGGCTTCTTCTATAGTTTCTCCGGTAATTTTATAAATATCTTTATCTATTTTTTGAAATTCGTCATAAGCTTTGTTATAAGTAGACATTGTAATATTAATATGATTACCTAATTTTTTTAAAAATTCTTCATATGTTATTAAATGTTTTTTTAATTGGTTGATATTTTTTATAATTTTTTCAGTTGATTTATTAAATTGTATTTTATGTAGACCTAATAATATTGTATTTAAATAGGCTTGGAAAGAGGTTGGTGACACGATATTTACTTTTTTTTGATAAGCATATTCAATCAAATTTTTACCCCCTAAAGAACCAACTTTATTAACTAATAAATCATAATATAGAGCTTCGGATGGAATATACATTAAAGCAAATTCAAATGTCCCTTCTTCTGGTTTAATATATTTAGATGTTTCATCTATTCTATTTTTTAAATCATTTCTTAAAGCATCTTCAAATTTTTTAATTTCTTCGTTTGTTTTTGCCTCAATTAATCTATTATAATTTTCTAAGCTAAATTTTGAATCAATTGGTATAATCTTATCTCCATAAAAAATTACAGCATCAACTGTTAGGCCATCTGAAAAAGGATATTGCATTTGATAACTGGTTGGCGGTAGTATATTTTTTAGAGTATTTTCTAATAAATATTCACCTAGCAGACCTCTTTGTTTTGGGTTTTTTAAAATATCTTGTAAAATTTTTAATTGATCAGCTAAATTATTTACTTGTCTTTGACCTTCGTTTAATTTAGTTAATTCTTGAGTAACTTCTTTAATAATTTCTTTGGTTATTTTTGAACTTTCGCTCATTCTTTCATAAATAACTTGAGTTGATTCACCTAATTTTTTATCTAAAGTTTTAATAATATCATTGATTTGATTTTGTAAAAGTAACAAAGCTTGATTCTCAGATTGATTATTTTGATTTTGATATAATTTTTTAAATACTAGAAATAGTAAAATTAATACTAAAATAATGAGAATAATTAATAATATATTTTCCATAATGTAATTATGATAAATTTTGATATTTAATTCAAATTATTTTGTTTATTAAAAAACATTAAAATTAAAATCAACATAAAGCTAAGTAAGCTCATAAAAGGAATGGTTATATAATTAAATCCAATAATATATTTTTGGGAACAATTTAATAAATTACCAGAATTTTCTATAGAACAGATTGTATTTAAATCAGAATTTATTTGAATTATATTATGATATAAAGCAATTAATAAACCAATTAGTGCTAGGGTTATTATATATTTTTTAATATTTTTATCATTTTGTAATATAGACAATCCTAATAATATTGTTTGAGGGTACATAAATATTCTTTGATACCAACAAAGTAAACATGGTTCAATTCCAAAAATTTCAAAATAAAAAAGACTTATTGTAGTTGCGCTTAAAGCTATTATAAAAGAAAATAAAAAAGAATTTTTTGAAAAAAAAATAAAAATTTTTGAGTTTTTTTTAAAAAAGAAAATAAATATTAAAAAAGCAATTAATATTTGAGCAATTATACCTAAAAAACTTATTAATTTATTAAAAATAATTATATTCATATTAATAAAAATAAAAGCGGAGGCGGGAGGATTCGAACCTCCGGTCCGATTACTCGGACTCCGGTTTTCAAGACCGGTGCCTTCAACCACTCAGCCACGCCTCCTTTTGACAAATTAATTATATTAAAAATATATAAAAAATCAAAAAAACAAAATTAATTAACTATTGCATTTTTTTTATTTATATATAAAATATTTAATTATATTTATTTTAAAAACCATATATATTGGTTAGTTATTATATTATTAAAAAAATATGAAAAATTATTATTTAACAAAAGAAAAATTAGAAGAGTTAAAAAAAGAATTAGAATACTTAAAAAATGAAGGCAGAAAAGAGGTGGCAGAACATTTAAAAAAAGCTAAAGAATATGGAGATCTGTCTGAAAACGCTGAATATAATGAAGCAAAAGATGAGCAACAAAAATTAGAAACAAGAATTTCTGAATTAGAAGATATTATTCGTAATGTAATTTTAATTAAGGAGGGAGTAAAAAGTGATGTTGTTAAAATTGGTTCAAAAGTTACTTTAAAAAAAGACGGAAAAACTTACCAATATGTTATTGTTGGTCAAAATGAAGCTGATCCATCTAGTGGTAAAATTTCTAATGAATCACCATTGGGAAAAGCTTTATTAGATAAAAAAAATAATGATGAAGTTGAAGTTCTAGCGCCTGGAGGAAAAATTAAATATAAAATTGTTAAAATTGAATAATTTTTATTTTAATTTAATTGTGATATTATAAATATTATGAGAGATGACCTTATTGAAGAACGTTTTAAAAAAATTGAAATATTAAAAGAAGCTGGCGTAGATCCGTATCCGGCTCGTTGCAAAAAAACTCATAATATATTAGATGTAATTAAAAATTTTAATTCTTTTAAGAAAAATAAAAAGAATATTTGGCTAGCTGGAAGATTGATGAGTATTAGAGACCAAGGCAATTTAATTTTTGCTGATTTGGTTGATGAAACTGGCAAATTTCAATTAGTTTTTAAAAAAAATAATATTTCTAATTTAAATTTTTGGAAAAAAATTTTAGATCGTGGAGATTTTATATCAGTTTATGGTTTTGTTTTTAAAACCAAAAAAAGAGAAAAAAGTTTAGAAGTAAAAAAAATTCAATTATTAACTAAAAGTTTAAGGCCATTGCCAACTGAATGGTTTGGTATTGAAGACGAAGAAATTCTTTTAAGAAGACGTTATTTAGATTTAATTTTAAATCAAGAAACAAAAAATTTATTCATTAAAAAGGCTATTTTTTGGTCAACTTTTAGAGAAGAATTAAAGAAGGCCGGATTTTTAGAGGTAGAGACGCCAGTTTTGGAACCAATTCCAGGAGGAGCAGAAGCAGAACCATTTGTTACTCATCATAATGCTTTAGATGAAGATTTTTATTTAAGAATTTCTTTAGAATTATCTTTAAAAAAGATTTTAGTTGGTGGATTTGAAAAAGTTTTTGAAATAGGTCGTATTTTTAGAAACGAAGGAATAGATAGAGAACATCTTCAAGATTATACTCAATTAGAATTTTATTGGGCTTATCATGATTATAACGATTTAATGAAATTTATTGAAAAAATTTATAAAATTGTTATTAAAAAAACAGTTGGCAAATTGGAAACTATTTGGAATAATCAAAAAATTAATTGGTCTAAAAAATGGCCAAAATTGGAATATATCAAATTATTTGAAAAATATAATAAAATTAATCCATTAAAAGTTAGTAGAGATGAATTATATAATAAAGCCATAGAACTAGGTTTAAAACCAGAAGATTATGCTGGTAAAGGAAGATTAATTGATTTAATATTTAAAAAAACTATTAGACCTAAATTAATTCAGCCTTGTTTTTTAATTAATCCACCGGTTGAAATTGAACCATTAGCTAAAAGAGTTCCTGGTAATCCAGATTTAGTTGAAAGATTTCAGGTTGTAGCTTGTGGCACAGAATTAGGGAAGGGGTTTTCGGAATTAAATGATCCAATAGATCAAAGACAAAGATTTGAAGAACAAATGAAATTAAGAGAAAAAGGAGATAAAGAAGCTCAAATGCTAGATGAAGAATTTTTAGTTGCTTTAGAATATGGAATGCCGCCTACTGCTGGATTTGGCATTTCAGAAAGATTATTTGCAGTTTTAATGAATAAATCAGTCAGAGAATGCGTTTTCTTCCCTTTAATGCGTAAGAAAAATCAATGACTCTTTTTATAAAAAACGCTAAAATTTTAAATATTGATAAAAATAACAAATTAGATATTTTAATTAGTGGCAATAAAATATCAGCTATTGGTAATTTTTATAATAAAAAAGCTGATAAAATTATTGATGCTGATGGAAGTTATGTTTCTTATGGTTTTATTGATATTTATAATGAATTAGATCATAATTTTAAAATTTTTTCTTCAGGTTTTGATATTGTTCAAGAAGGAGTTTTAAATGTTTTAATTGGTCATAGTGGAATATCGTTAGTACCAATTTTTTATTATTTTGATGGTTTTAAAAAATATTCTTCTGGTTATGGTATTAATTTAAATTGGCAAGATTTAAATCAATTTAATGATTTTTTGTATAAACAAAATAAAAATTTGAATTTTAAAACTTTGGTTGGTTTTCAAAATTTAAAACATTTAATTTTAAGAAATAAAAATCGTAATTTAAATCAGAAAGAGTTTTTAATATTTTTAGATATCTTAAATAATATTTTAAAAAGTGAAATTTTAGGCTTATCTCTTGATTGGGAAAATATTGAATTAGAATTTTTGACCTTAAAACAATTAGAAAATATTGCTAATACTATTTCAAAAAATTCTAAAATTTTATCTATTACTTTGCCAAAAGAAAAAAATATTGAAAATATAGTTAAAATTTTAATCAATATTATATCTAAAACTAATGTTAAAATTTTATTGAATAATTATTTGGGTGGTTATTTAAATCATCAAACTAATTTAAATATTTTAAAATTATTAGAACAATTTTATCCCAATATATTTTTTACATTAAATCCTTACAAAATAGAAAATTATTTAATTGATAAATTTTTGCCACTAAGAATTAAAAAAAATAGTTTAGAAAATATTTTAGAAATTATTTCGGATGAATGGTTTATAAAAAGAATTATAAATGAACTTCCTAATTTTAATTTAGAAGATATATTGATTTTTCAAACTGAAAACAATTTAAAGCATCATACTTTAAATAATAAACAACTTAAAGAAGTAATGAATTTATATGAAATTGATAATCCGAAATTGGCTTTATTAAAAATAATGTTAAATACTAAATTAAGAAGTGTTATTTTTGAAAAAAATATTGACTTTGACATTTTAATTGATGCTTTACTTTCTAAAAATTCTTTTATTGGTTCTGGTTGGATATATTTAGATAATACTAAAAAAGTTTTTATAGATTATATTAATTTAATTTTATCTTATAAATTAATGAATTTTGATAATTTAATTCAAAAAATAACTTTATGCCCAGCAAAATTTTTAGGATTAAAAAATTATGATAATTTTCAAATAGGACGTGAGGCAGATTTAGTTGGTTTTGATATTATAAATAATGAAATTAAAATTAAATTTGTTATTTATCAAGGTAAAATTGTTATATTAAATAATAAGATTGAAAATCAATTTCAGAAAAAGATAGAGCATGATTCTTTATTGAATTAAATTTAAAATTATGATAAATTTTAGAATACAGGGCGCGTAGTTCAGTGGTAGAACGCCATTCTGATAAAATGGAGGCCGATGGTTCGATTCCATCCGCGCCCACAAATAGTATTGATACTATTTAATTTTGGAATATTAAAATCTTAATTTTTTATTTTTAATTTTTTTTGATAAAATTTAACAAATTATTATAATAAAAAAATAATTTTAAAATGGTAATTAAGGTTTTAGAAAATTTAAATAAAGATAAAACATTGATTTTGGTGATTAAAGAAAATGATTTAATTAAAAATCATCCATTTTGGAATTTTTTTAATATTTATGATCAAAAATATATATTAAATTTTTTAAAAAATAATAAAATTAATTCTTCTAGTGTTTATCATTTATTTCTGCCAAGTAATCGAGAAATTGTTTTAGTTGGCGAAGTTAAAAAAGAAAAATTTAATCATAGGAAAGCTATTATTTTGGCAAGAAAAATAATTCAGCAATCTAAAAATTTAAAAAAGAAACATATAATTTTAACCCTGAATGATTTTAAAGATAATAGTTTAATATCTGATTTAGATTTGGCAAAAATTTTAGGAATTCAATTTGAAATTGCCAATTTTGAATTTATAGAATATAAGACTTTAATCAAAAACAATTTTTTTATTGAAGAAATTCAAATTATGGTAGATAAACAATTAAATAAAGATTTAATAAATAAAGCTTTGGAATTTGGTCAAGTTATTGGTTTAGAAATTAATGAGGCAAGAAAATTATCTAACACTCCTGGTGGAGAAATGACACCTCAAAAATTAGCTGATGCTGCTAAACAAGTTGCATTAAAATCTAATATTAAAGTTAAAATTTTAAATGAAAAACAAATTAGAAAAATTGGAATGTTTGGTATTTTAGGAGTAGCTCAAGGATCAATTGAAAAACCAAAATTTATTATTATGGAATATTTTGGCGAGGGAAAAGATGAAAATCCAGTAGTTTTAGTTGGGAAGGGCGTTACTTTTGATACTGGAGGTTTAAATTTAAAACCAGCAGATGGAATGTATGAAATGCATATGGATATGTCTGGAGGCGCTTCTGTTATCCATATTATTTCTGCATTAGCAAAGTTAAAAATTAAAAAAAATATTATTGGTTTAATTCCTGCTGTAGAAAATATGCCATCTGGATCAAGTTATAGACCAGGAGATTTATTAAAAAGTTTATCAGGTAAAACTATTGAGGTTTTAAATACTGATGCAGAAGGTAGAATTATTTTAGCTGATGCATTAACTTATGCTCAAAAATTTTATAATCCAAGTTTAATTATTGATTTAGCTACCTTAACTGGAGCAGCAATGGTTGCATTAGGCCAACGCGCTTCAGCTATTTTTAGTAATAATGAAGATTTAATTTATAAATTGCAAAAAGCTGGGGAAGAGGTTGGAGATTTTGTTTGGCCTTTACCTTTATGGGAAGAATATGAAAAAGATATTTTAGGTACATTTGGAGATATATCAAATGCTCCTAAAAATAGATATGGGGGAGCGATTGCTGGTGCAATGTTTTTATATCAATTTGTTAAAAATGAAAATAATGAAATTTCTTGGATTCATATTGATATTGCTCCTAGAATGACTTCAATTGATGGAGATTATTTAGCTAAAGGGTCAGTTGGGCCTGGCATAGCTTTGATATTTTGGTTTATTAATAAATTTTTGTAAATAAAAAGATGATTATTGTTTTTACAGGAGATGGAAAAGGTAAAACTACAGCTTCTATTGGTCAAATGATTCGTGTAATCGGTCGAGGCAAAAACGCTTTAATGCTTCAATTTATTAAAGGTCCTTGGCGATCTGGCGAAGATGAATTTTCTGATATTTTTAATTTTTTTAAATTGAATAATTTAAAGTTAAAATATAAAAAAAATAAATTAAAAAAACTTGGTAAATTTAAAATTATTAAAGGCGGATTAGGCTTTGTTGGAATTTTAGGAGATAAACTACCTTTTAAAAAACACAAATTAGCTGCCCTGAAAACATTTGAATTATTTAAAAAAGAACTTAATAAAAATAAATGGGATTTAATTGTGCTAGATGAAATTAATGTTGCTTTAAATTTAAAATTATTAAAACTTAAAGATATTATTTCAACTATCAAAAACTTCCCCAAAGAGAAAATATTGATTTTATCAGGCAGAGGAGCTCCAAAACAATTAATTAAATTAGCTGATTTAGTTACTGAAACTAAATCTATTAAACATCCATTTGATAAGGGGATTTTAGCTAAAGTTATAGTAGAATTTTAGTTGACTAAATTATAAAATTGTTTATAATTAAGTCAAGTGTTAAATTATATTTATGATTTTAGTAAATAAATTAATAGAAAAATTAATATCTGATTTAAATAATAAACAAAAAGAAGTTATTATTAAAAGGTTTGGTTTAGATAATAATAATTTTAAAACTCTTTCAGCACTAGGAAGACAATTTAATGTCACTCGTGAAAGAATTCGTCAAATTCAAAATACAGCCTTAAATTTAATTAAATTAAAAGCCCAAAATGATTTAGGCTTTCAAGAATTTATAAATCAAGCTGAAAAGATTTTAAGGAATAATGGTGGCCTAACTAGATTAGATATTTTTTTAGAAGAATTAAAAAAAATATTTAATGATTTAAATAAAAATAATTTATTATTTTTAATCAATCTTTCTTCTAAAATTAAATTTTATGAAGAAGATAAAAATTATTACTCTTTTTATTATTTAGAAAATAGTGATTTAAAAAATATTTTTAATTTTGTAAATAAATGGATTAATTTATTAAAATCTAAAAAGAAATTGGTTTTAGATGGTGGATATCATAAGTTATTTGATGAATTTATTAAAAAAGAAAAAGTTCCTAAAAATTTTTCAATTAATTTTATAAGTATTTCTAAAAAAATAAAAGTTAATACATATGGTGATATTGGCTTAGTAGATTGGCCAGAAATTGAACCTAAGGTTATTCGCGATAAAATTTATTTAGTTTTAAAAAAGAAAAAGCAACCAGTTCATTTTAGTCATATTAGCAAATTAATTAGTGATGCTAATTTAAGTGTTAAACAAATTTCAACCCCAACTATTCATAATGAATTAATAAAAGATAAAAGATTTGTTTTAGTTGGTAGAGGAATTTATGCTTTAAGAGAATGGGGCTATGATGATGGGACAGTTAAAGATATTATTATAAAGCTTCTAAAAAAAGAAGGTCCAATGAAGTCAAAAGAAATTGTTTTAGCGCTTCAAAAAGATAGATTTTTTAAGCAAAATACTATTTTAGCTAATTTGCAAAATAAGAATTATTTTAAAAGATTGTCTGATGGCACTTATAAAATTAAAGAAGCCTAATTTGTTATATTTTTGAATATGCTTTTAAAAATTAAAAAATGATTTATTATGTCATAAATAGTTTTTTGAATATTTTTTTTATTTTTTTAAAATTAAGCTGGTGGTTTTGGCTATTTTTAATTTTAGTACCTTTATTTAAATCAACATTTTTGCATTGGAGACAAGAAAGATTTCGCTATGGTAAATCTTTTAATATGATTGTTTTAGAAATTAAAATTCCTAGAGAAATTAAACAAAATCCTAAAGCAATGGAACAAATTTTAGTAGCTTTGCATTCATTACGTAATGCTCCTGGAACTTTTAGAGAAAAATGGATTGATGGAGAAATTACGGTTTGGTTTTCTTTAGAATTAATAAGTATTGGAGGAAATATAAAATTTTTTATTCGTTGTCAGGAATCTAAAAAATCTTTAGTGGAATCAGCTTTTTATTCTTATTATCCAGAAATAGAATTGATTGAAGTTGATGATTATGTTTTGAATTTGCCTCAAAATATGATTGAAGTTGAAGATCGAGGAATGGATTTATGGGGCACAGAAATGTTTTTAGCTAAAGAAGAGGCTTATCCTATTAAAACTTATTCTGATTTTGAATCTTCAGAAGAAACAAAACAATATGACCCAATATCTTCTTTTTTAGAATTTTTTGGCAAGATTCAAAAAGAAGAATTTTTGGGTTTGCAATTTATTCTTGCTCCAGCTGCTCCTGATTGGAATAAAAAATATGAAAAATTAGTAGAAGATTTAAAAAAGAATAAATCATCTAATTCAAATAGTCCAGATCAAAATGCCCCGCAATCTTATAACCGAACACCAAAAGAAATAGATGTTTTAAAAAAGGTTGAAGAAAACTTATCAAAACTAGCATTTAATACTTTAATTAGATTTATATATTTATCTCCAAAACCAATTTTTAATAATGCTTATGCGAGAATAGGTTTAAATAGTTCATTTAATCAATATTCTTCCATAGAATTAAATTCGTTTAAAGCAAATAAAGAAGTTACTACCGGGGCAAAAATTTGGGATCCTCCATATATTTTCCCTCAAAAAAGAAGTTGGTATCGTAAGGCGGTTTTTTTGAATGATTATATTCAAAGAAATTGTCCCCCAGAAACCTTTATGGGTAAATTAATTACTTCTTATATTTTTAGATTGAATTTTGGTTCTAAAAGATTCTTAATGACAACTCAATGTTTAGCAACGTTGTTTCATCCACCGACTTCTTTAGTTTTATTAAACGAAACACATATAGAGAAAATTCAAAGTCGTAAAGTTGGCCCGCCGCCTAATCTTGCTATTTTTGGAGAAGAAAAAGATATTGAAAAATTTTATGAATAATCGAATTGATTTACAAATTATTTTTGGAAAATTTTTTGATTTATATAATTTAGTAAGTTGGATTTTTATTATTTTAGATTTAATATTAATTTTTGGTTTTGCATTTTCTTTTTATCAAGCTTGGAAATTTAGGCCTAAAATTGTTTCTAAAAGAATGAAAACTCCAATAGTAAGTTTGCAAAAAGAAATTTATCGTGCTAAGTGGTTTGATATAATAAATAAGTTTGAGGTTGGTACTTTAGAAGCTATGAAAATAGCATTAATTCAATCAGATAATTTAGTAGATTTAATTTTAAAAGATTTAAAAATTAAGGGTCAAACACTAAGTGAAAAATTATCTAAAATTCATCCTGAAAGCTTAGAATCTTTAAAAGATTTATGGGAAGCTCATCATATAGTGGGTGATATTATACAAAATCCAAATTATGATTTAAATAAAGAAGATGCTCAAAAAATTTTAAGTTATTATGAAAGATTTTTAAAAGAAATTGGAGTTATTATTTAATAAATTTTAAAATGTTAAAAGATAATAAAATTCAAAGAGTAAAATATGCTTCGCCTCCGCCTGGTCTTCCAATTTATGGTCAGGTTAATCACAAAAAGGCAACTTTTATAGGAATAACTAATTATATTTCTAGTTTAGAAGAAAAAAAATTTTTATTTGCTATAAAAAGATCGGACAGGAAAAATCATATTAATATTGTTGGTAAAAGTGGAGTTGGAAAATCTAAAATGCTTGAAGTAATGATTAGGCAAGATGTTTTTAATGATTATGGGCTATGTTTATTTGATTTTAATGGTGATGTTGTAAATAATTTACTTGATTTCATTCCAGAAAATAAAGTTGATGATGTAATTTTAATAGATTTTTCGAATAAAAATTGTAATATATTGTTTAATCCATTGTATGATATTAATCCAAATTTTAAGCATCATTTTGTTAATGGTTTAATTGAGGTTTTTAAAAATCAATTTGGAGAAAATTGGAGTTGGACACCAAGAATGGAACATTTATTTAGATTTGCCTTGCTATTATTATTAGAATATCCTGAAGCTACGTTAAAAGACATGATTTTTATTTTAAATGATAAAAATTTTAGAGAAAAAATTATAAATTATTCTAATGATAAAATTGATATTTTAATTAAGAATTTTTGGCTAAATGATTTTGAAAATTTATCTAAATTTAAAAATTTTAATGACGAAGTTATGATTCCTTTAATTAATAAAATTTCTAATTTAATGTCTAATCCATTTTTGAATAATATTTTTAGTAATAAAAAAAATAAAATTGATTTTAATGATTTTGTTAATAATAAAAAAATTGTTTTAATTAATTTAGCTAGTCAATTTTTAGGTAAAAATGAAGCTACTTTTTTGGGTTTAATTTTGCTTTTAAAATTAAAAGAAGCAGGGTTTTTGCGAGTAGGTTTAAAAAATATAAGTGAATTTTATTTGTATATTGATGATTTTTATATAATGAACAATAAAATTTTTGAAGATTTTTTAATTAATTCTAAAAAATACAATTTTTATTTAACTCTATCTTATAATCAAATTAGTCAATTTGATCAAAGTGTAAGAAATAATATTTTAAATATGGTAGGAACAAATATTATATTTAGAATTACAAACGAAGATGCTCAAATTTTTAAGAATGAAATGTCTCCAGTTTTTGATGTTAAAGATATGATTAATTTAGGCAATGAAGAATTCTATATTAAAATGATAGTTGATGGCGAAACAAAAGATCCTTTTTCAGCTAATAGTTTAAAAATTTTAAAACCGCCTTATCCTTCAAATAAAAATAAAATTATTAGTAATTGTTTAAAAATTTTATGTGAGTAATTTTGCCAGAGTAGCTCAGTGGTAGAGCAGTCCCTTCGTAAGGGAAAGGTCGTGGGTTCAAATCCCACCTCTGGCTCAAAATATTAATTTTTATTAAAAATAAATAAAATATAAATAATAAATGTTTTATTTTTTATTGGAAATACTTGAAAAATTTTTATTTTTAGTTTTATATATAAGTAGGCCCGGGTGGCGGAATTGGTATACGCAAAGGACTTAAAATCCTTGTCCCCTCGTGGGATTGTGGGTTCGAGTCCCACCCCGGGCACAATTTATCTTCTATTGTTATAAAATTTTAATTGAATTCAAATAATGATCTTGTTAAAATTACTTTATTACTTTGAAACAATTTTTAATTTCTATGGCTGAAAAATTTTTATTTAAGTTTCCAGAAAAATTTTTGTGGGGAGCATCTACTTCTAGTCATCAAGTCGAAGGGTTTAATTATAATAATTGGACAGAGTGGGAAAAAAATAATGCTTATAAATTATCTTTCAATGCTAAAAATTATTATCAAAAATGGCAACAAGAAAATTTTAAAGAAATGTTCAGCCCTCAAAATTATGTTTCTGGAAAATCTACTGATCATTATCATAAATTTGAATTAGATTTTAAACTAGCCAAAGAGCTTGGTCACAACTCAACTCGTTTTTCTATTGAATGGTCTAGAATTGAACCAGAAGAGGGCAAGTTTAATCAAAAAGAAATTAATCATTATAAACAAGTAATAGAATTATTAGAAAAATTAAATTTAGAGCCATTTGTAACAATTTGGCATTGGACTTTACCTATTTGGTTTGAAAGCTTGGGTGGTTTTGAAAATAGCAAAAACATTTTTTATTTTAAACGTTATGTTGAAAAAATAGTTAAAAATATTGGTAAAAATGTTAAATTTTGGATTACAATTAACGAGCCTGAAATTTATTCTATGATGTCCTATTTAGAAGGAAAATGGCCACCTCAAAAGAAAAATATTTTTAAATATTTGAAAGTATTTCATAATTTAATTTTTGCTCATAAAGAAACCTATAAAATTATTAAAAAAATAAACCCTAAAGCACAAATAGGAATTGCAAAAAATAATATTTATTTTGAAAGTTATAAAAATAAATTAGCAAATTTAATTTTAAAGAAATTAGCTGATTGGTGGTGGAATAATTATTTTTTAAATAAAATTCAAAATTATCAGGATTTTATAGGTTTAAATCATTATTTTCATAATAGAATTAATTATGGTTTTAATAAAAATGAAAATAAAATTGTTTCAGATTTGGGGTGGGAAGTTTTGCCAGAATCAATTTATTATGTTTTAAAAGATTTAAAAAAATTTAATAAACCAATTTATATTACTGAAAATGGATTAGCTGATGCTCAAGACAAAAAAAGAATTTGGTTTATTTTTGAAACATTAAAAAACATTTATAAAGCTTTAAATGAAGGAGTTGACATTAAAGGATATTTTCATTGGGCCTTAATAGATAATTTTGAATGGAGCGATGGTTTTTGGCCAAGATTTGGTTTAATTGAAATAAATTATGAAAATTTAAATCGAAATATTAGATTATCGGCTTTGTTTTATAAAGAAATTTGTTTAAATAATGGTATAACATATGATATGCTTGAAAAATATAAAAACCCGATAAATTTATAATTATGTTAGAATATAGTGTCCCCGTGGTGAAATGGATATCACGTCAGGCTTCGGACCTGAAGTTCCGGGTTCAAATCCTGGCGGGGACGCATTGAATTAATTAATTTTTTTATGAATAGATATATTATCGGTATTGATGAAGTGGGGAGAGGAGCATTAGCTGGTCCAATTTTTGTTTGTGCAGTTGTTTTGCCTCAAAATTTTAAAATTAAAAATAAAAAATTAGGAAAAATTTTAGATTC
>JANWZH010000030.1 GCA_025054755.1 Patescibacteria group bacterium
GTTCTTTAATCTGAAAAACTTTAATTTCTTTATCATCAACTAAAAGCTTGTCGCCAGATACTCTAACTGATTTATCGTAACGACCATAAACCGAATCATATTTCAAAAGATAAGCCAAATTTTCTATATTTCCCAAGTCATTAATTGCTATGATTTTAAGTCCCTTATACAATTCGGGTTCCCTTCTAAAAATCTGTCTAAAAAATAATCTGCCAATTCTTCCAAAACCATTAATAGCAATTTTTATTTCTTTCATATTTATATTTTAATTCTAAATTTTAAATTTTTAAAAATCAAATCTTATTTCATCTCCTATTTTAATCTTATATTTTTTAACTAACCCTCCTCCAATTTCTAACACTTTATCAGCCGGATAATTTGGTCGATAAATTGTTAAATTAAATATACTTTTTTCAGGTTCTGGCATACAATTCTCTTTAATATCTACAATTTTGGTGTCATTAATAAATAATATATCTATAGGAAATTTCATATCTTTCATCCAAAAACCATAATTATCTGGCTTATCAAATAAAAAAAGCATTCCTTCGTTTTCTTTTAAAAAATCTCTTTTACTTAATCCTAAAGCTTTTTTGTGCGGAGAAGCCGCAATCTCTACGCTAAATTTTACATCATTAATTTGAATAATTTTTTTATTATAATTATTTTTCTCTAATCCAAAAAAATAAAATCCAATAAATAAAAAAGTAAAT
>JANWZH010000031.1 GCA_025054755.1 Patescibacteria group bacterium
TTTTGCAAGAAGGAGGATTGAAGTATATGCCCAGAGATAGATTTGCTCCTATTCAGACACCTCAAGACATTGTATATTTAATTGGTGAAATATTGGTATTATTAGCTACTATTTTTTGGATTTTGGCCGTAATAGCTTCATTTTATGCCGGATATCTTTTTCTTTTTTCTGGTGGATCAGAAGAAAAAGTGGGTAAAGCAAAAAAAATGTTTTTATATGCTGTTATAGCTATAGTGATTGGGCTTATGGCTTATGCTTTGCCTACATTAATCTATAATCTTTTAGATGTAGGATCTGGCATATGGTTTAGAATTAGATTAAGATTTTAATATAAAATAAGTTTATCTATTTTTGCTTTTTGGGCAGGTGGCGGAATTGGCAGACGCGCCAGGCTTAGGACCTGGTCCCGCAAGGGGTGGGAGTTCAAATCTCCCCCTGCCCACAGAATTAAATTTAATTTTTATTTTGACTTTTATATTAAAATAATAAATAATTTAAACTATGCCCGATTTTTTTAATAGTCCTTCTGGTAGAAAATTAAGCATTTCAGAAATAGTATCAGAAATTATAGATTTTATTAAACAAGATGAAGAAAGGTTTTATAGAATCACAATCGGAACCGATTCTGAAGTTTTATCAAATTTAGATGCAGATTTTGTTACGGCTATAGTTGTGCATCGTATTGGTAAT
>JANWZH010000032.1 GCA_025054755.1 Patescibacteria group bacterium
ATTAATTAATGGTCCTACTTGGCAAACTGAAACAAATTGTAAAGTAGGTAAATGTTTGAGTTTTGATGGAGTGAATGATTATGTAAATATTAATTCTTCTTTGAATTTTCCTGCTTTTTTTAATGATAGAACAGTAATCGTTTGGACATATCAAACTTTTTATACTAGCACTTATCTTGGCCTTGCTCATGTTTTTCATTATGGCAATAATCAATATAATCAATCATTTGGTATAGCAACTTATAATGATAATAAATTTGGCGCTCATGAATGGCTTATTTATACAAGATATGGAAATATTATGTTAAATAATTGGAATTTTTTAGGTATTACCTTGTCTTCTCATAATATTAAAAAGTATTATCAAAACGGCAATTTAATAGCTATTAACACTTCAGATCCTATTCCTGCTACTAATATTAATTATACGCCTAAAATAGGTTCAAGAGTTGTTCCTTATGAAGGTTTTCCTGGATTAATTGATGAAGTTCGTATTTATAATCGTGCTCTTTCTGATTCTGAAATTCGTGCAATTTATGAAGCAACAAAATAATAAATAATTTGACATTTTGAGATTGATAGCTTATAATTTGTTTAATTACTTAATTAAATAATTAAATAAAAAATGTTAAATCAAAAAGAATTA
>JANWZH010000033.1 GCA_025054755.1 Patescibacteria group bacterium
CGAAAACAAAGCATCCAGTTATTGATATTTTAGAATCTCAAAAAAATTTGCTAAGAGAAAAACTATATGGTGGGACAATGAGATTAGGTAATTGGCCTTGTTATATTAAGAAAAATACAATTGCTCATCAAGCTTACAGAAATTATGTCGCCATAGAAAGACACCGTCATCGCTATGAAGTTAACCCAAAATATCAAAATATTTTGCAAGAAAATGGTCTAATTTTTTCTGGTATCTATAAAGAAAAACGAAAAGACTTATCTTCACTCGTTCTAGCTGAAATCATAGAACTTGATCAGAAAGTTCATCCTTTTTTTGTTGGTACTCAATTTCATCCTGAATTTAAATCGACTTTCCTCTCGCCTCATCCGTTATTTTTAAAATTTATATTAAACGCAGGTAGAAAATGAATTTTTTTTAACAAAATTAGTCTTAAAATTTAATTAACTGGTCGTTTATTAACCTCTATTTTAGTGACAAAATTATAAAAATGAACTTTAATTCCTTTTGGACAAAGATCAAAGGTTTATCTTTATTTAAAAAAATAATCCTCTCTGTAGTAATCATAGTAGTATTGATTGTTGTGGGTTTAGTAAGTCTACCCTTTATTCTTAATCTTTATCGTCAGAGTTATC
>JANWZH010000034.1:0-356 GCA_025054755.1 Patescibacteria group bacterium
AAAATGTTTCCCTCTGAAAATCCCACGTAAAATATCAACACCTCCTAACCCTCCTTCCTTTTAGTTTTCTAATTTAAAATTATATCATAATATTATTGATATCTTATACATAAAAAATATGGTAAAATTAATAGAAATTTAGAATTAGCCCCTGTAGCTTAATTGGAAGAGCAGTTCCCTTCTAAGGAAAAGGTTGGAGGTTCGAGTCCTCCCAGGGGCAAATGGGCAGGTAGTTCAGTGGTAGAACGCCGTTCTGATAAAACGGAGGTCGAAGGTTCGATCCCTTCCCTGCCCAATAGTTGCCGTGGTAGCTCAGTGGTAGAGCGGAGGCCTGAAGAGCCTCGCGTCGGGGGTTC
>JANWZH010000034.1:379-625 GCA_025054755.1 Patescibacteria group bacterium
ATTTTCTTTAGATTTTCTTGATGTTCAGGTGTGTTTAAAAGGCCGCACTTTTTATATTTTTTACCTGAACCACAAGGACAAGGATCATTTCTGCCAACCTTTAAAGATGGCAAATTTAGCTGGACATTCATAAAGCTTTGAAAAACATAAATTCTTAACATCTTATGAAAATCAACAAAAGCCTGATAAGCTTCCGATTTAAAAGCAACGAGAGGATCTCTCTGGCCATAGCCTCTAAAACTTACC
>JANWZH010000035.1 GCA_025054755.1 Patescibacteria group bacterium
GCTTTTTAAGAAGTATAGAACTATAGGTGATTATGCTAAGGCAAATTTAGAAAAGTTTTCTGAAGATATAAAAGGGGTTAATTATTATCAAAACAAAGCTCGCTTTATCATTGAAGATGCTAAGATTATTAAAGAAAAATTTAAGGGAAAAGTGCCAAAAACAATGGATGAGATGTTGCAACTAAGGGGAGTAGCTAGAAAAACAGCGAATGTTGTTCTAGGAGTGGCTTTTAATGTTTTTGAAGGAATAGTTGTCGATACTCATGTTAAAAGATTGGCTAAATTATTAGGATTAACTGAGCATACTCAACCTGAAAAAATTGAAAAAGATTTAATGGAAATTATTCCTAAAGGTAAAGAGTGGCGAGATTTCCCTTTACGTTTGATTCAATACGGAAGAGATTATTGTCCAGCAAGACCTCATGATCATCAAAATTGTCCTCTTTCTAAGATTTAACTTTTCTAATTATTTTTTTAATTAGCAGAGGTAGTGAGAAAATTTCATTGATAAAAATTTTAGTTTCCATAACAATAAATCTCTTTATTTGTTGAATTTCATCGCTGATGGTTATCTTTTTTATAGAGGCTGGTTCTTTTAGTAGAATTATAAGCAAAAGA
>JANWZH010000036.1 GCA_025054755.1 Patescibacteria group bacterium
ATTTAAACTTATAATTGGCGACTTAACAGCTGAAAATATAAAAGTTAATATAGGTTCTGCTATACCTCAAGATGAAAGATTAGAAATTATTATTCAAGGAAAAGATGTTACTACTGGTCTCCCCAAAGAAATTATAATTAAAAATAGTCAAATTAAATTAGTCTTAAATAAATTTTTAAAACAAATTATAGAATCAATTATCGAAGTCATTGAAAAAACTCCACCAGAATTAGTTGGCGATATGCTTAAAAAAGGAATCTTTTTATGTGGCGGTGGGGCTCTTTTAAGAGGATTAGATACTATTATTCAAAAAGAAATTGGGGTAGAAGCTAAAATCTCGGAAGAACCTCAACTAGCTGTTGCTAAAGGATTAGGAAAAATAATAGAACAATTTGAAAAATATAAAAATATAGTTTTCAATTTATCTTTTAAAAAGGAATTAAATCTCTAAAAATGAAAAAAGATTATGTAATTTTTATTTTAATAATTCTAATTTTATTATTACCTAATAAAATTTGGGATTTTAAAAGATATTTAATATCAAATCGAAATAATTTATCAGATTTACATAAATTAAAACAAGAAAATTTAATTTTAAAATCT
>JANWZH010000037.1 GCA_025054755.1 Patescibacteria group bacterium
ACAGTAATAACTGCCTCTTCTATTTTTTCGCCTAATTTAGCTTCAGCATCAGCTTTTAATTTAGCTAAAATATAAGAAGATATTTCTTCTGGAGTATACCACTTATCATCCATTTTAACTTCTACTCCTCCGGTTGCACTTTCTCTAATTTCATAAGGCAACCAATTTTTATCTAATTGAACTTCTTCATCAGAAAATTTACGACCAATTAATCTTTTAACTGAAAAAATTGTATTTTTTGGATTAGTAATAGCCTGACGTTTAGCCAATAAACCAACCAAACGCTCACCTGATTTTGAAATAGCAACAATAGAAGGGGTTGTGCGCATCCCCTCACTGTTTTCTAAAATTTTTGGATCGCCACCCTCCATTATTGCCATTGCTGAATTAGTTGTTCCTAAATCAATACCTAAAATTTTTGCCATGTTTTTATATATTTTTTTGTTTTGAGACCTTTACACGCGCCGGACGAATAATTTTATCATGAAGTTTATATCCAGCTTCAACTTCTTCTAAAACAATTCCTGAATCTTTATCTGACTCTACCTCAATAATCGGTTCAGCAAT
>JANWZH010000038.1 GCA_025054755.1 Patescibacteria group bacterium
CTAAAACCTCTTCCCCACCATCCCCCAGAACCAATAGCAATTTTTGATTGTATTACGCTATAATTTACAGTTAAAGTTTTTTCATTAGGATAAAAAATGGCTAAAATTCGGTCTTTTTGATAATCTTTTAAAAAATAATTCCATCCTAAAATTCCTAAAATAAAAAAAATTAATAAAGTCACCATAATTCTTTTAGGCGGTAATCCGCTTAAGAGTAAAAAACCAAACCATATCCCAAATAAAATCAAAAAAGAACCTAAATCTGGTTGTAACAAAACAAAAAATGTTGGTATTAAAAACAAAACAAAGGATTTAAAGATTATTAACCAATTAGCAATTAGAACATGGCGGCGACTAAAAAAATTAGCATATACTAAAATTAAAGCAACCTTAGTTAATTCTACTGGCTGAAAACGAAAAGGTTCTAAAACTAACCAACCCCTTGTCCCTCTAATTGTTGGTCCAAATAATAAAGTCAAAAACAAAAGTATCACCGAAAAAATATATAATAACCAAATAAACCAAGGATAATTAAGAATATTAATCCATTT
>JANWZH010000039.1 GCA_025054755.1 Patescibacteria group bacterium
CCATTGGATTTTGAGTCCAACGCGTCTTCCAATTCCGCCACCCGGGCATATTTTGTGCCCGGAGTGGGACTTGAACCCACACGCCCTTTTTAGGGCCAGGAGCCTCAGTCCTGTGCGTATACCAATTCCGCCATCCGGGCATTATTTTATTCATTATATTGAAAAAATTATAAATTTCAAAAAATAATTTTAAAATAAATAATATAAATTAATAAAATTATTATATGTGCCCGGGGGGAGATTTGAACTCCCACGACCTTGCGGTCATTGGATTTTGAGTCCAACGCGTCTGCCAATTCCGCCACCCGGGCTTTTAAAAATTATATTTTAAAAAATATAAAAATTCAAAAAAATAATTATAAGATTCTTGCGTCCCCGCCAGGATTTGAACCCGGAACTTCAGGTCCGAAGCCTGACGTGATATCCATTTCACCACGGGGACATAAACTTAAATTAATATTACTTCAAAATGTTAAAATATCAAAATAAATTATAAATCAATTAAATTTTTGTATTTATTAAAAATATCTTCTGTAATGC
>JANWZH010000003.1:0-1899 GCA_025054755.1 Patescibacteria group bacterium
AGGGTAAAAGAGTTTTGTGATTTTTTAAATCTTTGGATTTGAGTTTTAAAGATGTTAATAGCTAAATAAAAATTCATATTTATGGATTTGATGTTATATGATTTTATTTTTAGGCATTGTTGTTTTAATTATAGAAAAATTGAGATATAAAAACAAATTATAAACTTATATAAATATTTAATAATGATTTTTCATATATATTTATATTTTAAAAATAGATAATTTAAATAAAACTTTTTTTACATTGGACAAATATTTGAAATATTTAAATTTATAAATTGATTTGTAAATGAAAAAGATTGATCATTGACAGAAATTGACTGAATTGTGGGCGAAACTAACTGAATTGATGGACTAATATATTGAATTGTTGGATTAATAGGTTGGATAAGAGAACAATTATTTATACCACCCAGAAAATCAAGTTTAATAATAGGAATATCAATATTTGTTAAATTAGGGTAGACTATGTTCCCACTAATAATATAACCATTATCTGAAACTAAATCAAAGGATCTTAAGTAATAATCACCATTGTCTGACGATAGAATAATTTTACTCCACTGCAATTGTCCATTAAAATCAATTTTAGAAATCAACATTGACATTTTTGACAAATTAATTCCACTATAATAACCACCCAAAATATAGCCATCACTTACTATCTTTAAATCATTTAATACATCACTATTTATTTCTCCTATAGTCTCGGCCCAATTCAAATTTCCAAAAGAATTTAGTCGTAAAATCATAAAATCATGACTTCCTGATCCAAAACTAGTTGTATATCCGCCTATTATATAAGCTCCATCCGAAGATTGTCTTAATGGTCTTACAAAATCATCTCCAATTCCACCAATTGTTCTAGCCCATTCTAAATTAAAATTAGAATCTAATTTAATAATAAACATATCCCTTGATCCTGCGCCATAACTTGAGGTATTTCCGCCAATTGCATAACCACCATCAATGGTTTGGATAATAGATCCATGAAGTCCAATTTCATCACTACTTACTCCTCCAATTACAAAAGAATTTAATATTCCTCCATTAGAATTTAATCTTATTAAAATAATATCTGAATTACCAGCGCCATAACTAAAAGTATGACCAGCTAAAACATAATTGCCTTCAGATGTTTTTGTAATACTATAAGCAGAATCAAAACTAGAACCTCCAATTACTTTCGTCCATTGAATATTCCCTAATGAATCAAATTTTACTACTAAAATATCCGAATTTGTCCCATAACTATTAGTATAGCCAGCTGCAATACATCCGCCATCAGAAGTAGCATCAACAGAATAAGCAACATCCGCTTGAGTGCCACCTACTGTTTTTGCCCAATCAATATAACCATTATAATTTAGCTTAATAACTAAAAAATCTGAATTGCCAGCCCCAAAACTGCTTGTATATCCTGCCAAAAAATATCCATTATTATAGGAACTTTTAACAGAATAAATCCAGTCCCAACCAGAATCATTGTTTTTAATATAAAAATTTTTAAAAATATTAGGCATTAAATTTAAATTATTTCCATACTCATAATTATATGGGTTGTCACCTCCATCAATAAAAGCAATTTGTTGATTTTTATTAGATTCAAACATGCCATTTATTTCATATTTATTAATTGTTGGATTATAAACATAAGAATAAAAAGACGAAGTGTTATTTATTGGATCTATTGGTAGTTTAGATAATGTTCTACCAAAAGATAATTGATTGAAATCTATTGGTATCCAGCCAGTACCATCTATTTTTTGAAGATTTTGAGCTGTAGTACATCTATATTGCCAAGGAGAAGGTAGTGGAGGAAGGCCCAAGTTTGCACAAGTTGAGGTAGTATCTGGAATACTTACATAAACAATAGATGATGTGCCCATAAATCCTTTA
>JANWZH010000003.1:2143-8979 GCA_025054755.1 Patescibacteria group bacterium
TTATGGATTTGATGTTATATGATATTAAATTTAGGCAATGATGTTTAAATTATAGAAAAATTGAGATAAAAAAACAAGATAGGTAAATAAAAAATAAATTTAAATTATTTAGATTAAAATAAATATTGTATAATAATTCTAGAATTTATAATTTTTAAATAATTTCAAATTCAAACAATTTAATTTATTTTTTGATTATGATTCAAATTAATGAATGGCTACCAAATCCTATAGGCAAAGATTCTAAAAATGAATGGATTGAAATTTATAATAATTCTAACCAAAAAATAAATTTAAATAATTGGACTATTGTTTCAGGAACAAAATCATATAAAATTAAAAACAAAGCTATTGAACCATATTCCTTTCTAGTTTTATATCAAAAAGAAACTAAATTGAATTTATTAAATAAAAATGGCGAGCTTAAACTTTTTGATAATCAAGGGAATTTAATTGATCAAATTAATTTTTTTGGCAAAGCTCCAGACGGTCAAAGCTTTAGTCGTTTTGATAAAAAATGGATGTTTACTGAGCCAACTCCTTATAAAATTAATCAAAAAAATAATTTTCAAATGGCACAAATTATAAATAATAAGTATCCAGAAAATATTCCATTAAACAAAATTGAAAATTATAATTTTATTTTAATTGGAACATTAATTGCTATTTTACTATCTTTAATATTTTGGTATATTATTAAAAACAATGATGATCTTAAAAACATTTTCTTCAAATGAAACTAAAAAAATTGCCAAAAATTTAACTCAAAAAATAATTAATAAATATGAAAATATTAAAAATGAAAATGCGTTAATATTTGCTTTAATTGGTCAACTTGGAACAGGCAAAACAACATTTGTTTCCGGTTTTTTAAAAGGATTAAATATTAAAAAACCATCTCCTAGTCCAACATTTATTTTAATGCGTCGTAAAAAAATTAATCATAAATTTTTTAAAAATTTATATCATATTGATGCTTATCGAATTAAAAACAACAAAGAATTATTAAATTTAAATTTAAAAGAAATTTTAAACAATCCTCAAAATATTGTTTTAATAGAATGGGCTAATAAAATCGAAAATATTTTACCAGCCAATACAATTCAAATTCATTTTTATCATGGAAAATTTGAAAATGAAAGAAAAATTATTTTAAAAAATATTACTTTATAGTAAAATCATTTTATGAAAAATTTATTTTTAATTGATGCTAATTCGCTAATTCATAGAACCTTTCATGCTTTGCCACCCCTAAATTCTAAAGATGGTGCGCCAACTAATGCTTTATATGGATTATCAAGCATTCTTTTATCTATATTAAAAAATAAACCTGATTTTTGCGCCGCTTGTTTTGATAGGCCAGAACCAACATTTAGAAAAAAAGAGTTTGAAAAATATAAATCTCAAAGGCCAAAAGCACCAGATGAACTAATTTCTCAAATAATTGAAGCCCACAACTTATTTGAAGCATTTAATATAAAATTTTTTGAACAACCAGGTTTTGAGGCAGATGACTTAATTGCTTCTTTAACTGAAAAATTTAAAAACGAACCCAATTTAAAAATAATAATTTTAACCGGAGATCGAGATGCTTTTCAATTAATTGAAGACGAAAAAGTCATTGTACGCATTTTTAAAAAAGGCATTAGCGAGGTTGAAGATTATACTCAAAAAACAATTTTAGAAAAATTTCAAATTTTACCAGAACAAATTATTGATTTTAAGGCTCTAGTTGGCGATCCATCAGATAATATTCCAGGGATAAATGGTATTGGACCCAAAAGCGCGATTGAGCTTTTAAAACAATTTAAAAATTTAGAAAATTTATTTATAAATCAAAAAAAAATGCCAGAAAACTTAAAAAATAAATTAATTAAAAATAAAGAAAACGTTTTGTTATATAAAAAACTTATAACTTTAAATAAAAATTTAGAAATTAATATTAAATTAGATAATCTTAAATTTGACCCTCAGCTTGATAAAATTATTAATTATTTTGAAAAATTTAATTTTAAAACTTTAATCAAAAGATTATATAATATAAATGATAACCAAAAATTAATTAAAAACGATAATGAAAATAAGAAAATAAAACAATCTTCCATGTTTTAAATTTTAATTTATTAAGTTATAATTAAAATTAATATGATATACATTAAAAAATACTGGCATTTTATTTTAAGTTTTTTTTCTATCATTATAATTTTAATTTTTAATATTATTTATTTAAACAACTGGGCTCTAAATATTATTTTTTTCTCTTTTGTTTTCGCAACAATATTTCTAATTTTAGGAATTAAAAAAATAAATACTAAAGCTACATATGAAGTTAACCAAAATGAATTTCAAAAAATAATCGAAGTAATTGATGTTGGAATTATAATTTATAATATAAATTTTGAAATTCAATATTTTAATCAAGCTGCCGAAAAAACTTTTCAAATTCAAGCTTCTGATATTTTAGGTAAAAAAATTACAGTACAAGATGCTCAAAATGAAAAATTACAAAGATTAGTTCAAGTTATTTTTCCATCTCTTGCTCCGGTAGTAATTTTAAAATCTAAAGAAGGAGAAGAACCAATAATAACCGATGTCTCTTTTTCTGAGCCAGATTTATTTTTAACTACATTAACTGCTAAATTAAAAGACGAGCAAGAAAATGTTTATGGATTTATAAAAATAGTTCACGATAAAACATTAGAAATAAAACTTTTAAAATCTAAAAGTGAATTTGTTACTATTGCTTCTCATCAATTCAGAACTCCAGTTAACGAAGTAAAATGGGCCCTAGAATCAATTCTTTCCGATCAAACATTAAATAACAATTTGAAAGAATTAATAATCAGATCTCTAAAATCTGTTAAGAAATTAGAAAATTTAATTGAAAATTTATTAAATATTTCTAAGATTGAAGAAGGCAGATTTGGATATAATTTTAAAGAAGTTGATTATTTAAATTTTGTTAAAGAAATTCTTTCAGAATTTTTGCCACAAATTCAAAAATATAATATAGAGCTTTATTTAAATTCTCCACAAGAAAATCTTCCTAAAATTTATATTGATCAACAAAAAATATATATGGTTTTTTCTAATTTAATAGACAATGCCTTAAAATATAACGTATCTAACGGCAGAATTATTGTAAAAATTAAAAAATCTGAAGATGATCAATTTATTGAAACAACTGTAGAAGATACAGGAATAGGAATTCCGCAAGAAGAATTAAAAAATATATTTACAAAATTTTTTAGAGCCTCTACTGCATCAAAAATTGACACTGAGGGATCGGGGCTTGGACTTTATGTTGCTAAAAAAATAATTCAAGCTCATGGCGGAAAAATTTGGGCAGAATCAGAATTACAACGTGGCACAAAAATAACTTTTATTTTGCCAATTAATCCAGAATTAATACCTAAAAAAGAAATTCCATTGCTTGATATTAGTTAAGTTAAAAAATGATTATTTATATTTATGTCGAAGACAACTGGAGAGCAATTCAAAGAAAAAACGAACTTATTCAAAAATTTAATGAAAAGCATCCTAAATCAATTATTAATATTTTTGATTTAGAAGAAAATCATAATTTGGAACAACTTTTAAATTTTTTAGAAAATCAATCATTATTTACCCAAAAAAAATTAGGCATAGTTTATAATTTATTTAAATTAAATCAAAAGGAAATAATTACTAAAATTAAATCTATTTTAAATGATCAAAATACTTATATTTTAATTTATGAACAAAATAAGCCACCAAAAATTTTTAATTTTTTAACTAAAAAACCAACTATTTTTGAAAATTTTGAAATATTGAAAGGTAAAAAATGGTTAAATTTTGCAACACAAGAAATTCAAAAAAGAAATCTTATCTTAAGCAATGAGGCTCTTAATACTTTAAATTTAATATATGAAGGAAATAGTTTTGGATTTATCAATGAAATTGAAAAAATTTCGTTATTAAATAAAAAAAATATTGATCAAAATGATTTAATTAATATTAATATCGAAATTTCTCCAAATTTCTGGAATTTATTAAATCAACTTAAAAATAAAAATTTATCATTAAGACTTCAAGCTTTTGAAAGAATAATAAGCCTTAAAGAACCATTAGGGAAAATATTTAATATTTTATCTTATAATTGGCCAGAAAAAATTGATAATTTTGCAAAATATGATTTAGCAATTAAATCTGGAAAAATAGAATATGAAGAAGCTTTGTTAGATTCTATTTTATAAAATTATGCGCGGCGGACCGGATTTGAACCGGCGACCTCCCGCGTGACAGGCGGGCGTTCTAACCAGACTGAACTACCGCCGCATAATTCAAATATAATAAATCATAATAATCATAATAAAAAAAAATTAAAAAATCAATTAAGTTATTAAAAAGACATTTGAAAAGCTCTTGAGATATCTAAAGATCTGCCTTTGCCAATAATGTATTTTGTATTATTATCAGAACAAGATATTAAATTTTTATTAGCATCAAAACATTCTGTTGTAGATGTTGCACCATTATTTAATTTTGGAGCAATTGCTCCAACTTTACCAGCAAATTGATAAAAACCCCACTCTAATGCAGCATCAGCAGCATAAATTGCTTTAGCTGAATCAGCTAAATTTCTAGCTTGCCTTAATTGATTTAAAATTAAAATTCCGCCAATTAAACTTGAAATCATCATTACTCCCCCCAAGGCCAAAGAGACAACAATCATAACTTGTCCATCTTTATTATTTTTAAAAAAATTAAACATTTTTTAATTATTAAATTAACTATCTAAAACTCTCGAACTAATTGTAGTTTGAATATTACTAATAATATTAGAAGTTGTCTTATCTTTAGGAGAAATTCCTATTAAAATTGTAATTTTAGGCTGCTTATTATCTCCCTGCAATATTCCATCTATATAAAATCTTAAATATTGAACACTAATATTGTTTGCAATAATTTGTTTTGATTGGTTTGCGCCAATTTGCCTTTCAATATTATTATTACTAAATTTATAAACCACATTTTGGCCATAAGCATTAGTAAAAGATAATTGATTAGAATAACATGGATAATTTTGACATTGAGATATAAAATTAAATCCTGTTCTAATTTCGCGAGACATTTGCTCTAAAACCAAACTAATATTATTGTTCATATTCATTAAAAAAATTGCTTGTCTCTGCGATTTTAAAGCAGAAGAAAAACCTCCAATAGCAATACTAATAATTACAATAAAAGAAGATATAGCAACCAACAATTCAATTAATGTAAAACCATTATTTTTAATAATTATATTTTTCATTAAGTTTATTTTAATATAAATTAATTATAATTACAAAAATATTTAAAAAATAAAAAAATGTCGTAAAATATTTATATGAGCAAAAATTCTGAAATAATAAATTTTATAAATGATTATATTAATTATTTAGAAATAGAAAAAGGCAGATCGCCTAAAACACAACAGAATTACTTACGTTACTTAAAAGAATTTATTAATTTTTCAAAAATTAATTTAGCCTCTGAAATTACTGAACAAAAAATTAGAAGCTTTAGATTATATTTAGCTCAAAAAAATATTAAAAAAATAACTCAATCTTATTATTTAATTGCACTACGAAATTTTTTAAAATATTTAATTCGCCAAAATATAAAAACATTATCTCCCGAAAAAATTGAATTACCAAAAATAAGTCGCAAACAAATTGAAATTTTAGAATATAATGAATTAGAAAAATTGCTTAATGCTCCAAAAGAAAATGATTTGCGAACCTTAAGAGACAAAGCTATTCTAGAAACACTATTTTCGACTGGTTTAAGAGTTTCAGAATTATGTAATTTAAATCGATATATTAATTTAGAGCGGGGAGAAATAACTGTGCGCGGTAAAGGAGATAAACTTAGGGTAGTTTTTTTATCTGAAAGAGCTAAAAAAGCAATTAAAAATTATTTAGAAAAAAGAGTTGATACAGAAGAAGCTTTATTTATTAGTTTAAGTCATAGTAAAAATCCAAAAGTTTTAGGAAGAATTACTCCTAGAACAATTGAAAGATTAATAGATTATTGGTCTCGTCGCGCTGGCATATCTCAAAAAGTTTGGCCACATATGATTCGTCATAGTTATGCTACTGATTTATTAATCAATGGCGCTGATTTGCGCGCTGTACAAGAACTTTTAGGGCATCAAAATATTTCAACAACCCAGGTTTATACTCATTTAACAAATAAAGAATTGCGTGAAATTCATCGCGCTTTTCATGCTAAAAGAAGAAAATAAATTTCCAAAAAATAAATTTATCTTGTTGTCTCATAAATTGCACGAATTTCAGAATCAGAAAGAGCACGATTATAAACACGAACTTCATCAATCAATCCCGGCAAAAATCCTCTAAAATTTAATGCATCTGTTATTGACTCTGCGCCTATTACAAATTTAGTAATAAATGGAGTATTAATATTTTGTATTGTATTTCCAACAAAAACCCCATCTTTAAATCCCTTTATTATATAGCCATCAAAAGTAATTGCTAAAAAATTCCAAGAGTTGTTTGGAATATTTATTGAAGGGAAATAATAATCAGCGCACCCTCCCCAAAAAATAAAAGAAGCTCCAGAATGTCTACCAATATAAAACTGTTTGCCGGTGCAATCTCCAGTGCCATAACCTATTATTCCCCATCTAGATGTATTTGCATAAGGATTTACCCATGCAATAATAGTGCGCGGAGCAACGCCTATACTAACTCCATTTGCAGAAGCAACAACAACATCATCTACTCCATCAAAACTCAAACATTTACCTACTTTACAATTTGTTTCAGTTTGCCAAGTAGGACCATTAATTA
>JANWZH010000003.1:9181-36651 GCA_025054755.1 Patescibacteria group bacterium
AAATGATCCTCCAGTAACATAGGTATAGTAATTTCCAGATGAAGTAGTATTTATTGGATCTATTGGTAGTTTAGATAATGTTCTACCAAAAGATAATTGATTGAAATCTATTGGTATCCAGCCAGTACCATCTATTTTTTGAAGATTTTGAGCTGTAGTACATCTATATTGCCAAGGAGAAGGTAGTGGAGGAAGGCCCAAGTTTGCACAAGTTGAGGTAGTATCTGGAATACTTACATAAACAATAGATGATGTGCCCATAAATCCTTTACCTCCTGTATCAGTTTCAAACCAAGATATGATTTTAGACAAAATTGTTAAATCTTTCAGTCTTTGGCTGTCTCTGGATTGTCTAAGATATTCTTGTGGGTTTAGTATTGTCAATACTGCAGTTGAAAGTACTGCAAGTATAGCTATAGTTATTAGGAGTTCTACAAGGGTAAAAGAGTTTTGTGATTTTAAATATAACATATTGATTTTAATAATTATTTAGTTTCTATCAAATATATAAATTAAATATTGATCTATTTCTTTTTGATCTAATTCATAAAAATATTTTTTATTTTCATAAAGATATTTTGCTAATTTAATACCTACAAATCTCCAATGCCATGGCTCAAAAATATAATATTTATTATTCTCAGGATAAGATAAAACAAAACCATATTTATAAGCATTATTTTTTAACCAATTATAAGCTTTGGTTTTTCCAAAATTATCAAAATTATTACCTAATTCATCTGTTGTAAAATCTACTGTTGTTCCTAATTGATGTTCAGAATAACCTTGATCAGCTGAAAACTTATTAGCTCCAGAACCATAGACAATAGTATATTGAGATTTTAAACCGACTTGTTCCATAAAAGATCTATAAGCTGAAATAATTTTTAAATTAATTCCAAAAATACTAGCATCATTTAACATATTAATTAAAAATGGCAAAACTTCAGTATGAATATATTTTTCTTTTCCTCCGTAAGTATATTTTGAATCAATTAAAGAAATATTTTTAGGAACATAATTTTCGTTTAAAAAATAAACTTTAGAATATTTTTTTAATAATTCTTTATCTAAACTAACAAATTTTGATAATTGACCAACTTGATTGTTTATAAAATTAATTTGGTTTTCAAATAATTGATTTTTGCTTTGTTCGTTTGCTAATAAATTACTTAAATTTAAATTATTTTCTTTTAATTCTCTAATTTCTTTTAGGGCATTTAAATTTTCTTCATTTAATTTACTGATTTGATTTAAATAATTAATTTCTTTAAAAGAATTATTTTTAAAATCCATAAAATATTTAAAAATAATTAAACTAATTAAAATTAATAAAATAACTAAAGATAAATAAGGTGTAATTAATTTCAATTTATCTTGATATTTAGAAATCATAAATAAATTATTGATTAGCTATTTCTAAAAGACGATTATATTTTGCAACTCGTTCTCCCCTAGCTGGAGCGCCCAATTTAAAACCATTTGCTGCAACTCCATATGCTAAATCAGCAATTAAATCATCATTAGTTTCACCACTTCGATGCGAAACAATTATCCACCAATTTTTTTGTTTTGCAAATTGAATTGCTTCTATTGTTTCTGAAATTGTTCCAATTTGATTTGGTTTAATAATAACAGAATTAATACTATTTTCTGAATCAGCTTTTTTAAAACTATTAATATTAGTTGTCGTTAAATCATCCCCGCAAATATAAACATTTTTTAATTTTAATTTTAATTTTTTAAATTGTTCAAAATCTTCTTCAGCAAAAGGATCTTCTAAATAAATTAAATTAATTTTTTTTATTAATTTTAAATAAAATTTTTCTAATTTATCATTTGATAAATTAATAGAATTTGCTGCAGCATCTAGCCCAAAATAAAATTCTTTATCTAAATTTAATTTTTTTAATATTTTAGATATTATTTCAAACGGTTCAAAATCATTTTTAAAATTTGGCGCATAACCACCCTCATCTCCAATATTTATAGCATTATTACCTTTGATTTTTTTTAATTCTTTACCTAATTCCAAATATAAAATCCTAGCCAAGTTGATAGCTTTTAAAATATCATTAGTTTTAGGAATAATTAAATATTCTTGGAATTTTAAATTGTTTCCAGCATGTAAACCACCATTTATAACATTAACAAACAAATAGGGCATTTTTGGTTTAATTTTTAAATTCTTTAAATTAACTAAATTATTAAAATAATCATAAAGCTCAATGTGCTTGAAATAAGCATTTAATTTAGCAAAACAATATGAAAAAGCTAAAATCGTATTTCCTCCTAAATAAGATTTGTTTACTGTTTTATCTAATGAAATTAAAAAATGATCAAATTCTTGTTGAGATTTAAAATCTTTATTTTTAATTTTAGAAAAAATATATTTTGCTTTTAAAATAGCTTGATCAGGATCTAAATTAAAAACCTCATTTTTGCCAGTACTTTTACCGGAAGGCACAGATGATTTTACCCCAATATTTTTTTCGTTATAAAGTTCTAATTCAATTGTCCAATTACTTCTTGAATCTAAAATTTTTTTAATATTATAATCTAAAATTTTCATTTAATTAATTTTATTTTGAGGCGCCCCATTTATAAAAGATAAAATATTTTCTATGGTAATATTTAAAATTCTCTCTAAAGCTTCCTGAGAATTAAAAGCATTATGAGGAGTTATTAAAACATTTGGCATCTTCATTAAAATATGATTAGCAATAATAGTTTTTAACTCCGCTTCATTAGGATGTCTGTTTTTTAAAGTAAATAATTCATCTTTAACCTCGCCCTCTTCTTCTAAAACATCAAGTCCTGCGCCAGCTAAAATTTTCTGATCTAAGGCCAAAATTAAACTTTCGGTTTCAACAATTGCACCTCGAGCAGTATTAATTAAATAAGCCCCTTTTTTGATCTTTAAAATATTATTTTTATTAATTAAATGATGGGTTGATTCAGAATATGGACAATGAATAGAAATAATATCAGAATTAGCCAATAAATCATCTAAATTAACATAAGAATAACCAATTTCTTTAGCAAAATTTTCGTTTGGATAAGGATCATAAGCTAAAACATTCATACCGAAACCTTTAGCAATTTTAATAGCCTCACGACCAATTCTACCAGTTCCAATAATACCTATTGTTTTCCCTTTTAAATCGGTTCCTCTTAAATTTTTAACATCAAAAATAGCTGATTCTTTTATTTGATCAATTGCTTGATAAATTTTTCTGGTTAAATTTAAAATTAAACCAAAAGTAAATTCAGCTACAGTGTTATCACCATATCCTGGAACATATAAAACCGATATATTTCTTTTTTTGCATTCTTCTATGTCAATATGATCAAATCCAGTTGAACGAGTTGTAATGCATTTTAAATTAGGAAAATAATCTAGAACTTTAGAATTAATTTTAGAATCTACAAAAATTGAAATAATATCAAAATCATTATTTTCTGGTAATAATAAATCATCAATTTTTTGATTATAAAAATAAAGTTGATGATTGTTCAATTTTTGATTAACATTTTTTTCTTCCCAACCTTCTATTTCAAAAAATCCTATTTTCATAATAAATATTTTTAAATATGCGACTTTAATTAAATGGCCAAACACTTGGCCAAAGATTTAAAAATTTTAATAATTTCATACCTAACACTGGAATAAAATAAACTATATATACCCATAGTTTAATTAAAAAACTAATAATTGGCCAAAATGGTCCTAAAAACTCAATTAATTTTTCCATTCCCTGCATAAATAAATCAATAATCTGATTCAAATTACTATTCATATATTTTAATTTTAAATTAAATATTAAAAAATTCAAATAAATTGAATTAAATTTAAATTAATGTTATTTTAATAATAATTAAAAATATTTATTGAAAAATATTTATTAAATTAATCCAAACAAAACTATGACTGAAATTGCTATTGAAAATATAAAAAATATTAGAAATTTTGTAATTATTGCTCATATTGATGCTGGCAAATCTACTTTAGCTGATAGATTGCTCGAAGTAACAAAAACTATTGATTCTAGAAAAATGAAACCTCAATATTTAGATCAACTAGACCTAGAAAGAGAAAGAGGTATTACAATTAAAATGGCTCCAGTCAGAATGAAATATTTTTTTGATAACAAAGAATATATTCTTAATTTAATTGACACACCAGGGCATTCTGATTTTTCATATGAAGTTTCTAGAGCCCTAGCAGCTGTTGAAGGAGCTATACTTTTGGTTGATGCAACAAAAGGAATTCAGGCTCAAACCTTATCTAATTTTTATGCTGCTCAAAAAGCTGGCTTGAAAATTATTGGCGCTATAAATAAGGTTGATTTATTTAATTCAAATGATCAAAGACTAAAAGAAATGGTTAAACAAACTGCTAATTTGATCAACTCATCTCCAGAAAATATACATTTAATTTCAGCCAAAACAGGATTTGGAATTGATTTATTATTAAAAGATATTATACAAAAACTAAACCCACCCCAAATTTATAAATCTAATTATAACAATGAATGTAAAGCTTTAATTTTTGATTCAATTTATGATGAAAATAAAGGGGTAATTGCATATGTTAGAATATTTAAAGGTAATTTTAAGCCACAAGAAAACGTTAAATTGTTCTCTCCTAATAAAGAATTTAAAATCAAAGAATTAGGATATTTTAGTCCAGAATTAAAACCAGCTAAAGAATTAGATATTGGTGAAATTGGATATATTGCCACTGGGATTAAAGAACCTTCTTTAATTTATGTTGGAGATACTATTTTAAAAAATTCTAATAATCCTCTACCAGGATATAAAAAAGTTAAATCAGTTGTTTTTGTTTCTTTTTATCCAGATAAAAATACAAAATTTGAAGAATTAAAAAAGGCCTTTGAAAAATTACATCTTTCTGACGCAGCATTAAATTTTGAAATAGAAAGCAATGATGCTTTGGGTCGTGGTCTAAAAGTTGGATTTTTAGGCAAACTTCATTTTGATATTATAGCTACTAGGCTTCAAAGAGAATTTAACCTAGATTTTTTTACAACATTCCCATCTATTCAATGGAAAATTAAAGATGAAAAAGGAGAAAGATATATTAATGATCCAAACATGTTTCCAGACAAACCCACAAATGTTTGGCAACAAATGATTAATTTACAAATTATTACTCCCCCTGAATATTTAAATGCTATAACTAAATTACAAAATATTTTTGAATTAAAAATTTTAGAAACTAAAGTTTTGAATAATCAAATTTTAATTATAGCTAAAATGCCGCTTTTAGAATTAATTTATGATTTTGATGATAAATTAAAATCTGTCTCTTCTGGATTTGCTTCTTTTAGTTATGAAATTAATGGAGAAGAAAAAGCTACAGCAGCTAAATTAGAAATTTTAATTAATAATACCTTAATTAAACCATTAACTAGAATAGTTCCCGAAAAAGATATAGAAAAAGAAGCACGTAATTCTGTATTAAAATTAAAAGAAGTTTTACCCAAAGAACAATTTGCTCAAGCTATACAAGCTAAAGCTTTTGGAAGGATTATTGCTAGAGAAAATATTCCAGCACTTAGAAAAGATGTTACTGGTTATTTATATGGCGGTGATCGAACTAGAAAAATGAAACTTTGGAAAAAACAGCAAGAAGGAAAAAAGAAATTAAAATCAATATCCAAAACCAATATTTCTCCAGAAGTATTTAAACAAATCTTAAAAAAATAAAATTAAAAATAATCTTCAGTCCCACCTAAAATTTCTTCTATAGAAACAATTCCATCTAAAGCTTTTAAAATTCCATCTTGACGCATTGTAATCATTTTTTGTTTTTTAGCTTCTTCTAAAAGTTTTTGATTAGTTGGATTAGAAATGATAATTTCTTCTAAAGTTGCAGTCATTTCAAAAACCTCAAAAATAGCAACTCTTCCCAAAATTCCTTTGCCCCGACAAATATTACATCCTTGCGAATAATAAATTTTATACGGTTTACTATATTTAGATTTTATTTCGTCTGGTAAAATTTCTAAATTTTTCTCAATAATATCCTGAACTTTATCAGTAGCTACTTTTTCTTGTTTACAATTTTGACATAATTTTCCAAAAAGACGCTGCGCAATCATTAAATTTAAAGAAGATGGTAAAAGAAAGGGCTCAACTCCCATATCAATTAATCTAGGAATAACACCTAATGAATTATTTGTATGAAGAGTTGATAAAACAATATGACCAGTTAAAGCAGCCTGAACAGCTAATGAGGCTGTTTCAGTATCACGCATTTCACCAACCATAATAATATCTGGATCTTGTCTTAAAATTTGACGTAAACCAGAAGCAAAATCATAACCAATTTCGGGATGGACTTGAGATTGATTAAGTCCAGAAATAAAATATTCAACTGGATCTTCTAAACTAACAATATTAACACTTTCTTTATTTAATTCTTGCAAAAAAGCATACAAAGTTGTTGTTTTACCAGAACCAGTTGGACCAGTAATTAAAACCATACCATAAGGTTTTTTTAACCCCCTTTGTACTTTTTCTAAATTTAAACCGCTTAATCCTAATTCATTAAAATTTTTAATGCCAACAGTTGGATCTAAAACACGAATAGCTGCTTTTTCTCCTAATGGAGTTGGGAAAGTTGATACCCTAAAATCAATATCTTTATCAAAAATTTTTGCTCTAAATCTTCCATCTTGAGGAATTCTTGTTTCATCTATTTTTAAATTAGATATAACCTTAATTCTTGAAATAATAGGTTGACTTAATTCTACTGGCAAACTTGCAGCCTCGCGTAATTCACCATCTATTCTAAAACGAATTCTTAATCTTTTTTCCTGCGGCTCAATATGTATATCAGATGCTCTTCGATCAACTGCTTCTTTTAAGGTTTCTGAAACAATTTTAATAATTGGAGCTTCTTCTTTTCCGGTTGATAAATTTTCTTCTAAACTAATTGATTTTCTACTAGATGTTTCCCCCTGTTTTAAACCTAAAGATTTTAAAGCATAAGCTATTTCATTTTTATAAGGAGAATATTTTGACAAAACATTAAGCCAATCACCATAAGAAATTATATAAACACCCAAATTTAATTTATTACGGCGAGCAATAAATTTTAAAACTTCTATTGCTTTTTCGTCATCTGGAGAAATCATCCCAACAAACAAATTATTACCATCCAAACCTACAGGTGCTATACCATAAGTTCTAGCTGTTTCTTCTGGAATAATACTTAAAAGATTTTCATCAATCTTATTTAAATCTATTTTTATGACGGGAATGTCAAAAATCTTGCTTTTTAAATTTGCAATATCTAAATCTGAAACTAATTTCTTATCAAAAATAATTTGCTCAACATTTTGACCACTAATTAAAGCTTCACGTTTAATTTGATTAACCCTAATATCATCTAAAAGATTTTCTTTTAATAAAGCATTTATTAATTGTTCGTCTGTCATATTTTTATTATAAATAAAAAATTAAAATTTAAAAATAATAATATTATTCTCTAATTACTCTCAATACTTCATCAATTGTAGTTATCCCCAAAGCTACTTTTTTTAAACCATCTTCAAACATAGTTTCACTGCCCTGATTTCTAGCTTCTTCCCATAACAAACTTGTTGAAAAATTATCACTACTAATGATTTTTTTAACATTATCCGTATTTTCAAAAGTTTCAAAAATACCAATTCTGCCACGATAACCACTTCCATTGCACATATCACAACCCTTACCTCTAAAAGCTAAACGCGGAATTTTTTGCTCTGGATTTAAAATACCAATTTCTTTAAATTGATCAATAATTATATTTTTTTCTGATTCGGTTAAATCATAAGAATAAATACATCCAGAACAAATTCTACGAACTAATCTTTGCGCAATAACTAAATTTAAGACTGAGGAAACTAAATAATTTGGAATTTTTAAATCAATTAACCTAGGAATTGCGGTTGGAGCATCATTGGTATGCAATGATGATAAAATTAAATGCCCAGTTAAAGCTGCTTGTACAGCAATTTCTGCTGTTTCTGAATCTCGAATTTCACCAACCATAATAATATTTGGATCTTGCCTTAATAATGCTCTTAATCCACTTGCAAAAGTAATGCCTGCTTCTGGATTAATTTGAGATTGATTCACATAGCGCATATTATATTCTATTGGATCTTCTATTGTACAAATATTAATATTGGGCTTGTTTAAAATATTCATTAAAGCATATAAAGTTGTTGTTTTACCAGAGCCAGTTGGCCCACAAACTAAAATCATTCCATAAGTTTTTTTCAAATTATCTTCTACAACTTTTAAATTATGATTCATTAAACCAACTTCTTCTAATGAAAGTGGTTTTTGAGTTGCTTCTAACAAACGCATTTCAGCTTTTTCTCCATAAAAAGTAGGCATAATTGAAACACGAACATCAATTAATTGATTGGCTGATTTATATCTAAAACGACCATCTTGTGGTCTCATATGTTCATCAATTTTTAATCCAGCCAAAACCTTAATTCTTGCAACAATAGCATTATGAATTGCTTTAGGAATACGCATAATTTCATACAAAATGCCATCAATTCTATAACGAACCATCGTCACATCTTCTAAAATTTCAATATGAATATCAGATGCTCTTAAAGAAGAAGCATAAGAAATTATGTTATCAACAATTGCAACAATTGGTAAATCGGCTGCTGCTTCTTCAGCTGTCTTTTTTTGAGACCTTAAAGATTCTTCGATGCTTTCTTCAATTATTTTTTTAAAATCTTTAGTTGAACTTAAGCCATAAATTGAAAATCCCCTATTTAAATCATCTGTTGAAGCCAAAAATGGTCTTATAGGAGCATTAAATTTTTGCTTTAAAAATTCTATTGTAGCTAAATCAGAAGGATTAAGCATAGCAACATCAACTGTGCCATCTTCTTCCTTATCAAAAACAATAATTTGTTTTTCTCTAGCAATATTTTCTGGCAAAGACTTAACAACTTCTTCATTAATATGTCTAACATTTAATTGAGCCAAATCAACACCTAAATAACTAGCTAAAAAATTATAAATATAATTTGCATCAACAATATGTTCAGAAATTAAAATATCAATTAGATTTTGATTTTTCCTTTGAGCTTCCTCAAAAAATGCATCAAATTTTTCTGTAGTAATTAAATTATCCTCAATTAATTTTTTTTTAATTTGATTTGGTGGGATTGGTAAAATCATAATATTATTTTAAAACAAAAATTTAAATTTTACTAATCAAAATTAAGATATTATAAAAATTTTTAAAATATTAAATGGAATAACAAAATTTTTAAATAAAATAGCCAGTATTGCTGCTGGAAGCCAAATATAATATAGCGGAGCCCTACCCTTATTTTTAATTATATAAATTATTGATAAAATTAATCCAAAAATTAATACAAAACAAAAATAAAACAAAAAACCAGGCCAACCACTCAAAAACATTCCAAGAGTTGCAAATGGAATTTCTTCAGGCTCAAAAAATCTTTCGTTGTATTTTTTGTTAAAAAATAAAGCTGTTTTATTTAATATTAAAGCAGCAACTAAAGCTAAAATCCAATATGAAAAAAATCTTATAAAAACAAAATATATAAAATAATTAATATTTTTATATGGCGGAATTAAAAATTTAAAAATTGGATCTTCTTTCCATAAAAAATATCTATTAACTGATTCTATGATACCAAACAAAAAAATGCCAATTACAGCTAATACCCAAATAAAAACTATTTTTTTAAAAATATTTTTTTTAAAAACCTGAATTAAAAATAAAATTATAAGAAAAATCAAACTAAATTTATCAATAATATTCATATTTTTCTAGTTTACAATAAAAAATTCAAAAAACAAAATATAAATTTATTTTTTTAATTTTTTTTCTAATTCTTTAATTTCATCTCTTAATATAGCAGCTAATTCAAAATCTAAATTTTTAGCAGCTTGCTTCATTTCTTTTTCTTTTTGTTCTATTATTTTTTTAATTTCATTTTTAGACTTATTAATTGGCATTAGTTCTAATTTTAATATTTCATCAACCTGAGGCAAAATATCTTTAATTTCTTTTATAATCGTTTTAGGTTGAATATTATATTTTTTATTATAAGATAATTGTATTTTTCTTCTACGTTCAGTTTCTCGAACTGCTCTATTAATTGAACCAGTTATATTATCAGCATAAATCACAACTTCACTATCAACATTTCTAGCTGCACGACCAATAATCTGAATTAAAGAAGTTTCGCTTCTTAAAAATCCTTCCTTATCCGCATCTAAAATTGCTACTAAAGCTACTTCTGGCAAATCTAACCCCTCACGAAGTAAATTAACCCCAATCAAACAATCAAAAATTCCTTTTCTTAAATTAGTTAAGATTTTAATCCTCTCAATAGTTTTTACTTCACTATGAATATAATTTACTTTAAAACCTTTTTCTTCTAAATAAACCGATAAATCTTCAGCCATTCTTTTAGTTAACGTTGTTACCAAAACTCGCTGTTTGTTCTTAACTTTTTGTTCAATTCTTTTAATTAAATCTTCAATTTGTCCTTTAACAGGTCTTATAATAATTTTTGGATCAACTAAACCAGTTGGACGTATAATTTGTTCTACTATACCAGAAGGAATTCCCTTTTTATTACAACAACTTAAACTTTTTTCTTTTTCATATTCGGCTGGTGTAGCGGACATATAAATAACTTGACCAATTTTTTTTTCAAATTCTTCGAATTTTAATGGTCGATTATCTAAAGCTGATGGTAGCCTAAAACCATATTCAATTAATGTTTTTTTTCTAGAAGCATCTCCTTCATACATCCCTCTAATTTGAGGAATTGTTACATGCGATTCATCAATAATGGTCAAAAAATCTTCTGGAAAATAATCTAGTAATGTTTCTGGTGGTTGGCCAGGAAATCTTCCAGATAAATGTCTGGAATAATTTTCAATCCCATGACAATAACCAACCTCTCTAATCATTGCAATATCAAATTTAGTTCTTCTTTCTAAACGTTCAGCTTCTAGATATTTTTTTTGTGACTCAAAAAATTTTAATCTTTCTTTTAATTCTTCCTCAATAGCTTTAATTGCCCTTTCACGTTCAGGAATTTCAGTAATAAAATGCTTTGCAGGAGAAATATAAATTTCATTTAATTTTGGAGTCTTATCATAAATAAATCCTTCTACTGGATTAATTTCATAAATTGCTATAATTTGATTATTATTAATTTCAAAATTATAAATTATTTCTTTGTCTGGAGGCATAATTTCCCAATTATCTCCTCGCAACCTAAAAGTGCCTCGTTTTAAATCAGAATTGGTTCTAATATATTGCAAATTCACTAATTTATGAATTAATTCTTTTCTGTCAATTTTATCTCCAATTTTAAAATGTAAAATATTTTGAGCATAAATTTCTGGTGCACCTAAACCATAGATACAAGAAACACTTGCAACAATAATAACATCACGTCTAGTTAAAATAGCAGAAGTTGCAGCATGTCTTAATCTATCAATTTCATCATTAATCATTGCTTCTTTATCTATATAAGTATCAGTTTGAGGTAAATAAGCTTCTGGCTGATAATAATCATAATAAGAAACAAAATAATTAACTGAATTTTCTGGGAAAAATTCTCTTAATTCATTACATAATTGAGCAGCTAAAGTTTTGTTATGAGCTATAACTAAAGTTGGCTTGTTAATTTTGGCAATGACATTAGCAACTGTAAAAGTCTTGCCAGAACCAGTTACGCCTAATAATACTGAATGCTTACATCCAGCTTTTAATCTTTTAACTAAAGCTTCAATAGCTTTAGGTTGATCACCGGCTGGCTTAAATTTTGAAATAAGTTTAAATTCTTTATCAATCATTTTTATAAATAAAAATATTAAATTATTTTTTTAGAAATATTTAAAGCCGTACCAGACATAAAAAGTACTACAGTTAAAAATGTCCCACCATAACTTACAAATGGTAATGGTATTCCAGTTATTGGAAAAAGCTTAATTAAAACAGCAATATGAATTATTGATTGCAAACCAAAAATTAAAGCAAAACCACATAAAATTAGTTGGCCAAACCTGTCTTTAGATTTTAAAGCTAAAACAAATAATCTAATAACTAAAAAAGCTAAAAGCAAAACTAATGATCCTGCGCCAATAAAACCAAGTTCTTGAGAAGCAACAGCAAAAATAGAATCTCCTAATGGTTCTGGCAAAGTTCTAGCTTTGGTTGTAGATTTTCCAAAACCAAAACCAGTTAATCCGCCAGATCCTATTGTAATTAAAGCCTGAGTGCTTTGATATGCCCCACCATAAACATCAGATGGATTAATAAAATTTTTAATTCTTGCAAAACGATATCCAGAATCAAATAAAAATAATATACTGAATCCAATTATTCCTAAAAAAAATAATAATACAAAATATTTTAATTTGGCTCCGCTAATAAAATAAAGTATAGACCCACTTAATAATAATATAATAATAATACTTGTTGCTGGTTGAATATAAAGCAAAAATCCAATAGTTCCTGAAATAATTAAAAAAGGAATAAAACCGTTTTGAAAATCAGTTATTCTATTATTTTTAACATTTGAAAGCCAAGCAGCAATATAAATAATGTAAGTTATTTTTAAAAACTCTGATGGCTGAAAAATAATTGGCCCCACTTTTAACCAACGAGATGAGCCACCAAAATTAACACCCCAAGGGCTAAATTTAACTAAAATTAATAAAAAAATATTAAACAACAATAATCCAAAAATTATTTTCTTATAATATTTATAAGGGAAAAAATAAGCAAATATAAAACATAAAATACCAGGCAAAAGACCATAGATAATTTGTCTTTTCAAATAATAAAAACTATCACCAAATTTAATTTGCGCAATAGAAGAAGATGCGCTAGCTAAAATTATTAAACCAAAAATAGTTAAAATTAATATTAAACTCAATAAAAAATAATCAGGACTTTGATTAAATTTTAAAATTTTTTTAATCATGTTTTGTTGAAAACTAATATTGAGTTAAAATTATTGGTCCATTTTCTAAAATTGCAACTGTATGTTCAAAATGAGCTGTTTTTGAATTATCTTTACTTTTCCAACTTCCATCCTTTTGTTCTACTACCTCCCCACAACCTAAAATAAACATTGGCTCAATAGCTAAAACCATTCCCGACTTAATTTTAATGCCTTTATTTGGAGTACCAGTATTTAAAACTTGAGGTTCTTCATGAAGATTTTTACCTATACCATGACCAGTTAATTTATCAGCTACACTAAAACCATATTTTAAAGCAGTAGATTCAATTGCATAACCAACATCTCCTAAAGTATTTCCATCATATAAAAACCTTAAACTATTTTTAAAAGCTTCTCTTGTTGCATTAATTAATTGTAATTCTTTTAAAGTTATATCTCCTACTCCAATTGTATCAGCCATATCAGCATAAAAACCTTTATATTTTAAACCAATATCTAATTTTATTAAATCTCCATTTTTGATTATATAATCTGATGGTAAGCCATGAACAATAATTTCATTTACAGAAACACAAATTGCAGCTGGAAAACCTTTATAATTTAAAAAAGCTGGTTCAGCTTTTTCTTTTTTAACTAATTTTAAAAATAATTCATTTAATTCTTTTGTTTTTTTACCAATATAAATATCTTGCTTTAATTTTTCCATAATTAAAGCAAGTTTTTGCCCGGCTTGAGCCATAATCTCAATTTCTTTTTTATTTTTTAAATTAATCATTTTTTACTCTCTATAACTTTTATTATTTTTTGAGATATTTTATACGGAGCAGGTCTTGCATCAATTTTATGAACAGTAAAACCTCTTTTTTTTAAAAAATCAAAAATTGGATAAGTGCGCTCTATGTATTCTTTAAATCTAATCTTTATAATTTCAGGATTATCTAAAACTCTTTTATAAAAAATACCTCCGCAAACTGGACAATTTTTAATATTCTCAATACTAAAATATTGTTTTAATAAAGTATATCCACAAAATTTACAAATTAATCTCTGGTTATTTCTTTTTAAAGCTTCTTTTTCTGATATTTTTAATTCAATAAAAAATATATTTTCTTTTCCAGAATATTTTTCAATTAAAGGAATTTCTTTTTGTGCTTCATATAATGTTCTTGGTGATCCAGAAAAAATAATACCAAAACCAGATTTATAAATTTTTAAAATTTTATTTTTAATTTCAGAAACAACAAAACTTGGAGTATTTAATTTTCCACTACTAAAAAGTTTCTTTTCTTCTTGAATCCTTGTTTCATTCTGTCTTTGAGGATCAAATAAAATACTTTCTAAAAATCTACCAGTATCAAAATGTATTAAATTAAAATGATCGACTAATAATTTAGCTTGTGTTGTTTTGCCAGACCCTGGTTCTCCAAATATAATTATAGTAATTTTATTCATAATTAAAGTTTATCAAATTTAAAACAAAACTCAATAATAAATATTAATATATTGACTAATAAAACAAAAATATTAAACTAAAATAATATAAAGGTCTAAAATTTAAAAATAAAAAATGGATATTTCAAAAATTAAACCAGGCAAAAACATTCCTGAAGAAATTAATGTTTTTATAGAAATACCTCAAGGTTCGCAAATAAAATATGAATTAAACAAAGATAGCGGAATTATAGAAGTTGATAGATTTTTATATACTTCAACCTATTATCCTTTTAATTATGGATTTATTCCAAACACATTAACTGATGATGGCGACCCAGTCGATGTTTTAGTTATTTCTAGTTTATCAGTTTATCCAGGAACTATAATTCCATCGAAACCAATTGGAATTTTAGAAATGGAAGATGAAGCTGGCATTGATTGGAAAGTAATTGCTGTTCCAAAAGAAAAAATTGATCCAGAATATGGTAAAATTAATGATATTTCTGAATTAAGTGATTACTTAAAATCAAAAATTAAACATTTCTTTGAAGTCTACAAACAGCTTGAACCAAATAAATGGGTTAAAACCAAAGATTTCTTAAATAAAGAAAAAGCTAAAGAACAAATTCAAAAATCAATTAAAACTAATTAATAGATACTGTTTTTAATTTTGTTTTAAAATTTAAACTTTAAATAATGTTATTATAATTTAGTGATTTATACCTCTTAGGATTCGCGATTTACTTTTAATCCACTTAAATCGTATCTTTCTTCTCTAGCAAATTTTCTATTCATTAATATATAAAACATCCACAAAAATCCTATTAATATTAATATTAACCAAAATATCCAACTACTAAATATTCCACCCAAAGTTTTCAAAGCAGCAGCAAATCCTCCTCCTAATTCTTGTCCAACAACTGCTGTTAAGTAAGTATTTACTACATAAGCATAATTACGATAATTAAAATTCAAAATAGAATTAAATACTAAATGATCTCCATTTTTACTATTGGTTTTAATTCTGCCAATAATATTAACAGCAGTCTGAACATTAGCATCAATTTTGCCAAGATTTAAAACAACTGTGTTATTTTCTAATGAATAAGCCGGAAAACTAGTTGAAATAAAATCTGTTTCTTGGGGCAAAACTACTCTTAAAACTGAATTTTCAAGTGTAAAATTACAATTATTTCTAATAGTAGTTATGTAAGTAAATTCTTGCCCCGGATCAAGTGTTTTTCCATTAATTGATGGAATAACTGTTAAACAATCAATTTGCCTACCATAATCACTTGGTTGAGTTGATGTACGAACAATTGGATAAGTAATAACTTGGGTTGGAGGGGTTTGAATTTGAATTGGAGTCTGAATATAATTTTGTGAACCAGAAGTTTGAAAACTTAAAATTTGTCCATAAGAAGTTCCATATTGATTTTGAGCTACAATTCTAAAATAATAAATTGTATTTGGCAAAAGTCCTGTAGCCGCAAAAGCATATGGCAATTCTAAATTGCCAGAACCCATTGGTAAAACAGTTGTTCTTAAGCCTAATGCAGTATTTGGCCCATATTCAATCCAAGCTGAAGTTAATCCATTATTTGGATTAACAAATCCATTAAGTAAAGCTGAATTTGAAGAAATATATGTAGCCTGAGATGTTCTAACAATAGGAGCAGCTCCCTGAACATAATTATAATTTCCGGTTGTAAAACTTAAAATTTGACCATAATTTATACCATATTGATTTCTAGCAACAGCTCTGAAATAATATGTTGTATTTGGAAGTAAATTATATACAGTTTGGGAAAAATTATAATAATAATTATTAGACCCAACATTAGAATAGCCAGTAGTATATGATAAATAATTAGAATTTGTACCATATTCAAACCAGGCTTGCGTATCTGAATTATTTGGATTAATTTGAGCATTTAAAGTAGCATAATTTTGATAGATTCCTGTTGCAGATTGAGTTATAACTTGAGGGGTTTGTCCATAATCCCACCACCAATTTCTATTAGAATATGTTGTAAAACTATAAGTATTACCATAGGAAACCCCATAACTATTTTGGGCAACTAAACGATAATAATAGGTTGTATTTGAATTCAATCCTAAAATAGGGACAGAAACAGAAATTAAATTATCTCCTGATCCTGCTGATTGAAATCCAGTTGTAAATCCAAAATTTGGAGTTTGACCATATTCAAAATAATAAGAAGTTAGAGAATTATTTGGATCAACTCTACCATTTAAAATAGCTGAATTATAACTAATTCCATTAACTGAATCAGTAATTGCTTGTGGGGCACTTCCCGATTGCATAAAATCTGTTGTAAAACTTAAAATTTGACCACGAGTTGTTCCATACTGATTTTGAGCAACAATTCTAAAATAATAAGTTGTATTTGGTAAAAGATCTGAAATCGTTTGATAGACATTAACATCACCTGATAATGAACCAACTGATTGCCAAGAAGTAAATCTTCCCAAACTAGAATTTGTTCCATATTCAAAACGATATTGAGTTAAAGAATTATTTGAATTTACTATGCCATTTAAAATTGCATTATTTTGAGAAATTCCTGTAGCAAATAAAGTTTGAACAGTTGGAGCTTGACCATCAACTACACTACTATCATAACTTGTTGTAAAAGATAAAATTTGACCACGAACTTCTCCATAATTATTATAAGCATAAATTCTAAAATAATAAGTTGTATTTGGCAAAAGATTTAAAACTGTAGCTGAAACTTGTTGATTTAATGATCCTCCAATTAAACCAAAAGAAGTATAAGAATTTAAATTAGAAGGAGATGTCCCATATTCAAATCTATATGAAGTAGAGTTGCCATTAGCATTTACTATTGCATTTAATGTTGCACTGTTTTTTCTTATAAAAGTTGCTTGTTGAGTAGTAACTACAGGAGCATTGCCTGTCACTATTATATTATCAATTACAGTTAATGAAGCTTGGGCAGTAATATTTTGATATGAAGCCCTGATTTGAGCTGTTCCCTGATTAACCCCACGAAATATTCCAGGTGATACATATTGAGCAATTGAAGAATTTAATGATTGCCAAGATGTTTGATTGGTTACATTTTGTTCTGGATTTGGGCATCCTGGACCATCTGAATCATATAAAGCTTGGAAAGATTGAGTATTGTTTTTATTTACTGAAGCATTAGCTGGGCTAATAACTAATGTTGGAGATCCTTGGCAGGCTTGAACTCTTTTTGTAATAGTAAATGTAACATTGTTTGATCTATAACCATCTGTTACTTGACCATTAGATAATGTTCCACCAGCAAACATCCATTCAGTCCATGTTCCTAATACTGATTCATCACCATTCCAATTTCCTGAAGCATACCAATTGCCATTAGAATCAGTATGAGTTGGAAGACCAAGATTACCAGTTGGAGTACAAGATTGAACTCCTCTGTTATCAATAGCACAAATATATGTTGGTTGATTAGCTGGAGCTCCTGTTAAACGAAGGGTCCAAGTGTCAGTATTATAAAATTGAGTTTTATTAATTGATAATCTTAGATTATAGTTTGGAGTATTAGGAGTAGTAGGGGTGGTAGGAGTAGTAGGATTTGTAGGCGTAGTAGGATTGTTTGGTGTACTTTGATTATTTAATCTACGAGGGGAAACAACAACTCTAGCAGTATCTAATAAATCTCCTACCCAACCAGTAAAAGAATTATATTCATATAATCTAAATTCATAAATCTGTTCTCTATCATCAGCAGCTTGAATCCAAGGAGCAGGACAATTATTGCAAGAATTTTGATAAGAAAATAAATTTTCCATCCCACCATTTAATGCAACATAAACAACTCCTCTAGAAACCTGGTTAAATCCTCCAGAATTCCAACTTATATAAGCAGTGAATGTTCCATTACCAGAATTTCCATCAAAATATGAAGGATTTGCAGAAATTGAACCATAAGCTGCCTTAGCTTGATAAAAAGGCAAAAATTGTCCGACTAAACTTAAAATTGTTATAAAAATAAAAACTTTTTTCATCATACTTAAATTATAACAAAAAATTTTAAAAATGTCAATACTATATATTTTTTTTATTTTATAGATTTAATAATTAAATTAAATCCATAAAATAAAAGGCCTCTTTAAACTAAGAAAGAGGCCACTAATAAATTAGCTGCCTAGTTTTTAGTTCAGCGCTTGATTGGCGGAGGCAAAGGTTGATATTGAATCGTTTTGCTCCCGCCAGATCTAGCAGCTACATATCCTCCTGCCGCAGCTCCAACTATTGTAAGCGGAATAACCCACTTACGATTTTTTTGCCACCAACTTTTTTTTGGTGGTTGCGAGGTTGGGGTTATTGTATTTTCGCTACGGTCTCGCAGTATAATCTCTCCAGCATGAATATGTCTAATTTCTCCAGACACATTCACACCGTGTTTAATTTCTCCTTCTACATTAAGTGTAGACGGAGAAATTTTAATTTCCTGAACAACTTGTTCAGAATGAATTTTATTATGTTGTTCAGGAAATTCTCTAATTCCCTCAGGAATCCACTTTGTTGGCGAAATGATTTGATTACCACAACCAAGAATCCAACGAGCAACTCCCGTGCTCTTTTCTACGACAACAGGAGTTAGTCGTGGCAAAATACATTCAACCACCCTGCCAGATCCAGTGGTCATCTTCACCTTTTGCTGCTGCAAGGGTCGCAATATTGACTCTTTTTTCCAGTCAATGCGACGATAAATGTCAGCGGGATCATTTCCCAATTGACAAATTGGCACCTTCTTCTCCTGCCCCTCTTGAGCAAAAGAAGAAAAAACAATCAAAAAAAAGGAAAGAACCAATGTTCTCATTTTTTAACCTCCTTTCTAAATAATAAAATAAAATAATAAAAATGTCAATTATTAATTATTTACAAAAAAATTTTTAATAGTTTTGATAATAATTGCTAAATCTAAAATAATAGATTTGTTTTTAATATAATAAATATCATATTGTAATTTTTGATAAGCGTCTTCTATTGATGCTCCATATTTATAATTAATTTGCGCCCAACCAGTTATTCCTGGTTTAATTAAATGACGAATATTATAATATGGAATTTGCTTTTCTAAAATTTTAATAAATTCTGGTCTTTCTGGTCGCGGACCAACAAAAGATATCTCTCCTTTTAAAATATTAATTAATTGCGGCAATTCATCTAAATGAGTTTTAGCTAATATTTTTCCAATTAATGTAAAACGTGGATCGTTGTCTCCTGATTTTTTCCATTGCGGGCCATCTTTTTCAGCATCTTCACGCATTGTTCTAAATTTATACAAAACAAATTCTTGATTATTTTTGCCTACCCTAACCTGTTTATAAATTACTGGACCACGAGAAGTTAGTTTAATTAAAATTGCTATTAAAATTTCTAAAGGTAATAAAACAATAAATAAAAATAAAGCAAAAACAAATTCGAAAGCTTCTTTTAATTTATCATAAAATTTTTCTTGATTTAAAATTTTATCTAAAAACCACTCTTCATTAATTTCAAATAAAGGAACTTTTTTAAAAATTAATTCATAAAATGATGGCATGTCGTAAATAACTATTCCATAAGATAAAAGCTCATAAAAAATTTTTGAAAAATTCGAATTACTTTTAAAAGAAAAAGGGACTAAAATAATATTAATTTTATTTTCTGAAACAAATTTTTGCCAGTCATTTAAATTATTTAAAAAATTAGGCAACTCATCTATTTTAAATAAATAAGCTATTTCATACCCAAATTGTTTATTTTTAAATAAAAATTGATAAATTTCTGAATGTTCTTTTTTATCAGTAATTAATAGAATTCTCAATTTTGGTAAAAAATTAATAATAATGGAATTAAAATATCTTCTCCAGAAAAATTCCAAAATTAAAAATATAAAACAAAATATAAATAAATTAATTTTAGGTCTTATGCCAACAAATAAAAAGAAATAAAAAAAAGTAATAGCTAAAAATATATTTAATATAATAGCTAAAAATAATGTCTTGAAAAAATCTATAACATTTCTAAGTTTTTTCTTTTCATATAATCCAGAAATATAAAAAACTAAAAGCCATAAAATTAAAATAAAACTAAATGGTAAAAAATGCTCATTAAATCTTCTAAGCCATAAATCTTGATAACGAAAAACTAGGGTTAAAATTAAAGATAAATAAAATACTAAAACATCTCCCAAAAATAAAAATCCAATCATTTTTTAAAAACGCTTATTATCTCGGCCTTAAACTTTTCTAATCTATAAAAAAAATTATATTCAAAATAATGATTTAAAATAAAATAAGACATACCAAATAAAAATATAAATATGCCCAAAATAAAAACTAAATTTCTATTTTCTGTTAAATAAAAATTTATTCTGTGTAAATTTAAAAAAGTATATTCTGATTTATTTTGAATATTTATTTCAGAATGAAATGGTTTATCAAAAAATATAATATAAAAATAATTTAAGCTATAACGCCACGCTGTTTTAAATATCCCTTCTCTTAAAAGTCTACGACCAGAAGCATAAATGGGCAATTTAAAAGTAAATTTAACATCGCCTAATTTATGCAATCTTTTCGCAATATCAGTATCTTCTCCCCAGAATAAAATATTAGTATTAAATCCACCTATTTTTTCTAACATATCACGACGAATAATAAAATTGCCTCCTTGTAACATTGAACTTTTGTTTAAAATATATTTATTTATTAAATAAGTTAAATAAGCAATTCTATAAAAAATCCATTCATAAATTAATATTTTTTTAGGAGCATCATAATAAATTTGAGGGCCAGATAAAGCAATTATTTTTTTATTTTTAAACTCATTCAATACAGTTTTTAGCCAGCCTTTTGGTAAAATAGTATCAGCATCAATATTAGCAATTAATTTTCCTGAAGATTTTAAAAATCCAGTTTGTCTTGCAAAAGTTAAACCCTGTCTATACTCATCAATTAATTTTACTCCATTAAATTGCAATACTAATTCTTTGGTTTTATCAACAGAATTATTATTAACTACAATAATTTCATAAGAAACATTTTCTCTATAAACCTCATCTAAAATAGAATTTAAGCATTTAACAATAAATTTTTCTTCATTATAAGCTGGAATAATAAATGAAATTTCAACTGGTTGATTACTTTTGTCCATAATATTATTTAATAATAAAAATCATAAATTTCAAATAAATTAATAATTAGTTATAGTTTGAATATCGTCTTCAAATTGATCTGCTTTTTCTAAAACTTTTTTAGCATAAACATTAGTACAAACATATCGATTCCAACGCGAACCACAATAATATTTTGCTGCAGCTTGCCTTTCGTTTATCAAAGCCCCAGCATCTTTCAAATAAAGAGCAGCTGCTGTAAATGCGTCAGAATTATTCCATGGAGAAGGTGGATTATTGCCAGTAATTTGAGATATTTGTTTTTTATAAGCATTCCATGTAGAAGGAATAAACTGAGCTGGTCCCATTGCTCCACCATATGGACCATCTGCATTAGGGCAAGAAACAGTTAAAGTATTTGGATTCAATCCTAATTCAGAAACAATTTCCAAAAATATTGGTTGTTCTTTAGGGTTCATTGCAGATTGATAATTACATCTTCCAACGTTTCTACCCAATGCTGATTCTCTATCTAAAATAGCTAAAATAAAGGCTGGCCTAACTCCAGTAGCCTGCGAAGCAATTTTAGCATATTGATAAGCTTGCTCAAAAGTCATTTCTCCACCACCCAAAAGTTCAAATAATCTGTTTCTAATTTTAGCAGCTTCTTCTTTTGTTTTCTGTAATAATGTTTTATATTTTGATTCTTGGCCTTTAGTAACTGTTAAAAGATTATTTTTTTGTTGTTTTAATATATCTGTTTGATTTTTTTGAGCTAATTGATAATTTTTTAAAGTTTCAGTATCTGCTTTTGCTAAAGTATACTGAATTTTTTGTTCTTCTAATTCATTTTTTAAATCTTTAATTTGATTAATTGTTATTCTTAAATTATCCTGCAAAACAACAATGTTGTTTATATTATTAAAAAAATCAGAAAGTTGTGGATGTTTTAAAATAATCTCTAAAATTGATTTATTATCATTAGTATATAATTTCTTTAATAATTCAATTAAAGCAAGTTGATGTTTATTAATTGTATTTTCTGTAATATTAATTTGAATTTGAGTTTGATTAATTTTATCATTTAGTTGGCTAATTTTTAAATTAATAGCTTTAATTTCTAAATTAATTTTAGCAATTTTAACATTTAGGGTATCTATTTCATTTTTTAAACTTTTACCCTGTTTTTGATAAATCGCAATTTGATTTTCATATTCTGCCATTTGTCGTTCTAACTCTTGAAGTTGAGATTCTAATTGAGCGCGTTCTTCTTGGGAGTTTGAATTAGCAGCTAAAATAGAAATAGTTGGAGCATTAACTGATCCCAAAACAAAAATAATAAAACTAAACAACACAACCAAAATTTTAGAAATTTTAGTTAATGATAAATAATAAATTTTTTGATTTTGATTAAGATCAATTAAATATTTAAAATCGGAAAAACTTCTATTAGACCTAATGTCAAAAAGAATTTTTTTATTCATTTCTAGATTTTTTATTTTTCAAATTGTTCTTCTTTAGTCTTTTCTCTTTCTAATTTTTTCTCTTCTGATTCAACCTTAACAGATGAAATATCAATTGGTTCTGTTATAGCTTCTTCTTCTTTTTGAGCAATAACTGTAGCAACTGGATTATCTAAATCAATTAAAATTCTAACTCCTTTAGGTAATTTCAGATCTCTAACATAAATACTTTGACCCAATTCTTTAAGATTAGAAACATCAACTTCAACCTCATGAGGCAAATCTTTTGGCAATGCTTCAATTTCGATTTCTAACATTGATTTATTTAATATACCCCCATAATTTTTAACAGCTGGAGATTCACCAACAAATTTTAATGGAACATAAGTTCTAATTTTTTCATCCATTTTAATTTGATAAAAATCAATATGTAAAATATTGCCGTTTAAATAATCTCTTTGAATATCATGAATTAAAACAGGAATATTGTTTTTAGATTTATCATCTTCAATAACTAAATTTATAATAGAACTTTCGCCAGCTTGTCTATAAACATTATTAAAATCTTTAAAATTAACAACTAAATGCATATTAGAAATATTATGCCCATATAATTCAGCTGGAATTAAACCCTGATTTCTAAGATTTTTAACTTTTTTACCAAGATTTTTTCTAATTTGTACTTTTAAATCCATATTAAAATATTAAAACATTTTTTATAAAAAATCAAAATTTTTTTTAAAAAATTAAAATATTTTTTTAATATCTCTAAAAGTAATAAAAATAATTAAAATCAAAAGCAAAACAAAGCCTATACCATTAATTATAGATTCCAATTTTAAAGATAATGATTTTCCTCTAATTTTTTCAATTAAAATAAAAAGCAATCTTCCACCATCTAATGCCGGGAAAGGCAAAAAATTCATAAAAGCTAAACTAACCGAAATAATGCCTAGCAAATTTAAAAGATATACTAAACTAATTTCACCCACTTGTTTAGAAAAATTAACAATTCCAACTGGACCAACAACCCCATCTATTATTTTCCCATGAGTAAATAAATTAGACAAAAAAACATAAATACCATAAGCATTAAGTTTAAAAATTTCTAATGAATATAAAAATCCTCTTATAAAAGCCTTATCTATTCTTTGTTTTGGTATTTCTCCTCCTACAAAATATATACCCAAAAAACCTTTACCATCTTTTTCAATAATTTTAACATTGATATTTTTTTCCTTATCTCCCCTTTTAATTCTAAACTCAACCTCTTTATTTGGATTATTTAAAATAAAATTTCTTAATTCATTTTCAGTTTGATAACCTAATATTAAATCATTTTTTTGAAAACCAGCCTCAAAAGCTGGTGAATTAGGGAAAACATCGGTAACAATAATTGAAAAAGGTCTTCCAATTGCTAAACTCGAAGAAATTAGTACCCAGCCAATTAAAAAATTAGCCAAAATTCCAGCAACGGTTACAAAAGCTCTATTTTTAGCTGATTGATAATAAAAATATCTTTGCCGATCTTTTAAATCAATATTATTTTGAATATTTTCTAAATCACTTTCTCCAGCAATTCTTACAAAAGCTCCAAAAGGCAATAAGTTAATACTATAAATTGTTTCTCCTCTTTTAAATCCTAAAATGCGCGGAGGCAACCCAAAACCAAATTCTTCAACCTTCATATTACATTTTTTAGCTGCCCAAAAATGTCCAGCCTCATGAATTAATATTAAAAACGAAATTCCTAATAATACTAAAATTAAAACAAGCATAGATATAAAATATATTATATTTTTAAATATTTACAAGTTCGTTAAAAGCTTTTTCAAAATTATTATTTTTAAAAAGATAGTGCCCAGAAATAGCAATATCTCCGCCAAATTGTTTAATTTTTAATGCTATTTCTGGATTTATGCCGCCATCAACCTCAATAATTAAATCTGATTTTAAACTTTTCAAATATTTTATTTTACATAAAGCTTCTGGTAGAAATTTCTGACCACTTAGTCCAGGATAAACAGCTAAAACATGAATTATTTTAAATTTATTTAAAACAGATTTTATTTCGTCAACTTGTGTTTCCATACAAATAGAAAGAACTAATTCTGCATTATATTGATTGCAAAGATTTAAATATTCATCTACTACAATATTTAAATCTTTGTTTAAACTTTCAGATTCTCTTTTAATTGCTTCCCAATGAACAATAACTCTTTTTGCTCCAGCTTTTAACCAATCCTTAACAGATTCAAAGGGATACTCAACCATTAAATGGACCTCTAAATTAAGTCCTAAATTAAATTTAAACCACTCATTTGGATTATTCCAACTTTTATTATAAGTAAAAATACCATCTGCTATATCTAAATGAACCCAATCAGCAACTGATTTAATTTTATTTATTTTTTTTGTAACACAATCATCATCGCCTAAATGACAATTTATAGCTGGAATAACTTGCATAATTATATTTTAAAATATTTTTAAAAGAAAATAAATAATTTTTAATTTAATTGATCAAGTTTTTCTATTCTACGAAAATGCTTTTCTTTATGTTCAAAAGGAGTTATTAAAAATACCTTAATAATTTTTTGAGCTTCATCTTCTAATATAAAATCAGCAGCTATGCATAAAATATTAATATCATCATTTTTTCGAGCCTCAAAAACTTGATCAGAATTTATAGCTAAACCAGCTCTAATTCTTTTAAATCTATTAGCTGCCATACAAACTCCAACCCCTGACCCACAAAACAAAATACCCCTTGAAGTTTCTATGTTTCTTAAAACATTTTTAACTACTAATTTTGCAAAATCAGGATAATCATCTTCAGAATTTAAATTTTCTGCTCCGCAATCAAAAACGTCATAACCTATTTCTTTCAACCAAATTTTAATCTTTTCTTTTAGTTTAAATCCTCTATGATCAGCGCCTAAATAAATAGTCATTTAATTATTAAATAAAGTTTTAATATGTTTAATTAACATTCCTACATATCCTGCTTCATTATCATACCAAGAAAAAACCTTAACTAAATCTCCATCAACTACTTTAGTTAATGTTAAATCAATTATTGCTCCATATGGTTCTCCAATAATATCGCTCGAAACAATTTGATCTTCGTTTATTTTAATAATCTCATTCCATTGTGAAGAATTTGCAGCTTCTTTTAAAATATTATTAATTTCTTCAACCGTAGTTGGTCTTTTAGTAAGAATTGTTATGTCAGACAATGAACCAGTTATTGTTGGTACTCTTACTGATATTCCATCAAATTTTCCTTTAATTTCTGGGATAACTTTTGCCGTAGCATTAGCTGCGCCAGTTGTTGATGGTACAATATTTTGTGCTCCTGCTCGGCCCCTGCGAAAATCATCACCTTTTACAACGCTATCTACAATTGATTGAGTGTTAGTATAAGCATGAATAGTTGTTAAAACAGCTTTTTGAATTCCAATTTTTTGATTTAAAATTGCAATTATTGGATTAACTGAATTAGTAGTACAAGAAGCATTTGAAGTTATAAGACCATCTTCAGCTAATGAATAAATTTTTTCTAAATCTTCAAGACCAGGAGTAAAATGAATTGTTTTCTCATCTTTAGTTGGCGCAGTAATTACAACTCTTTTTGCTCCAGCTTGCAAATGAAGTTTGGCTTTATCAAATTCAGTAAAAACACCACTTGATTCAACAACTATATCTATATCTAAATCTTTCCAAGGAAGATTTTGAGGATTAGTTTCCTTAAAAATTAAAATTTCTTTTCCATCTACAATTAGTTTGTTATCTTTAAATTCAACTGATTTATCATATTTACCATAAACAGTATCATATTTTAATAAATAGGCTAAATTTTTAGTATCAGACAAATCATTAATTGCTATAATTTCAAAATTTGAATAATTAAAAGCTTTTCTAAAAAATATTCTACCAATTCTTCCAAAACCATTAATTGCAATTTTTATTTTGTTCATAATTTTATTTTATAATTTTATAAATTAAAATCAAATTCAACCCTATCACCAATTTTAAAACCATATTTGTCTGATAATCCAGCATTAATTTCCAAAACTTTATTCACTGATTCTTTTGGATAATAAACAGTTAAATTAAAAATGCTTTTTTGAGGTTCTGGCAAAACATTTGAAGAAATATCAACGATTTTATCATCTTTTATCCATATTAAATCAAGGGGAAATTTCATATCTTTCATCCAAAAACCATAATTATCATAATTATCAAATAAAAAAAGCATTCCTTCATCTTCCTTTAAATGACTTCTTCCTGAAAGACCTTTAGATCTTTTAACCGTATTATCAGCTAATTCAACGTTGAATTTATAATTATTAATAATAACAATAGCTTTTTTATAATTTAATTTATTAAATCCAAAAAAATAAAATCCTAAAATAAAA
>JANWZH010000040.1 GCA_025054755.1 Patescibacteria group bacterium
AGGAGAAGAAATAATATTGCTTTTAGTTGGAGCTGATAAGCAGAATGCTTTTTATATTGCAGATCATATTAGACAAAAAATTGAAAGAAAAAAAATAAAATTTGATGGCGGATTTATAAAAATTACTATTTCCGGTGGAGTTTCGGATTTTAAAAAAGAAATAAATTTTAAAAAAGTTTTAGGGTTAGCGGATAATGCCCTTTACAAAGCCAAAAAAACAGGTAAAAATAAAATTATTGTGGCTAGATAATTTTAGGAGGGGTGCCGGAGTGGTTAACGGAGCGGTTTGCTAAACCGCGGCCTCGAAAGGGGCCTCGTGGGTTCGAATCCCACCCCCTCCGCCAGTTGGTAAATCCTGTTGCTGGCTCGCCCTCTGCGAGGGCTCGCCGGCCGATGGCAGCTGCAAAATTGAATTTTTTTTCTTTGTTCCGTCAGCGGCGGGACACCAGAATTAGGCTTTTTAAAAGTTTCCCTTTTTGTTATACTGAAATTGAAAATAATGTTTTGGCGATGGCAAAAATAGCTAAAGCGTTA
>JANWZH010000041.1 GCA_025054755.1 Patescibacteria group bacterium
GCACGGTTCTCCAGACCGTTCCGTTAGACCACTCCGGCACCCCTCCTTAAGATTCTATTCTATCAAAAAACTTGTATTTATCAAACAATTTTGATAATGTTTTAAACGATGTTAAAAGAAAAAGATAAAAATTTAATAAATCGCCCACCAATTATTGCTGTTCTGGGTCACGTTGACCATGGTAAAACATCTCTTTTAGACTATATAAGAAAAACAAACATATCTTCTCGGGAAGCCGGTGGAATTACTCAATCAATTGGTGCCTACGAAATAATCCACCACAATAAAAAAATTACTTTTATTGATACTCCGGGACATGAAGCCTTTATTCAAATGCGTTCGCGAGGCGCCCAAGTAGCAGATCTAGCAATTTTAGTAGTTGCCGCAGATGATGGTCCAAAGCCACAAACCGAAGAATCAATTAAAATACTAAAAGAGACTAATACTCCATTTATTGTAGCTATAAGCAAGATAGACAAACAAAATGCCAATATTGAAAAAACTAAAAATGAATTAATGAAGCT
>JANWZH010000042.1 GCA_025054755.1 Patescibacteria group bacterium
AAAGGAATTAATAAATCTTACGGAATAAAAAAAATTTCTAAAAATTTAAAAATTAAAATTTCTGATATGGCTTTTATAGGAGATGCGATCTATCCCGGTGGAAATGATTATTCAGCTAAATCTACAGGAATTTTATGTATTAAAGTAAAAGGACCCGCCGAAACACAAAAATTAATTGAAAAAATTATAATTTAAATTTATATTATTATAAAGCGGGATTAGTATAGCGGCAGTACGACTCCCTTCCAAGGAGTAGGCACCGGTTCAATTCCGGTATCCCGCACTAACTTTAAATAAAAATTTAATAATTTAATTTACTAATTTTATTTTATAAATTCTTTTATTGTTTAAAAAATTAGTTATTCTGTTTTAAAAATCAGATTTTTTTAAAAGCTTCTGCTATTATTTTAAAATGGAAATTAAAAATTAATTCTTATAAATTTATGCCGCTTTGATCTATTTTAAATTAATCTATTTAAATTACACAATTTCTTAGGCAAAAATTTTTAGATATATTTTT
>JANWZH010000043.1 GCA_025054755.1 Patescibacteria group bacterium
ATTTATTTAGGAGAAAAATCGTTACGCGAAGCCGGCGATAAAATAAACTCTGAATTAAAAGAAAATATTAATTCTAAAATAGAAAAATTAAAATCAGTTAAAGATTCTGATAATATAGACGAAATTAAGTCGGCTATTGCTAATTTGTCAGCCGAACTTCAAAAGATAGGACAAATGATGTATAATCAAAATCAAGATGGACATAATCCACAAAAAGAATCCAATAACTGATTTTATAACTCATAAAAAAGATTTTCATACTATTTCTCCTTTAGAAGATAAAAAATTTTCGAAATCATTTTATAAATCTTTTATTTTAGATATTCTTAGTCTTTTTTTTGCTTTTGTTTTTGGCTTTTATTTTTTTAACTATTTGAATAATAAAACTAATTTTTTAATATTTTTAATTTCTGGAATATTATTTTTAACTATTATTATTTTTGAAACACTATTAAATTTAAATTGGTCTAGAAGATTTTTGATAATTTTTTTAGAGACAATTTTGCTTTTTTACTTTT
>JANWZH010000044.1:0-275 GCA_025054755.1 Patescibacteria group bacterium
CGGTACTCGTACACTATCGGTCACTGCCGTGTATTTAGCCTTACGAGATGGTCCTCGCAGATTCCCACAGGATTCCTCGTGTCCCATGGTACTCAGGCTATGGCCGGGAGACCTCCACATTTCAGATACGGGGCTATCACCCTCTATGGCTTACCTTCCCAGGTAATTCTCCTATGCAGAGGCTTTGTAACTCCCCGGTGACGCTGGGGCATCACCTGACCACGCCTACTACCCCCATACCACAACGCCCCCAGGCTTTAACATGGCATGAGTTT
>JANWZH010000044.1:285-516 GCA_025054755.1 Patescibacteria group bacterium
ACTCAGGGAATCGCTATTGCTTTCTCTTCCTCCGGGTACTAAGATGTTTCAATTCCCCGGGTATCGCCACCAAAAAGGCCACTGGCTCATCACCAGTAGGTTCCCCCATTCGGAAATCCACGGATCATAGCCCGCTTCCGGCTCCCCGTGGCTTATCGCAGGTAACCACGTCCTTCATCGCCAGGCAGTGCCAAGGCATCCGTCGTACGCCCTTACTAGCTTAACCATACC
>JANWZH010000045.1 GCA_025054755.1 Patescibacteria group bacterium
CTTCCTGTTTGCTCAGCTCTATTTGGGTCAAAAAACTACCATCAGGATTAAAAACATAAATTATTCTATTTTCTTTATCGTAAAAATAAGATGCTGGTTTTAAATCATTAAAACATCTTCCTCTTTGATATTGAAGTGCTTTCAGATAACTAATTAATTCTCTGTAATTAATATTCTGATTTTGAGTTATTTCTAAGCAAACATTTTCATATTCCTCGGGATCGCCTATACCATAGATGCACGAAATAGATGAAACAATGATAAAGTCCCTAAAATTAAAAGTACTCTCAATAGCTGCATGTCTAAGTTGATCTAAGATTTCATTGATCTTTGCATCTTTGGCTATGTAGGTGTCAGTCTCTGGAAGGTAAGCTTCTGGCTGATAATAATCATAATAACTGACGAAGTAGTGAACATGATTGTGAGGAAAAAAAGATTTAAATTCCTGATAAAGTTGAGCAGCTAAAATTTTATTAGGAGAAAGAATTAAGGCAGGTCTTTGAGATGCCTCGAT
>JANWZH010000046.1 GCA_025054755.1 Patescibacteria group bacterium
TGTATTTCAGAAATATTACCTCCACTTTTTTTTAGGGCTTCAAGATCCGACGACATTGTTCTAAGAGTAACATCCCAAAATCTTTTTATAAATTCATTTTCTGATTTGTCAATTTCTTCCATATTTTAAAATTATTATATTTTAAAAAATTATTCAAATTTTATTTAATTATAAATTTATCTATTGAAAATCTATTTTTTTTTGATAAAATTGTTTAAAGCGCAGGTAGTCCCGTAGGGGCCGGGGGCGGTCTGTAAAACCGTTGGCCATTGAGCCCGCGTGAGTTCGACTCTCACCCTGCGCACAGAATTAATAGATTTATAAAAATAAAACCTAGATTATTTGATTATTTTATGAAAAATAAAAAGATTATATTTTTATTCGTAATAATATTTTTTATTTTTTAATTATAAATAAAAATAATAATGATATTAATAATAAAAATGATAAATATAATGAATTTAAAAATTTTGAATTAGAAAGTTTTTATGAAAATAATTTATATTTACCAGA
>JANWZH010000047.1 GCA_025054755.1 Patescibacteria group bacterium
TTTTCAATAATTTTTTCAATTTTATGAATTGGGATTGACTCGCCAGTCAACGAAGACTCGTCTATTTTTAGATTTTTAGTTTCAATTAATCGAGCATCTGCTGGCACTTTTTCTCCTTCTTTTAATAAAATTATATCACCCAACACAACTTCTGAAGAATCAATAATCTCTTCTTGGCTACTTCTTATAACTGTAGCTTTTGTTTCTATAAAACGACGCAAAGATAAAAGAGCGTTTTGAGCTCTTGATTCTTGAAACGTTCCAATGGTAGCATTAAATATTAAAACAAAAAGAATAATTAAACTATCTTTATAATCTCCAGTTATATAAAATATTAAAGAGGCAAAAAGCAAAATATAAATTAATGGACTTTGAAATTGAGCTAAAAAAATTTTCAATTTAGAATCTGGCTTAAAATCTTTAATCTTATTCAACCCATACTTTTTCAAACGATTAAATGCTTCCTCTTTTGATAGTCCATCATGAAAATCGGTCTTTAATATTTCTTTAATT
>JANWZH010000048.1 GCA_025054755.1 Patescibacteria group bacterium
CTTTGTCCAGTTTTTAGCCTTAACGAAAGTTAAATTCTTTCAAGATCTTCTTACTTTAGTCAATGCCTTTCTCAACAATCAATTGATTTTTGCTTTTCTTTACTTTCTTTTTGTTTTTATTTTTACCTATCTTTACACTTCCATTACTTTTAATCCTGAAGAAATTTCAAAAAACTTACAGACAGCAGGAGCATTTGTACCAGGTTTAAGACCAGGTAAAGAAACAGAAAAATACTTTAAAACCATTGTTTCACGATTAACTTTTTTTGGCGGTGTGTTTTTAGGTATAATCGCTATTTTACCTTATTTTTTCCAGTTTTTGACTAAAACTCAATTTTTAGTTATAGGTGGGACATCTATCTTAATTGTTGTTTCAGTAGCTATTGAAACAGTTAAACAGATTGAATCTGAATTAAGTTTACGTCGATATGAAGGTTAAAAGGACAAAAGCATTTTTTCTGATTGGACCTCCAGCCTCGGGTAAAGATACCCAAGCTAAACTTTTGG
>JANWZH010000004.1:0-11133 GCA_025054755.1 Patescibacteria group bacterium
CCAACACCAATTAAGGCTAAATTTGGCTTAATTTTTAATAAAAATTTTTCATTAGATGAATATTTTGAACCATGATGAGCGATTTTCAAAATATTAGCTCGTAAATCATATTTATTTAATAAATATTCTTCTACATCAGAATTGATATCAGAAGTTAATAAACTACTAAATTCATGATTTTTGATATATAAAACTAATCCAGTATCGTTTAATTCAGCGCTTTGAAGCCAATTTAAATCAGGAGACAAAACTTCAATTAAATTGTTATCATACAAAATTTTATCTTTGGCGCCTAAAGTAATGACTGGAATATTTTTACTTTTAATTTTTTCAATTAAATCACTATAAATATTTTTTATTTTTAAATCAGGTTGCAGACCATTAATAATAAAAGCTCCAAAATCATAACTTTCTAATAAGTCAAAAAAGCCACCAAAATGATCTATTTGAGGATGAGTAATGATCGCAAGATCAATATAATTTTTCTTTTGCTTTAAAATTTTATCTAAACTAGACACAACTTTATTATTTGGGCCAGCATCAACTAAAATAAAAATTTTATTATTAAAATTAAATAACGTACTATCTCCTTGCCCAACATCTAAAAAATAAAGGCTAGAATGAAAATTTTTAAAAAATAAGATATTCCTCCATAAAAAAATATCAAATATAAATAAAATAATTAAAATAAATATGGTTAAATTATTTTTATTATTCATTTTTTATACTATAATATTTAATTTTAAAAATATTATAAAATAACCAAACATAAAACAAAATAAATAAAAATACAGAAATTAAATTAAAACTTATATTATTTAAACTTCCAAAAAAATTAATTATAAATATTTCATATTTTAAAATTAAAGAAGTAATTAAAGAAATAATATAAGCAAAAGGCCTTATAAAACTAAAAATTCCAATTATAAAACCAAAAAACATTAAAAGCGGAATAAAACTTAAAATTAAAATATTAGCTATTAAAGAAAATAAAGAAATTTTTCCAAAATTTAAAAAAATTAAAGGCAAAACAGCAATTTGCGCCCCTAAGGTTGTAGTTAAATTTTCTTTCCAATTTAAAAAACTTTCATTATTATTTTTAAATAAAATATCAAAATATGGCTTAAAATAAATAATCCCCAATATACTTAAAAATGATAATTGAAAACCTAAATCATATATTAAAATTTTTGGATTTAAAATATTCATAATTAATGCAGCAAAAATCAAAGCATGCCAAAAACTATATATTCGACCAATATTTTGTGCAATAATCATTAAACTAAACATTAAAGCAGCGCGCAAAACAGAAGATTCTGCTCCAGTCATTACAACAAAACAAAAAATAGTAAATAAAGAAATAAGTAAAATATTTTTTCTGCCTAAAAAATGAATTAAAATAGAATTAATAATTAAAACCAAAATTCCAACATTATATCCAGATAAAGCAACAATATGCATCGTTCCAGAATTATTCATTTTTTCTTTAAAGCTTTTACTAAATTCTGAAGTTTGACCAAAAATAATTCCACTAATTAAGGCTTGTTCATCATAAGAAAAAAATTTTTTAAATTGATTTAAAAAATAATTTTTAATTTTGTATAAAAAAGAAAATAATTTAAAATCTGGTTTAGATTCTAAAAAATTAATTTCTGGATAAAAACTTACTGAATTTTGATTAGGTTTAAGACTTTTTTCTATGATACCATTAATTTTTAATCTATCACCATACTGATAATTACTATATTTAGAAGTTATGATATCTAATTTACCATGAAATGGAGATTCTAATTTTATAGTAAATTTTTTATAATTTTCAAAATTTAAAACATCGCTAGAAATTTTACCAATAAATTCTATTTTTTGATTGTAAATGAAAAAATTATTTCTTTGTTCCCAAAAAATTCTAAAATGAAAATATAAAAAACCAAATAATAAAACAAAAATAAATATTAAAATATATTTAAAACTTAAATTAAATTTAAAAATATTTAAAAAAAATCCCAAAATAATTATAAAAAATAAAATCAAAAAACTTGAATTAAAACTTATTAAGCTAGCAATTAATATTCCAATTAAAAATAGAATTGAATTAATAAAAAATAAATTTGCTAATATCATTAATTACTGAATATCTTTTTTATTTCTTCTTTTAATTATTAATTCTTTGAGTCGTTGATCAATTTTTTGGTATTCTTTTTTTTCTTCTGGATTATTAATTGATTCTACTATACCCAACAAACCAATAACTTCTATAACATCTATCCATAAATTATTTGGATTTTTACTAATAATATATTTCAAAGAACCATTTAATGTTTTATTTGTATAAAAATAATTTACTATTTCATTAATAAATTGATTATAATCATATTCTAAATATTTTGCGAAATCTGGTTTATCTTTTTTAAAATGCTCATATAAAATCATCATAGAATTAAGAAATTCGTCAAAAAAAACTGCTTCATATTCTTGATCAGTAAATTCTTCTTTTTTATTTTTTTTAAAATCATCAAATTTTTCACTCATATTTTTTTAAATATTTCTTACGCCATTTTTCAATTTCTTTATGATTTCCAGATAATAAAACTTTTGGGACAATCCATTTCTTATTCTTATTTTTTTTATCTAAAAAAACAGCTGGCCTAGTATAAACTGGATATGAACCACGACTATATTCTAAAGATTCAGATTTTCCCAAAAAACCAGGAATCAACCTTGATAAACTTTCAATAAAAACCATAGCAGCTAATTCTCCCCCCGATAAGATATATGGTCCAATAGAAATTTTTTCATCAACTAAATATTTAGCCACTCTTTCATCCACCCCCTCATAACGACCACAAATTAAAATAAGTTGTTCATATTTTAATAATTTTTTTAAAACTTTTAAATTAAGCTGTTTACCTTGCGGAGAAAATAAAATTATTCTTTGTTTTTTATTTTTGTTTTTATTTTTTATAAAATTAATAGCTTTATAAATTGGTTCTAACTTTAAAACCATTCCTGGCCCGCCGCCAAATGGTTTATCGTCAACTGTTTTTCTTTTGTCTTTAGCAAAAATCCTTAAATTCCAAATTTTAATTTGAATAATTTTCTTTAAAAGTGCTCTTTTTATTAACGACTCATTAAAATAAGAGTCGAAAATTTTAGGGAAAATTGTTATAATATCAAAACGCATATTATTAATTTAATTACTTTTCTTTATCCATATTCGATAATAATTCTTGAATAGATTTTTTTAAATTATCAATATTAATTTGATTATTTGAAGGAAAATTTTTAACTTCTTTTTCTTGAGGGATTAAACTTTTTAATGAAATATAATTATTAATTGATTTATTTTCTTTATGTTTTTTAATGCTATTTTTTTTATTTTGCAATTTTAATTCAAATTCTATTCCTAGGTTAGCTAATTCTGGAGCATAAAGCTCTTTTTTAAATACTTTAAAATTTTTTTGGTTTTTATCTAAATTATCTAAATTTACTTCTTCTATTAATCCGGTAGTAAGTTGTTTAATTTCTTCGTCAACAATATATTTCGGTCGAGCATATTTTTTTCTTGAATTCTCAATAATTCTATCTTTAGTTACAACAGAAAAATTCGTTTTAAATGGTGGCAATGTTGTGGCTGAAAATGGATTATAAGAAACTCCATCTACAACCATTTTTAAATAAATATGATAATTTGGCAAATTAACCATGTCTTCCGGACTAAACTCTGGCGCAAATTCTCTTTCTAAAAATTCAGCATCTTTTGCGCCAATTCTAAAAACAATCATTGTCCCAACATTTCCAAATATAGCATCACGAACCCTAGTAGATATATCAGTTACCAATTGTCCAATATACTGATGAGCCAAAATTAAATTAAGACGATACTTTCTAGCTTCAGATAAAATACTAGCAAAAGATTCTGTTGCAAAATTTTGAAATTCATCAACATATAAATAAAAATCAAGTCTTTCATTTTCTGGAATACGAACCCTCTCCATAGCTGCCATTTGAATTTTAGTAATAAACATAGCACCGAGCAAAGCTGAATTATCTTCTCCTATCTTACCCTTAGAAACATTAATTAAAAGAATTTTGCCTTGGTTCATTATATCAAATATATTAATTGTACTTTTAGTTTGGCAAACAATATTTCTAATTAAATCTGTAGATAAAAATTGACCAACCTTATTTTGAATTGGAGCTATAGCTTCATTTCTAAACCTATCTTGCCATTCTTCATATTCATTTGTCCAAAAAGCTTTTACAACTGGATCTTTAATATTAGAAATAACTTTTTGACGATAATCTTTATCTGTTAAAATACGATTTATACCCATTAATGTTGAATTTGGATTATCTAATAAGGCTAAAATAGCGTTGTTTAAAATATATTCCATTCTAGCTGACCAAACATTAGCCCAAATTTTTGTAAAAATTCCCATTAAACCAGAAGCAACTAAATGTTTATATTTTGGATCAGGTAATTCTAAAACATTAAAACCAATTGGATATTCTTCATCAGCTGGATTAAAATAAATAACATCATCAATTCTTTCTTCAGGAATTTTTCCTAAAATTTCTTCAACTAATTCCCCGTGCGGATCAACAACGCAAAGACCTTCGCCATTAGCAATATCTTGAATAATTAAATTATGTAACAAAGCGCTTTTGCCTGTTCCTGTTTTTCCAATAATATACATATGCTGACGCCGATCAACTCTTTTAATTCCAAATAATTTATTGGTTCCACGAAAATTAACTCTTCCAAAATAAACTACATCTTGTTTATTATTTAAATTAGACATTTAACTAAATTATAAAATATAAACCTATTAAAGTAAATAAATTATAATTGAGCTGCTTTTTCACAAATTATCTTTGTTTCTCCATCTTTTAACGAAGTTTTACCTTGTAAAATTATAATTTGGCCCTCTTTCCATAAATGAAATGTTTTTTCTAAAACATTATTAAAAACAATAATCTCAATTTTTTCTAAAGACATATCTTCAATGGTTACAAAAATCATTGGTTGACCAGATTTAGTCAATATTTTTTTAATTTTAGAAATAACGCCTGCTACTCGAATAATCTGATTATCGGTTTTTATTTTTTTAACCTCTTTAATAGATTTAGCGCCATACTTATTAATTTTTTCAATATATTGCTTTAATGGATGATCAGATAAATAAAATCCTAATAATTCTTTTTCCCACCTTAATTTTTCATCAGGACTAGCTTGAGGAACATCTTTTAATTTTAAAGGCATAATTTGAAAAGAAGATCCAAATAAAGATGATGATTGATTTATATTATTTTTTCTATTAGAAGAAGCAAATTTTAAAACATCATCTATATTTAAAATAATTTGATTTCTTTCAATTCCTAAAGAATCTAAGGCGCCACTCTTAGCCAAGGCTTCAATTGATTTTTTATTTAAATCTTTATCTTGAATTCTAGACAAAAAATCAGATAAATCTTTATATGGGCCACCACGCATTCTTTCCTCAATAATAACATTTGTAATATGTTCTCCAACGTTTTTAATACCTAAAAGACCAAACCTGATGCCATTTTCTTCTGGAATAAAATTTACAAAACTTTTATTTACATCTGGAGGAAAAATTGAAATATTTTTTTCTTGACATTCTGCAACTAAAAATGAAATTCTATCTATATCATTAACATCAGCATTCAAAAGACACGTCATAAATTCAATTGGCCAATGAGCCTTTAAATAAGCTGTTCTATATCCAATTAAAGCATAACAAGCAGCATGAGATTTATTGAAACCGTATCTAGCAAAAGGAGGAAATAATTCCCAAATTTGTTCAGCTATTTTTTCAGGAATTCCATTTTTAATCATTCCATTAATTAATTTTTCTTTTTGTTCATCAAGCAAAGATTTAATTTTTTTACCAATAGCTTTACGTAAAGTATCAGCTTCAGCTAAAGTAAACCCCGCCAAATCTCTTGCAATACGCATCATTTGTTCTTGATAAACTCCAATGCCATAAGTATTTTTTAAAATTGGCTCAAGCTTAGGATGAAGATAAGTTATTTTTTCCTTGCCATGTTTTCTTCTTATAAAAGATGGAATAAGCTCCATTGGGCCAGGACGATATAAAGCTACCATTGCAATTAAATCTTCTAGTTCTGTTGGTTTTAATTCTTTCATATAACGCCTCATACCAGATGACTCAAATTGGAAAACGCCAGTAGTATCACCTCTTTGTAAAAGCTCATAAGTTTTTTGATCATTTAATGGTATTTCAGAAATTTTAATTTCAATTCCCTTTATTTCTTTAACTAATCTTAAAGTATTTTCAATAATGGTTAAATTTTTCAATCCTAAAATGTCCATTTTTAACAAACCCAAATCTTCAATAGCATGCATTTCAAATTGAGTAACAATTGTATTTTTATCTTGTGGAGCATATTGCAATGGAACATATTCAGTTAATGGCTTTTCAGAAATAACTGTCCCACAAGCATGAACTGAAGCATGTCTAGCAACTCCTTCTAATTTTTTAGCTGTATCTAATAATTTTTTAGCATCTGGGTTTGTTTCGTATAAATTTTTTAATTCATCTACTTTTTTAACTGCATCATTTAAATTAAAATTAAATGGAATTAATTTAGCAATTTGATCACAAAAAGCATAAGGTAATCCCATTGCTCGACCAGCATCACGAACCGCAGCTCGAGCAGCCATTGTTCCAAAAGTAATAATTTGTGCAACATGATCTGCTCCATATTTTTCTCGAGCATAAGCAACAACCTCATCACGACGAGTATCTGCAAAATCAATGTCTATATCTGGCATTTGAATACGATCTGGGTTTAAAAATCTCTCAAAAAGTAAATCATAATCTAATGGATTTATATCAGTAATTCCTAAGATATAAGAAACTAAACTTCCGGCAGCAGATCCTCTCCCTGGGCCGACAGAAATTCCATGACTTTTAGCCCAATTAGTTAAATCTTGAACAATTAAAAAATAATCAGCAAATCCAGTTTTCTCAATAATAGATAATTCATATTCTAATCTTTGTTTTATTTTATCATTAATTTGGTTTGCGTTAAATCTATTTTTAATTCTTTCATTAATTAAATCCTTTAAATATTCATTCGCTGATTTTCCTTCTGGTTTAGGAAAATAAGGCAATTTAACTTTTCCTAATTCAATTTCAACATTGCACCTTTTAGCAATCTCATAAGTATTTTCTATAGCTTCTGGTGTATCAGCAAAAAATTCTATCATTTTTTGGGGTGGAGTCATTGAAAAATCATCATGTTTTAAAGTCAATCTTTCTTCTTCATCTATTCTTGAACCAGTTTGAACAGCAAGCAAAATATCATGGTAATAAGCATCATCCGGATAAACATAATGTATATCCTGTGTTGCAACAAGTGGCGTATTTGTTTTATTAGCTAAATCAATTAAAGCTTTTTTAATTTTTAAAAAATCTGGATTAATATTAGGATGATGACTAATTTCAATAAAAAAATTATTTTCTCCAAAAATTGCTTTGTATTCTTTTACTAAATTTAATAAATAATCATCTGATTTATTTGTTTCAATTGCTTTTGGAATTTCGCCTGAAGGACATCCAGATAAAGCAATAATGCCTTCATGATATTGTTTTAATAAATTTTTATCTATTCTTGGTTTATAATAAAAACCTTCTAAATGAGCTTTGCTAACAAGCTGAATTAAATTTTTCCAACCAATATTATTTTCGGCTAATAAAGTAAGATGAAAATATTTTTCATTAGGATCTCGCAAAAATCTATCACGAGGAGCTAAATAAGCCTCTACCCCTAAAATTGGTTTAATACCTTCAGCTTTAGCTTTTTTATAAAATTCTATCGCGCCATATAAAACACCATGATCAGTTAAAGCTAATGCCTCCATCTCTAATTCTTTTGCTCTTTTTATCAAATCATCAATTTTTCCTAAACCATCAAGCAGTGAATAATGACTATGAGTATGCAAATGAACAAATTTTGGCATATCTTTAATTTAAAAATATTAAACAATAAAATTTAAACAATAAAATTATAACAAATTAAAAATAAAATAAAATATTGATTTTATATTTTTTTATTATAAAATTAAATCAGCTAATTATTAATTTTTAGCCGGAGTAGCTCAATGGCAGAGCAACGGTTTTGTAAACCGTAGGTTGGAGGTTCGAGTCCTCTCTCCGGCTCAAATTCGGCCGTTGTAGCTCAGTTGGTAGAGCGCATCCATGGTAAGGATGAGGTCGCCGGTTCAATCCCGGCCAACGGCTCATAATAAAATATTAAAATTAAAAATTAATGGAAGAACAAAAAATAATAAAAATTATAGAAAAAACAATTCCTGCTGTTGTTTCTATTGTTATAACAGAACATTTAAAATCAATAGAAAAAAATATTTATCCTGAAATAATTCCTTTTATTCCTAAAAATAAAAATGGAAAATTAAAAATTCCTAAAAATTTAAATGATAAAAAAAATAAAAATTTTGAAATTAACAGTGGATCAGGTTTTATTGTTGATAGTTCTGGATTAATTTTAACTAATAAACATATTGTAGCGCACAATAATAAAACTGAATATACTGTTATAACAAATAAAAATCAAAAGTATACAGCACAAGTTTTAAGTAGAGATCCAATAAATGATGTAGCTATTCTTAAAATTGATGCTAAAAATTTACCAACTATTCCGCTGGGAGATTCATCAAAAATTAAATTAGGGCAAACAGTGCTTACTATTGGAAATGCTTTGGGAATTTTTAAAAATACTGTTTCGCGGGGAATTATTTCCGGATTATATAGATCAATTTATGCTACAGGAGATAACATTTTAGAATCTCAAGAGTTACATGGCTTAATACAAACTGATGCAGCAATTAATCCTGGAAATTCTGGTGGACCATTAATTAACTTATCGGGCAAAGTAATTGGAATTAATTCAGCAATGGTTTCGGGAGCTGAAAATATTGGTTTTGCAATTCCAATTAATACTGCCAAAAAAGATTTAGAAGATATTAAAAAATACGGTAAAATTAAAAAACCATTTTTGGGAATTAGATATTTAACCATAAATGATGAGGTTCAAAATAAATTTAAATTACCATTTAATTATGGAGCATTAATTATTTCTAATCATTTTTTGCCAGCAATTATTCAAAATAGCCCAGCTCAAAAAGCTGGTTTAAAAGAAAAAGATATTATTTTAGAATGCAATGGTAAAAAAATAAATCAAAATTATACTATTTTAAATATTTTAGAAGAAAAAAACATTGGAGATAAAATTAATTTTCTTATATGGAGATCTGGCAAATTTTTAAATTTTACCCTAATTCTTGATGAAAGAAAATAAATTAATATCAATAAATTAATTTTATAAAATTATTTAATAAATATATTCATCTACAATAAGTCCTTTATTATCATAAAGTAAAACCCTATCATGTAAATCATCTAATATTTCTTTATTCATAAAAATAAGCCATTCTTTAGTATAAAAATCAAATTTATTTTTATTTTTATCAAAACAACCTTGATAATTTATATTTTTTAAATAATTTAAACAAGCTGGATCATTATCTATAATCCTAAGTTGATTTGGCACCTCGCAAGTTTTTAAGCCTAAAATAAAATCTTGGCATAAACCACTCAAATGTGCAATTTCCTTTTTTTCAATTTTAGGACAATTTTTTGGTAAATTAGGAACAAAATTATAAAATTCGTTTAAATAACCACTACACTTATTTAATTCAAAATTAACTCCAATCGGACTATGAGTAGAATAAATTTTAACTTTATAATTATTTTCTAAAACAATACTGGATTCTTTAAAAACTTTTGAAAAATCTAAATTTTTTAAACCAAAAGTTATAATAAAATTTGATTTATTAGAAAATAAAGACCAGCCGCTAATATTAATTTTTTGTTGATTTTGTAGACCTCTAACAGATAAAATAATTTCTTCATATTTTTGACCTTGATTACCATAGATTTTAATATCTTCTATAAATACTTTTCCAGCATAAGGTGAAACTTCACTTTCATTAAAATTGTTTAAATGAGAATTATTATTAAAACGAATACGTCCTAAATAAGTACTAGTATTATTTCTATTGCCATAAAAAGACATATAATTATAAGTAGAAGTTGGAAAAATATACTTTAAAAAATTAAAATTTTTTAATTGCAAATTTTTAAATAAACCAATACTAAACAAAAAAGCTATTATAATAATTATTAAAACAAATGTTAAAACGTATTTCATTTTTAAATTAAAATATTAATAACCTTATTTGGAATATAAATAACCTTTTTTATCTTTTGATTATTAATTAACTTATTTAATTTTTCATTTTGTATTATAATTTGCAAAATTTCTTTTTGATTCATATCTTTATCAATTTCTAATATAGTTTTAAATTTTCCATTAATTTGAATAATTAAATTAACTTTTTGAGTTAATAATATCTTTTCATCAAATTTAGGCCATTCTTCAAAATCAATATAAGATTTATTTCCTAAATCACACCACAATTCTTGACAAATATGCGGAACAAAAGGATACATAATTTTTAAAACATTTTCTAAATCATTTTGACTAATAAATTCATTTTCTAAATTATTTAAAAGAATCATAAAAGAAGAAACGCAAGTATTAAAATTTAAAGCTTTAATATCAATAGTAACCTTCTTAATGGTTTGATGAATAAATTGTAAGGCTTTAAAAGAAGTTTTAATATTGTGTTTTTTTATTTCTAAAATATTTTTTTGAGACCAATTCCAAAAACGATTTAAAAATCTATGGACGCCCAAAACTCCTTCTGTAGACCATGGTGCAGCATCTTCAAATGGGCCCATAAACATTTCATACATTCGAAAAGTATCTGCTCCAAATTTTTGAATAATTTCATCAGGATTTACAACGTTGCCTCTACTTTTTGACATTTTTTGACCATCAGCGCCCAAAATTAATCCTTGATGTCTTATTTTCAAAAAAGGCTCCTGAAAATCAATATATCCTAAATCATATAAAAATTTAGTGATAAATCTTGAATATAATAAATGTAAAACAGTATGTTCGGCTCCAATTATATATAAATCAACCGGCAACCAAAAT
>JANWZH010000004.1:11141-28959 GCA_025054755.1 Patescibacteria group bacterium
GGTGATAAATCTTGAATATAATAAATGTAAAACAGTATGTTCGGCTCCAATTATATATAAATCAACCGGCAACCAAAATTTAGCTTTAGATTTATTAAAAATTTCTTTTTGATTATGAGGATCAACATAGCGCAAATAATACCAAGAAGAATCTACAAAAGTATCTAATGTTTCAACTTCACGTAAAGCATCTTTCCCACAAACTGGACATTTAACTTTTATAAATTCATCAGATGAAGCAAGTGGTGGTTTGCCTTGTGGGCGATAATCTTTCAAATCTGGAAGTTTAACTGGCAAATCTTTTTCAGGAACTGAATGAATTAAATAATTAATATTATTAAATTTTGTCCAATCAATACCATATTTTAATTTTTTAATTTCTTTTTTATTTTTTAATTCAAAGCAATGTTTACAATAAATAATTGGGATTGGAACACCCCAATATCTCTGGCGAGAAACAGACCAATCTCTTAATTTATATTGCCAGGTTTTTTTACCTTTAAATTTTTTAATAATTTTTTTTCGAGCCTCAACAGAATTTAAATTATTAAATTCAGCTGAATTAATTAATAACCCATCATGAATATAAGCTTTTTTATTAATATTCCAATCGCCATTAAATGGTTTAATTACTTGAATAATTTTTAATTTATATTTTTTAGCAAATTCCCAATCACGTTCATCATGAGCTGGTACGCCCATTATCGCTCCAGTCCCATAATCCATTAAAATATAATCAGCAATAAAAATTGGAATTTTTTGATTTGTGGCAGGATTAATTGCAAAAACACCTTTTAATCTAACTCCTGTTTTTTGACCAGCTCCTTCTTGACGCATTAAAGCAGTCTTATGTCTTGTTTGCTCAATATAATTTAAAACTTCTTTTTTATTAGAAATAAAATTAATTAATTTTTGAATTTGGTAATGTTCAGGAGCTAAAACCAAAAAAGTTGCTCCAAATAAAGTATCTGCTCTTGTTGTAAAAACTTTAATTGAATCTTTAATTTTGTCTATTTTAAATTCTAAAATTGCTCCTTCTGATCTACCAATCCAATCAAGTTGTCTCTTCTTAGTCCCTTCGGGCCAATCAACATTTTTTAAATCATTAATTAATCTTGAAGCATAATTAGTTATTTTTAAAAACCATTGCTCCATTTTTCTTTGTTCAATTTTAGAATTACATCTTTCACAATGACCACCAATAACTTGCTCATTAGCTAAAACAGTTTTACAACTTGAACACCAATTAACATCAGCTTCTTTCCTATAAGCTAAACCATTTTTATAAAGTTGAATAAAAAGCCATTGAGTCCATTTATAATATTGAGGATCAGAAGTATTAATTTCTCTAGACCAATCATAAGAAAAACCAAAACTTTGAATTTGTCTTTTAAAATTAGCTATATTAGATAATGCAACTTCTTTAGGAGATTTTCCAACTTTAATAGCATAATTTTCAGTTGGCAAACCAAAAGCATCCCATCCCATTGTATATAAAACCTCGTAACCATTCATTCTATGAAAATGAGCTAAAATATCTTCAGCTGTATAACCCTTTGGATGTCCAGTATGCAAACCCTGAGCAGATGGGTAAGGAAATGTCTCTAGTTGATAATATTTTGGTTTTGAAGAAAAATCTTTAGATTGAAAAACTTTATTTTTTAACCATTGATTTTGCCATTTTTTCTCAATTTTTAAAAAATCATATTTTTTCATATAGATAAATTATATTTTAAAATCTAATAATTTCAAATACTTCTAAAAATAAAAACCGCATTAATTTCCTGGCGAATCCTACTTTCCCAGCCGACGAATCGGCTAGTATCATCAGAGTTTAGCGCTTTCACTTCCGTGTTCGGAATGGGAACGGGTGGATCACGCTAAACTTAATCACCAGGAAATTAATGCGGTTTTTAAACTTTTAAATAACAAGTATTAGGATGGTTGGGCGGGTTATTAGTACTCCTCGGCTAGCTTATATAACTCTCCTTTGAAATCTTAAACCCAACCGAAGTTGGAATTTAAAATTTACAAATTTGAAATTATATAAGCAAACACCTTACGGTGCTTACACCTAGAGCCTATCCTCTGCTATAAAAACAGAGCTCCTTGCGGAGACGTGGTAATCTACCACGAAACCCATGATACCTTATCTTGGGGTAGGCTTCGCGCTTAGATGCTTTCAGCGCTTATCCCGTCCGTACATAGCTACCCGGCAGTTCAGCTGGTGCCAAAGCCGGTAGACCAGAGGTACGTTCAGCCCGGTCCTCTCGTACTAGGGCCAACTCCCCTCAAGTATCTTGCGCCTGCAGCAGATAGAGACCAACCTGTCTCACGACGGTCTGAACCCAGCTCACGTACCCTTTTAATTGGCGAACAGCCAAACGCTTGGGAGCTTCTCCACCCCCGCGCTAGGGTGAGCCGACATCGAGGTGCCGAGCGAGGCCGTCGATGTGAACTCTTGGGCCTCACCAGCCTGTTATCCCCGGAGTAGCTTTTATCCGGTGTCTCCGGCCTTTCTATAAAGAGCCGTCGGGTCACTAAGTTCTGCTTTCGCACCTGCGCGACTTGTCGGTCTTGCAGTCAAGCCGGCTTTTGCCTTTGCACGTCCAGTCCGGTTTCCATCCGGACTAAGCCGACCTTAATAAACTCCTCCGTTACCTTTTAGGAGGACAACGCCCCATTGAAACTGCCTACCAAGCGCTGTCTTTTATAAGCTTCCGCAATGCGGTTCTTATAAAGTTAGTTTTTAAAATTTTGAAGATGGGTGTTTCATTGTCGGGTCTGCCCTGACCGGAATCAGAGCTTCATCCCCTCCCCACTACGCTACGCATCAAAATCCTAAAAACAACACCAGGCTGCAGTAAAGCTTCCGGGGTCTTTTCGTCCCGCTGCAGGTATCCCGCGTCTTCACGGGAATCGCATTTTCACCGAGCTCGCCGCCGAGACAGTTCTCCAGTCGTTACGCCTTTCGTGCGCTCCGGAACTTACCCGGAAAGGAATTGCGCTACCTTAGAACCGTTATAGTTACGGCTGACATTGACGAGGGCTTAGTCCACTCAGCCAATACTTTACAAAAAGCAAAGTATTGACCGGCAGATTTAACCTTCTCGCATCGGTCAGGCGTCACCCCCTATACATCCTCTTACGAGTTAGCAGGGAGCTGTGTTTTTGGTAAACAGTCGCCAGAGAGACTTTCGCTGCGTCCTTGATTGCTCAAGGAAGGGCATATCCCGAAGTTACGCCCAGCTTTTTTGCCGAGTTCCTTAGCGGCGAATCACTCGTTCCCTTTGGGCTTCTCGCCCTATCCACCTGTGTCGGTTTCCGGTACGGATCCGTTATATTTAACCTTAGAAGTTTTTCTTGGAAGCGTGCTCAATTAACTTGATATGATAAAAATCATATCTCGTTGCTTGTCTTGAATTTGCAATTTAATGCAAAGATGCGGATTTGCCTACATCTTATTCTTAACAAGCAAACACCAAACCAATAAGGTGCTTAATCTACTACGCTTCGTCACTCCATCGAAATATAACGGAGGGCTGGAATATTAACCAGCTGTCCATCGCTTTCGGCTTTCGCCATCAGCTTAGGGCCGCCTAACCCGTCCCTGATTGCCAGCGGGACGGAAACCTTGGATTTTCAGGGTCCTAATTTCTCATTAGGATAGTGGTTACTCATGCCAACATTCTCTCTTCTAAACGCTCCACCTGCCCTCACGGGTCAAGCTTCACAGCATTTAGAATGCTCTCCTACCTTCATTTATTTTTCATAAGAAAAATAAATGAATCACATCTTCGGTATTACGCTTAGCCCCGGTACATTTTCGGCGCCACAATTCTTAAATAGTGAGTTGTTACACACTCTTTAAAGGATGGCTACCTCTAAGCCAACCTCCTATCTGTCTATGAATTATGACTACCTTTTACACTTAGCGTAAATTTAGGGACCTTAGATGGTGATCTGGGCTGTTCCCCTTTTGAGCATGGAGCTTAGCCCCCACGCTCTGACTATCAGCGCATATTTTTCGCCATTCGGAGTTTGACTCATGAGCCGAGCTTGCGCCCTTTACTCATAAACCAGTAGCTCTACCTGCGAAAAATTTTTCGCTGACGCTAGCCCTAAAGCTATTTCGGAGAGAACCAGCTATTACCGAATTCGATTAGCTTTTCACTCCTTACCTCAGCTCATCCGAAGGTTTTGAACAACCAACCGGTTCGGGCCTCCCCCCACATTTCTGCGAGGTTCACCCTGGCCAAGGTAAGCTCATCCGGCTTCGGGTCTATTGTCCGCTGCTTAATCGCCCTATTAAGACTCGCTTTCGCTACGCCTCCTCCTGATTTGATCAGGATTAGACTTGCAACGAACAATAACTCGTTGGCTCATTCTTCAATAGGCACACCGTCATCCCATTAAAGAGACTCCGGTTCCTTGTAAGCATATGGTTTCAGGTTCTATTTCATCGGCCTCACCGGCCTGCTTTTCACCTTTCCCTCACGGTACTAGTTCACTATCGATCATTGGAAGTATTTAGCCTTGGGAGAATAGTGCTCCCAACTTCGCTCAAGGCGTTCCGACCTTAAGCTACTTAAGAAAAGAAACTAGAAAGATCATTTGTTTTCGTCTACGGGGCTATCACCCTCTATGGCTTTATTTTCCAAAAATATTCGACTAACAAATGATTTTGTAACTTCCCCACTCTAAATCTTTTGCAAAAAAAATCTTGCAAAAAATTTAGAAGCGTTTCTTTCTTGTAACCCCCTATCCTATAAAGGACAAGGTTTAGGCTATTTCCCTTTTCGCTCGCCGCTACTTGGGGAATGACTATTGTTTTCTTTTCCTCCAGGTACTGAGATGTTTCACTTCCCTGGGTACGCCTTCCGATTACTCGGAATATCTTGAGTTTATCAAGATGGGTTACCCCATTCGGAAATCCCCGGATCATAGGTTGCTACGCACCTCCCCGAGGCGTATCGCCGCTACGCCGCGTCCTTCATCGCCTTCCAATGTCGAGGCATCCACCATACGCTCTTAGAAACCAACCATCCTAATACTTGTCATCTAAAAAATTACAAACTATGCGAGACGTAAATAGTTTGTAAAATATTAATTTGTCAACCACCAAAATCCGCTCTATCATCTCAAACAAAATCAGCCGCTTACTGCGGCTGACATTTTTAAAATGTATTTAAAAAAATTAACGCCAGCCGCTTTTTCTTAACAGATTTACTAAAGTTACCATCGTGCTTTATATTATATTTCGTTTTATAAAAAAGTCAAGAATAAAATTTATATTTAAAAATTAAGTTTTAAAAAAATATTTGTGCGCACGCCCCGACTCGAACGGGGGACCTTCCGCATGTCAAGCGGACGCTCTAACCAGCTGAGCTACGCGCGCTTACTTTATTTAAAAATTCAAAAACTAAAATTATTATATAAAATAAAAATCTTAAATGTCAAAATTATTGAATTAATTTTCTTTTCTGCAAAATTAAAATTGCTTGCTGAATATTAAAATTTGTATTTTTTTCAGACAAATTAGGAATAGTTAAAGCTTTATCAAAATTTTTACTCAAAATATTTATTGTTTTTATTAATAAAAAAATAATTAAAGCAATTAATATTAAAACTATTAAAAACAAAAATATTTCGTAATGTTTTTTAAATAAATTATTCATATTTATATTTAATTTCTAAAAATCTCTAAAAAAAACTTTACCAATTGCTGAAAATTGATAATTACCACCTCCAACATCTAAAATATTAAAATTATCTATAGTTAAAATAAATTTTGGAGATATTGCTTCTATATTGTACAAAAATTTCTCTATATTAGGAAGAGCACCATTAATATCAATAATAAAACTTTCATATCCAGGGTTATTACTAGTAGGTTCTTTACTTTCTCCTTTAAAACTAAAATTTACCCTAACTTGAGTTGCTCTAGCCACATCATCAATCCAAGACGGCAAATCAATTAATTCATCTTTTTTAGGGAGCAATAAATATAATTTAGATTGATATAAATCAGCTTGTAAAGATGTTTCTTTAATTTTTGCTAAATTAGATAAAGAATTAGTAAAAAAAATATTGTTTTTTCTAAAATTTTCAATTTCTGTTGTTTTTTTACTAATAACTTCTTCAAAATAGTTAATAATAAAAAAAGTTAAAGAAAAAACAAAAATAATAATAATAATATTAATAATTAAACTTTTTTTAAAATTATTATTCATTTTATTTATTATAACATAAAATATTTCTTTGTCATTAATTTGATGTTAATATAAAAATATGATATCCGAAAAAGAAAAAATAAGCTATAACTTATTAAATATTTTATTTGAAAGTAATTATCAAAAATTAAATCAATTATATCAAAAATACAATTCGTGGGAAAAAGCTTTAAATTATGTTGATAAAAAAAATTATAATCCACAAAAAGAATATCAAAAATTAAAAATAAAAAATATAAAATTAATTTTAAAACAAAATAAAGAATATCCTAAATTATTAAAAGAAATCCCTCTTGCTCCTTTTGGCATATATATTTTAGGAAATTTAGATGTTATAAATAATAATCAATGTATTGCTATCGTGGGCACAAGAAAAGCTAGTCAAGAAGGTAAAATTATTACTAAAAAATTTGCTAATATGTTATCTAATTTTTTTAATATTGTTAGCGGACTAGCATTAGGAATTGATAGTATCGCTCATTTAACTACTTTAGAAAATAAAAAAAATACTATAGCTGTTTTAGGTAGTGGTTTATTAGAAATTTATCCAAAAACAAATAAAAATTTAGCTCAAAAAATACTAAATAATAATGGTGCGATTATCTCAGAATATAATATTTATACCAAACCACTTCCTTATAGATTTTTAGAAAGAAATAGAATTATTAGTGGACTTTCTTTAGGAGTAATAGTTATTGAAGCTCCAGAAGGATCTGGAGCATTAAATACAGCTCGTTTTGCAATAGAACAAAATCGCGAATTGTGGGTTGTTCCAGGATCAGTTTACAATCCAAATTTTTATGGTTCAAATAAACTAATTCAATATGGAGCATATTTAGTAATTAAACCAGAAGACATTTTAAAAAATTTAAATATCGACGTTAATCAATATTATAAAAACACACCCAACTTAAATGATGATGAAAAATTAATTTATGATACAATAAAACAATATGGTCAACCAATTGATATTGACAAATTAATTGAAATAACTAATCTTAAAACTCAAAGAGTTATTCAAGTTATTTCATTATTAATAATTAAGAATATCATTAAAGAAACAGAAAATGGTTACATTATAATTTAATAAAATGAAGTTAATTATAGTTGAATCCCCAACTAAAGCAAAAACAATATCTAGTTTTTTAAACAAAGATTATGAAATACAATCATCTTATGGTCATATTAGAGATTTGCCAAAAAGTAAATTAGGTATTGATATTGAAAATAATTTTGAGCCTCAATATATTATTCCTCAAAAAGCAAAAAAAACAGTTAATTTTTTAAAAAAACTAGCAGACAAAAGTGAAGAAATTATTTTAGCTACAGACGAAGATCGCGAAGGAGAAGCGATTGCTTGGCATCTTAGCAAAGCCTTAAACCTAGATGATTCTAAAACAAAAAGAATTGTTTTTCATGAAATAACAAAATCAGCTATTGAAACAGCATTACAAAATCCAAGAAAAATTGATTTAAATTTAGTTAATGCCCAACAAGCTAGAAGAATTTTAGATCGTTTGGTTGGTTATAAATTATCACCATTTTTATGGAAAAAAATTACTAAAGGACTATCAGCCGGAAGAGTTCAATCAGTAGCTTTAAGATTAATTGTTGAAAGAGAAGAAGAAATTAAAAATTTTAAACCAGAAGAATACTGGACAATTCAAGCTATATTTGAAGCAAACCAAAAAAAATTTGAAGCCGAATTAATTAAAAAAAACAATATTATTTTAAATAAATTAGATATTAAAAATGAAAATGAAGCTTTAGAAATTAAAAAAGATTTAGAAAAATCAAGTTTTAAAATTTTAAATATTGAAACTAAAAAAATTAATAAAAACCCTCTTCCTCCCTTTATTACAAGCACCTTACAACAAGTTGCATCAACTCGTTTAAAGTTTTCAGCTAAAAAAACAATGTTTTTGGCTCAAGAATTATATGAACGAGGTTTAATTACTTATATGCGAACTGATTCAACTAATATTTCAGAAGAAGCTCTAACCAAAACTTTTGAATGGATAAAAAATAATTTGCCAAAAGAATATCTATTATCAAAACCAAATAAATTTAAAACTAAATCTAAATTAGCTCAAGAAGCTCATGAGGCAATTCGACCAACAAATCCAAATATATTAAGTAAAAACATTAATTTGGGAAAAGATCATCAAAAATTATATGATTTAATTTGGAGTAGATTTATTGCCTCTCAACTTCCTCCAGCTATATTTTTAAATACAAAAATTGAAATTCTAGGAGAAAATAAAGAAAATAATTATACCCTATTATCTATCGGTTCAATTATTGAATTTGATGGATTTTTAAAAATTTGGCAAACAAAAACCGATGAAAAAATATTACCTAAGATTTCAAAAAATGATTCGATTAATCTTTTGAATATTAAAACAATTCAGCACTTTACTGAACCGCCACCAAGATATACTGAAGCCTCTTTAATTAAAATTTTAGAAAAATATGGCATTGGTCGACCATCAACTTATGCACCAATTATTTCTATTATTCAAGAAAGAAATTATGTTAACAAAGAAAATAATAAATTTTATCCAACCGAAATTGGAATATTGGTTAATAAAGTTTTGACCGAAAATTTTCCTCAAATTGTTGATATTAATTTTACTGCTCAAATAGAAGAAAAGCTTGATTTAATAGCTGAAAATAAAATTAATTGGAAAAAAACAATTCAAGAATTTTATGAACCCTTTGAAAAAAATTTAAAAGAAAAATATGAAAGTGTTAAAAAAGAAAGTTTAATCGCTGAAAAAACAAATGAAATTTGTGAAAAATGCGGTAAACCAATGATTATTAAATTTGGTAAATTTGGAAAATTTTTAGCTTGCTCTGGGTTTCCAGAATGTAAAAATACTAAAAAAATAGAAAATGCTATTAAAACAAATATTCAATGTCCAGAATGCTTAAAAGATGAAAAACGATCTCAAAATCCAGGATTTTTAGTTCAAAGAAAAATAAAAAAAGGAAAAGTTAAAGGAAAAATATTTTGGGGATGTTCAAATTATCCTGGATGCAATTATGTTAATTGGCAAAATCCAGAAAAATTAAATAATGAAGAATGAAATTATTTTAAAAGAATGGATTTTCTTTTCCTTTAATAAAATTTTTAGGAATATCAATATAATTTTTAAAAGATTGAGTCATTTGTATAACTCTATTAAGATCAATACGAGATTTAACCTCCAAAACACTATTTAATTCATTATTTGTATTATCAATTGGAAGTGTTGATTCATAAATTTCTGGCTTTTTAAAAAAAACATAATATAAACCAATTAAAATTCCCAAAATTAAAACAATCCAAATAACAATATATAAAAGATTAGATAATCCTTTTTCTTTATTTTCTTCAATTACAATTGCCATATTTTTATTTTAACATATTAATTATTTTTTTTCATTGACTTTGATAATAAAATCCTATACTTAAATCATATATTAAACTTTTTTGTTGATTTTTCATATTTTGATCTGAAACAGAAATCTGACTTAAATTAATAGTTTTAATATTTGATAAACGAATATTTGTTTCTAATTGTTCTAAAAAGTTTTTAAAATTAATATAATCACCAGAAATTTTAATATTTACGTCAAATGTTCCAATAGGTTTGATAGATGAATCAGACGAAGTTTGATTGGCGCTTAAAATAAGAGATCTGCCAACATTAGCTGATAAAAACTTTAAATTATTGTTTTTCAATAAACCAGAAATTTGAATTAGGGCTTCAGCAACTGATGGGCTTGGAGGTAACATTAAAGAAAAAATTTCTTGACTTTGAATTTGATTCAAATAATCTTGGTTTATTTTTTGGAACTGATCAATTAAAGCTTTTTGATTATTTATAAAATCAGTTTTTTTCAAAACTTCTAATCTTAAAGATTGGGTTTCATTGTATACTGGCTTAACAAAATAAATAAAAATTAATAATGCTAAAAACAAAAATAATAATGATAAACCAGCACTTAAAATCCTTTTACTTGATTGATTCATTATCGATTGTAGTTAAAAAACGACTCTTTTAAATATATAGTAGCATCAAATTGCCAAACTTCTATTTGATTTTGCCCAGCAGAATTTGAATTTAAATTATTTAAAACAATATTATTAACATCTGGAGATTGTTGAAAAACTAAAATTTGATTCAAGGCTGATTCTCGAGACAAAGAAAATCCTCCTAAATTAATCTGATTTCCAGCTTTATTAAAATTAAATTTATTAAATATAACATCAGGCAAAGTATTTTTTTCTAACCAACTAAAAATTTGACTAATATTTTTTTTGTTTTTTAATAAATCAAAAATGTTTGCTATTTGTGAATAAAAAATCATTAATTTATTTTGATCATTTTCCGAAATAGATTGTAAAATTTGTTGTTTTTGTTTGTCTAGCTCATTTATTTTTGAATTAAGATATGGTTTATATCCAAAATTTAAACCAAGATAAAAAGAAATTGTTATTATTAAAACAAAAACACTAAACATAAAAATTTTCCAAGACCATCCTGGAGTTCCAAACTTTTCTTTACTTAATTCATCAATAATTTTTTCTGGCAATGGCATATTTTTATTCTAATTTTATTTTACTATTTTTAAAAAATAAAACAATATGATTTATATTATTATAACATAATAAATTTTATTTGAAAATTAAACAAGTTCTCTAATAGCAAGGCCTAATGCAACAGATAATAATGGATTTAATTCTTTAATCAATGGTTTTATTTCTAAATTATATTCTATATAATTTAATGGCTCTGCCTTTATAACTGGAATATTTAATTGATGAGAAAAATAATTTTCAATTCCTAATAAATTTGCTCCTCCTCCAGATAAAATTAATCTTTCAAATTTAATATTTTTCTTTAAATTAGATGCAAAATTAAATTCCAATTTTTTTATTTCATTAATAATTAAATCTAAAATAAAAAACATTGACCTTGCTAATTCAAAATCGGCTCCGCCCACTAAAACCCCCCTCTGACACTTAATTTCTTCTGCTCTTAATGGATTAATATTTAAAGTTGTTGAAATACTTTTAGTTAAAGATGAGCCAGCAAAATCAGTTTGGCCAACAAATTTTAAAATTCCATCTTCTACAAAAGAAATTGATGTTGTTAAATTGCCAATATCAACTAAAATAGTTGGAGTTTTATCTTTCCAAATAATACTCCTAGTTAGACTAAGAGGTTCAATTTCTAATGCTAAAAGAGAAAGACCAACTTCATTAAAAATTTTTTGATATTTTTTAATTAAATCTTGGGGTATAGCAATTAACAAAATAGTTTCTGTTTTAAGGCCTTGATCATCTTCATATTCAGCTATTTTTTGCCAATCTAGGGCTACCTCAGATAATGGCATTGGAACATATTGTTTTGCTTGAAAAACAATAGCTTGTTTTAGTTCTCTATCGCTCATCTCGGGAAAATTTAAAATAGTTATAAAAGATGAAAAAACTGGAATAGAAGCAATTGCTTGATTAGTTGTTGGCTTCATTTTTTCAATCATTTGTCTTAAAATTTCAATCATTTCTTTATCAAAAATCTTTAATTCTGAAGATTGAAAAACTGCATTAGATCTTAAAAGTGATCCTTTATTTTCTAATAAAGCATAATTTAATAATTTAGGATTATTTTCTCCTTGGCCAACTTCTACAATTTTAATAGAAGACGTTCCAATATCAACGCCCAAATAAGACGGGTTAAGATTTTGTTTTATAAAATTAAAAGGATTAAAAATCATTAATCTTATTATAAATAAAATCAATAAAAATACAATTAAATTTGACAAAACAAATAAAAATATTATTATATAAGTAATTCTAAAGACCGCAGGCGGATTACCCTTAATAAGCTTTAAAAGCTTACCTGCCGAGGGAAATAGCCTTATAGGCGGTCTTTATAATAAAAGGCCGTTTTTTATTTTTAAAAATTATGAAAACCAAAAACAAAAAAGAGAATGAATTAAAAAAAGCTGAAGAATTAATTTCTAAATCAGAAGGATTAATTTTTATTGATATTTCAAAAATTCCAACTAAGTTTATTAATAAATTGCGCCAAGAATTAAAAAATAATTTAAATCAATTATTAGTTATTAAAAAAAGGTTATTTAACATTGGATTAAAAAATAAAAAAATCCATATTGATTTATCTAATATTAAAAATTCTTTTGGCGTAATTTTTGTAAATAACATTGAATCTGGAATTAGTCAGGTTTATAAATTCTTAAAAAATTTAGAAAAAGAAAAAATTTTTGATTCAACATCAGAAAAAATATTTTTCGGATTTAATATTAAGCAACAAAAAGAATTAAACAAACAAGAAGTAATTCAAATCGGAACCTTGCCAAGCCGTGAAGTTGCTTTAGGACAATTGCTTGGAATGATTTCTACCCCACTTCGTAGCTTAATGTATATTTTACAAGAAAAAGCTAAAAGGTCGTAAATTTGTAAATATTATAAATATGAATGATAAAATACAAGATTTAATATCAAAAATAGAATCATTAACAACAGCTGAAATTGTTGAATTAGTAAAAGCAATGGAAGAAAAGTTTGGAATTTCAGCTGCAGCTCCAGTTGCAGCTAGCGCTGGCACAGGGTCTCAAGCCGCAGAAGAAAAAACAAGCTTTAATGTTATATTAAAATCTAGCGGAGATCAAAAATTAAATGTTATTAAGGTTGTTAGAGAATTAACAAATTTAGGATTAAAAGAAGCTAAAGATTTAGTAGAGGGAGCTCCAAAAACATTAAAAGAAGGAGTTAAAAAAGAAGAAGCTGAAGAAATAAAGAAAAAATTAGAAGAAGCCGGAGCAACAGTTGAAATCCAATAATGTAAATAAATTTTATTTAAAAACAAAAAACCGATTTTAATCGGTTTTTTGTTTTTTAAAAAAATGTTTATAATAAAATTAGCTTATTGAAAGGAGGCGTAAATGAAAGACAAAAAAGCAGGATGCTTTTGTTTGAAATATCAACAAAACATTCCTGAAGCCAAAGTTCTTAGTTGGTGCCTAAGATGGAATTGTAGGCACCTAAGGAGCGAATTTAAAAGAGGCACAAAAAAAATGAGAAACAAAAAAACAGCCCAATCAGGTCAAACGGTAATTATAGAGATCAAAACCGAACTCATTATTTTTGAGGAGGAAAAAGATAGTAGTACATAAACTTTTCCCCCTCATTATTTAAATTTCAAACCCCTTAATTGGGGTTTTATTTTGTAGATTATTTTTATATTATTAAAATTAAATTGGGCGTTTAGCTCAGTTGGTTAGAGCGTCCGCTTCACACGCGGAAGGTCCCCTGTTCAAATCAGGGAACGCCCACTAAAATATTTTATATTTATTTGACTAAATTTAAAAAATATTTTATTATTTAAAAAGGAGGTGAAAATGAGGATTTTCTTTATCCTCGATAAACAAAAAAACAAAATCTATTCACTGTTGTCAGAAATTGACAACGAAGAGACGATCGAAGAAGAGGATGAGATATCCAAAAATGGAGAAGAGGTGTTAGCAAATCTCGATATTAAAAAACTAACACCAGAATCTGAAGACATACTAACCCCCTTTTTCGATCTTCTCTTATCTATCAACGCCCAAGGAGATTATGCCCTACTTCTCGCCATCGAAGAACTTTTGGCAAAGTGCTTTGAGGAGGGAGTAAAATCGTCAAAAAAAATTAAGTAGGGGCTGGGCAATTTAAAGCATTTTTATTTTAGCCACATTTTATGTGGCATTTTTTTTAATTTGATTTTTAAAATATTATAATTTATATTTAAAAAATAAAATATAAAAATATGACTATAGAAGAATTTCAAAAAATAGATTTAAGAGTTGGCAAAATAATAGTAGCTGAAAAAATAAAAAATTCAGATAAACTTTTAAGATTAGAAGTAGATTTAGGAAACGAATGGCGTCAAATTGTAAGCGGCATTGCGGATAAATATAAACCAGAAGATTTAATTAATAAACAAATTATCATTGTTGCTAATCTAGAATCAAAAAAAATAAAAGGCATTGAAAGCCAAGGTATGATTTTAGCAGCTGAAGATGAAAACGGTAATTTAGCTTTAATTGTGCCAAATAAAGAAATTAAAAATGGCTCAGTTGTAAAATAATAATGTTTCAAATTTTATATAAATCTAAAAATAATAATGCCAGAGTTGGCAAAATTGAAACATCAAAAGGAATAATAGAAACTCCAGCTTTTGTTTTTAAAACTTATAATCTTCAAAAATCTCTCAATGAAGAAACTCTAAAAAATATCAATATTCAAATTATTAAAACTGATGCTTTTGAATTATGGAAAATTTTATCCGATGAAGGAATAAATTTTTCAACTGGAATTTATGATATTTTAAAATGGCAAAAACCAATCATAACTGATTCTGGCTCATTAGAAATATTAAAATTAAAAGAAAATAATCCTAAAAAAAATATTATTGAAATTTTAAATTCTGGAATAAATTTTTTTGATTATCAAAAAAGATTAGAAGATTATTTTGATTCTGAAAAATCATTAAAAATTCAAGAAGAATTAAATCCAAATATCATTACTGCTTTTGATTTACCAATTGAATGGTCTGAAAATAAAAATATTGTTTTAGAACAAACTGAAAAATCACATATTTGGCAAACAAGATTTTTAGAGGCTAAAACATCAAATCAACAAGTTTTAGGTGTTTTAGGTGGAGGAATTGATAATAATTTAATAGAATTAAGTCTTAGATTTTTAAATAAATTAAGTTTTGATGGTTTAATTATAAATAATTTTTTAAAAAATCCAGATGCTGAAAAATTAATTCAAATTTTAAAAATTGTAAATCAAAATTATTCCGAAAATAAAATTAAATATATTAAAAATATTCAATCAATTCAAGAATTATTTTTATTTATTGAAAATGGAATTGATATGTTTGAAACTGAATTGCCATATAAAATGGCTAAAAATGGATTTATTTGGTCATTAAATCAAATTATTAATTTAAATAAAAATGAATATAATAATGACAATTCAATTTTAGATGAATTTTGTGATTGTTTAATTTGCAAACAAGAAAAAACTAAACAAGAAATAAATTGGCAAATAAAAAATAAAAATCCAGAAGGATTTAAAAATTTATTAACTCATAATATATATTTTCTAAATAAATTAACTCAAGAAATCAGAGAAAGTATTAAAGAAAATAAATTAAAAGAATTAAAAAAATATTATTCTCAAATTTAATTAATTTTTATATAATATATATAGGAGGTGTCAAATGATACTTAATTCCGAAGTCCAAGATGGAAACGGAGCAAAGCGCAAAATTTTCTGGTTAAGTGGTTGGGTAAAACAGCCACTAAAAGAAATTCAACCTGCCCTAAAAGAAGGAGAAATTATTATTTCTTCTTCTTATAAATATATTTGGGGATTAACGGGTCAGGAAACTAAAATTAATTGCCTCATTGTTCAAGGACAAATTATAGAAGTCAAGGAGGCATAAATGAAAACCCGTATGATTAATCCCCTAAAATCCCTCTAGTCATAGAGGGATTTTTATTGCTAAATATATATTAAAATTAATAATGTTTTTTTAATTAAAATTTGATATAATAATTAAAAATTTAATATAACAAAATTAATAATTCTAATAAAAGAAAACCAGAATCAAATTTTAACATAGCAAGAAAAAAGATATGCTATTAAAGTTGTAATGCCTTTTGGTTCCTAAATTTCAATGGATAGATAAATAGATTTTTTTTACAACATTTATATCTGTTCTCATACATCCATTTGCTTCTTAAAAAGCAAATTTATCCTTATTTTTAAAATCTTGGAGGAATAAAATTTCTCTCAATTTAAAATTATTAAATTTTAATTTCATTTCTTATCAACAACGCTAAATACTCCTTTTATTTTTACATTATGCTTTTCTAAAATAGAATTTATTTCGCTAATAATTTCTTTTGCTTTTTCATCTTCAACTTCTTCTCCGTTTTCTTTTAAGAATATAAAATTAACAAGAAAATCATATTTAAAAAGTTTAACAAGCAACTTATAAAATCTAACAAAATTTTCTTGCGTTCTTAATTTTAGAAACATATATTTTAATTATAAAAATGGTAATTATCTTGTCAAGTCCCTTGTATACCAAGAAGCAAGATAATCAACATCAAACAATGCTGTTGCTGTTGTTCCAGAGTTTGTAGCAATAAATCCTAATCCAGTTTCTCTTCCTGATGCGGTTGGTATATTTGTAGTTAAAGAAGAAGTCCAAAGTTGCGTTCCGCTTTCAGAAAAAAGATAAAAATCAACCTGCGTAGCGTTTGAATTAACAACCAATCTTGCTCTATACCAAGTATTCGTAGAAATAGTATAAGACGTCCCAGTTGTTGACCTCGTTGAGTTATTTGAAGTTTTGCCAACAAGATTTAAATTATTTGCCAATTCAAAATAAACTCCATCAACAGCATCGGCAGATGTTGTTGTATCTATAAAACCCATTCTTATTGTAGTGTTAGTTCCAGAAGCAACTAAATGTCTAAAAACTATTTCAAATACTTCGCCGCCTCCAATTCTAAATGCAGTTATATCTGTAAGGACATAACCACCTGAATTAGCGGTTGTTGAAGATGTTATTCTTTGTATTCCGGGATGGCTTGGCTCACCTGCTATTTTTGATGTTGTTCCAGAAGATATAGCAACATAGTCAAGCGGAATGTGCGCTTCCAAAGTAGCGGCTCCAGATGCTCCAAGAAAATCAGTAAAAATAAATGGTCTTCTGAAAATATTAGATAAATCAACAGACCTAAAATCTAATGGTGTATCTAATGTTAAATTGCCAGTTATTCTTGCTGCCCCAGAAACGTGAAGTGTATTTTGTGGAGAATTAGTCCCAACACCTAATCTTGTATTAGTATTGTCCCAAAATAAATTATTAGAACCGCCGATTGTATTTGATGCTGTTCCAAAAGCAACTTGTCCAGTTGAAATAGAACCACCTATTCCTCCACTTCCAGAGATTGTGGTCCAAGAAAGATTACCAGACCCATCTGTTGTTAAAACTTGTCCACTTGTTCCATCTGCGTTTGGAAGAGTCCATATAACATTATTACCTATTAAATTAGGTGCCTTAAATCCTACATAATTAGTTCCATTAGCAGAAAGTTCCAAAAATCTAATTTCACCAGTATTACCAGATGAAGTTCCATAAGGATTTATTTGAATAGCGTTTTGTTGATTTAACCCTTGAATTGCTGTTATATCTGTATTTACTCCTGATGATGCCGCACCCAAATTAGTTCTTGCACCAGAAGCGGTTGTAGCACCAGTTCCTCCGTAAGATACAGAGATAGTTGACCCGTTCCAAGTTCCGGTTGTAATTAAACCAGAACTATCTATTACAAATACATCAGAAGTATCACCAGTATTTCTTACAACAAAAGCATTGCCAGTATTAGACCTTCTAATGGTAAGAGGAGCGGAAGATGTTGATGTTCCAATTCCTATATTCCCGCTTTCTAAAATTCTCATTCTTTCTGCGCTTGCTGTCTGAAATATAATATCATCAGCTCCAGCT
>JANWZH010000005.1:0-2179 GCA_025054755.1 Patescibacteria group bacterium
TTCGTCTGGTAAAAGATTTTTAAAATCAGACTTATATTTAATTTGATAAATAGCTAAACTATAAGATAAATCATTTAAAGACCCATCAATATTAATTTCGGGATAAATTTTTTTAAAAACATAACTTAAACTATTCCAAAAATTATTAAAAAAATTTTGAGATAAAAAACTTTCAGAATTATTAATATTCATATTTACAATATAAAACCCAGTAAAAACTAAAATAATAGCAATTAATGATTTAGAAAAATTATGGTAAGTTAGTTTATTAAATTTAATTTGTAAATAATTTTGAAAATTATTAAAAGTTTGAACTTCGCCCCAAAAACGAAACATTAAAAAAACAATCCACAAATTTAATATTGTATATATATTTGTAAAATTAAACCAAAAATAAAAAAATATAATACTTTCTAGAAAAACAATTAATAATCTTTTTTTTATTGATTTATTTAAAGCTGATTCAAAAAGAATAATAATAAAATAAAAAATACCAAATAATAAAGCCGGAATAATTCCGGCTTTATTATTTAAATATTTATAAGAAAAATAGCTAAAAAAACCAACAGTAATTAAATTTAAAGCATCAAAAATGATAGATTTAATAAATTCGGGCGATATTTTTTTTTCTTCTTTAAAATATATAGTTTCAAATCCACCCTTAGGATTTTGTTTCGTTGGAATTTGATCCATCTTGATTTTGATTATACATCATTTGCCCAATTTTTTGAAGTTCGGCTGATAAATTAGCAATTGCTGATTTAATTTCATTAATATTTTCAGATTCTTTAACTTTTTTTAATTGTTCCAATTTTTCATTAATATTATTTTTTAATTCAGTAGGCAATTTATCTCCAGCATCTTTTAAAGATTTTTCAGCTAAATAAATCATGCTTTCGGCCTGATTTCTGGATTCAATCAATTCTTTTTTATGTAAATCTTCTTGAGCATGCTCTTCAGCTTCTCTTTTTAATCTTTCTATCTCTTCTTTTGATAAAGCAGTTGTAGCTTCAATTCTAACTGATTGAGTTTTGCCAGTTGCTTTATCTTTAGCAGAAACATTTAAAATGCCATTAGCATCAATGTCAAAAGTAACTTCTATTTGCGGAACACCACGCGGAGCTGGAGGTATCCCATCTAAAATAAATCTAGCTAAAGTTTTATTGTCTGAAGCCATAGGTCTTTCGCCTTGAATAATATGAATTTCAACAGAAGTTTGATTATCAGCTGCAGTTGAAAAAATCTGAGTTTTAGAAGTTGGAATTGTTGTATTTTTAGGAATCATTGGAGTTGCTACGCCTCCTAATGTTTCAATCGACAAAGTCAAAGGAGTAACATCTAAAAGCAAAATATCTTTTACGTCGCCTTGCAATATTCCAGCTTGAATAGCAGCCCCCATTGCCACAACTTCATCTGGATTAATCCCACGATGAGGTTCTTTGCCAAATAAATTTTTAACTGCTTCAAAAATAGCTGGCATTCTAGTTTGCCCACCAACTAAAATAACTTCATCAATATCTCTGATATCAAAACCTGCTCCTTTAGGAGGTTTAGCAGTAACAGTTTGACGAGTTAAATCAATAGATTTTTCAATTAAATGCATAACTAAATTTTCAAGTTTGGCTCTTGTTAATTTCATTAAGAAATGTTTTGGACCAGAAGCATCAGAAGAAATATATGGCAAATTAATTTCAGTTTCTAAAGCCACAGATAATTCATGCTTTGCTCTTTCAGCAGCTTCTTTTAATCTTTGTAAAGCTAATGGGTCTTTTGATAAATCAATTCCTTCTTCTTTTTTATATTCAGAAACTAAATATTCTAATATTAATCTATCAAAATCATCACCACCTAAGTGCATATCTCCACCAGTAGCTCTAACTTCAACAGTATCATCGCCAACCTCTAAAACAGAAATATCAAATGTTCCCCCCCCAAAATCATAAACTACAACTTTTTTATTGCCAGATAAACCCTTTTTACTACCAAAACCATATGCTAAAGCTGCAGCAGTTGGTTCGTTTAATATACGCCTTACTTTAAAACCAGCAATTTCTCCAGCATTTTTAGTAGCTTGTCTTTGAGAATCATCAAAATAAGCTGGAACAGTAATAACTGCCTCTTCTATTTTTTCGCCTAATTTAGCTTCAGCATCAGCTTTTAATTTAGCTAAAATATAAGA
>JANWZH010000005.1:2277-22189 GCA_025054755.1 Patescibacteria group bacterium
GCTTATATCCAGCTTCAACTTCTTCTAAAACAATTCCTGAATCTTTATCTGACTCTACCTCAATAATCGGTTCAGCAATTTCTGGGTTTAATTCTTTGCCAATTTCAATATTAATCCTTTTTAAACCATAATTTTTTAAAACATCCTCCAATTTAGCTTTAATCATATAAATTCCCTTATCAACAGGACCAGATTTTTCCATTGCTGCAATGCCTAAATCAAAACTATCTAATACGGGAATTAAATCTAAAACTAGTTTTTCAATAGCATATTTAGAAAATTCAGAAAATCTTAATAATTCATCTTTTTTATAATTAGATAAATCAGCTCTAGCCCTTTGCCACCCAGATAAATATTCATCCCTTTCTTTTTCTAACTGAACAATTTTCTGTTTTAATTCATCAATAGAAATATCTTTTTTTTCGGCGTCTTGCTGATCAGAATTATTTCCGGAATTTATGCTGTTATTTTTTAATTCTTCATCCATTGTAATAAAAATATTTTTTAAGACCTTTGAAAATACAAAATGCTTTTTTATAATTCATTCTTTTAGGACCCATTGTCAAAAGCAAAATTCTTTCTTGTTTTACATCATAATCAGCCATAATAATTGATAAAGAATCACTTTTAGTTAATGGATTTCTTTTTCCAACAAAAACTTTTATAAAATTTTCTTCTTCTAAAATTTGATCTTGTTTTGCTAAATTATCTTCTAGATTCTCAAAATCATGAACTATTTCTTTTATTTCGTCTTTAGTTTGCCAATCAGATTTATCAATTAAATATTCCAGGCCTTCTTTATAAACAAATTCTTCTTCTGGAATATTGGTTATAAAACTTAATACTCCTAATATTTTAGATAATCTTTCAGCCAAAAATCTCCATTCCATTTTTTCAAAACCATCAATTAAAAATTTATCTATTTTTAAATCCAAATTAGAATTTAAAATACTTTCAACAAATAATTCATAAGCCAAATCAGTAGGAACTCGGCCAGAAGAATAATGAGGCTGATTTAAATAGCCTAATTTTCCAAGTTCTAATAATTCATTACGAATCATTGCTGGCTTTATTCCAAAATCATAAGAATTATATAAATCATAAGAACTAATTGGCTCTCCTTTTTTAATAAATTCATTAATTAATGCAAAAAGAATATCTCTTTTTCTTGTCTCTAACATAAATTTATTATATATTAATTAGCAATTAAAAGTCAAGACTGCTAATTAAAAAAATTCATTATATAAAAATAAAATTCTAAAATTTGTTTTCCCAAAAATAAGGTTAAAAAAGAAGAAATAACAATAAAGGGGCCAAAAGGCAAAATTCCTTTTAAATTAGTTTTATATTTTAAAATCAAAATTAAACTTACTATCCCCCCTAAAATAAAGCTTAAAATTGAAATTATTAAAGTTTCTGGCCAACCAAAAATTATTGACAAAGCAATCATTAATTTTAAATCTCCCATGCCCATTCCTTGCCCCAAGGTAACCAAAATTATTCCACCAAAAAATAATAAAGCAAAAATAAAAGCTATTAATCTATTTTCTTTAAAATTAGTAAAATCACCAAAAAATGAATTGTATTGACCCAAAAAAGAATAAAATTCATTCCAATTGTAAACTATTAATAAATTTAAAGCTATGCCTAAAATTATTAAAAAAATAATAGTTTCATTAGGAATAATTTTTAATTTTAAATCAATTAAAGAAATTAAAACTAAAGTTAATAAAATTAAATCCCAAATTAAAATAAATGACCAAAAATAAAAAAAATTAGATATGGTTTTTGGAAAAAATGTTATTAAATTATTTTGAAAATAAATAAAAGTTAAAATTGGAATTAATCCACAAATTAATTCTACCCAAAAATATTGCCAAATTAATTTTGTTTTACAATGACGACATTTTCCACTCTGAAAAATAAAACTAAGAATTGGAATAAGCTCATACCATTTTAAAATTTTCTTACAATTTCTACAATGGGATCTACCACCAATAATTTCCCTACTTAAAATAAATTTATCTTCTTTATATCTTAAAGATAAAACGTTGATAAAACTACCCAAAGATGCGCCAAATAAAAATAAAATTATATAAATCATATTTTTATAAAATCCAATAAATTTCAAATTTAAAGCAGTATCATTTGATACTGCTTTAAATATATAAAAATTTTAAAATTATTACAAACTTACACAATAATATTGACCAGTTGTTGGGTTACCAGAACCAGAGCCATTAAAACAAGAGCTATTACAATTAACACTTCTTCTCCAATTTGGATTATTTAAATCTTCTAATTGAGCTCCTAAACAATAAGTTGTGCCATTAGCAGATTCATAATAATAACTTCGACCAGCAGTAGGATCAGAAGGCACATTGCTTACTCCAATATTTGCGCCAGTTAGAGTAGATGCCTGAAAAGCTCCCCATGATTGTTGAGGATAAGCTCCATTTTTATTATAATAAAGTTCTAATCCATTCTGAATTTGTCTTAAATCTGATATTCTTCTAGCATCTCGACCTTGTTTTTGAATTGGACCAAGCCCAACTAAAACCACAGAAGCTAAAATACCAATTACAGCAACAACAATCAAAAGCTCAATTAATGTAAAACCTTTTTTATTCATTTTTATTTATTATTAAATTAAAATTCGACCTTTTATAATTATTAATTATAACATTTTTTTAAAAAAAACTTAACTAATAACCGAAGTGAGATTATAAATTGGAACTAAAATAGAAGCAAAAAGTAGGGCCACCAAAATACCAATTCCAATAATTAAAATTGGCTGAATCAATTCAGCTAAATTACTAACAATATTATCTGCTTCACGAGCATAAAAATTAGCAATTCGCTCAAACATTTTATCTAATTGTCCGGTTGTCTCTCCCACACTAATCATTTGAGGAACAAGTTCTGGAAAATAATAATTTCCAAATTCTATAATTGCTTCTGATAAATTCATTCCAGCTTTTACTTCGTTAGCTATTTTTTTAAATAAATCCTGATAAATAATATTATTAATAGTATTAGAAACTATTTCCATAGCTTGAGCCACTGGAACACCTCCCTTAATTAATAAAGCACTAGCATTAGCAAATCTTGACATTAAAATTGGTAAAAATACTTTACGCAATAAAGGCAATCTTAATTTAAGCTCATCAAATAAAGCCTTTCCTTCATCTGTTTGTATAAAATCAATTAATAATAAAGTAAAAATAATTAAAAATATTACAATAACAAACCACCAATCAGTTAAAATTGCAGAAAGCCCCAAAAGTAAATTTGCAAAAAATGGCAATTTCACACCAGATTGATCAAAAATTGGTTTGATTTGAGGAAAAACCATTGTTACCATAATTCCGGAAACAATAATAAAAACACCAATAATAACAACTGGATAAACTGCAGCTGATTTTGCTTTTGAAATTAAAGAAAATTCTCTTTCGGTATAATCAGCTAAAAATGAAATTACTTTATCCAAATTTCCAGTAACCTCACCAGAACGAATCATACTAATTGCAAATTCTGAAAAAACACTTTTTTGTTTTTCAGCTGCTTGTGAAAAAGAAAGGCCCTTTTGAATATCTTCTAAAACTTCGTACGTTGCTTCTTTTAAGTTAGGATTAGAAGTTTGATTATATAATGTCTCCAAAATTCTATTTAAAGGTATTTGAGATTCAAACAAAACAGACATTTGACGATAATAAATAACTAAATCTTTTAGTTTTACTCTATTAAAAAAATCTAATAAACGCGTAAAAAAATTTGGTTTTTCAACCTCTTCTAATAATAAAATAAAAAGATTATGACTTAATAAAATTTTTTCAGCCGAATCACGGCTTCCAGCCTCAACGAAGCCAACTTGTAATTCACCTTCTTTTGTTCTAGCTTGATATCTAAACTTCATATTCTTTCAATTAATATTCTTAATTCAGAAGGATTTAATGAATAAAGTTCAGCATCCTCTAAGGAAACAATTTTATTTTTAACTAAATTAGCCAAAGAACGATTTAATGTAATCATTCCTTCTTGAAAACTAGTTTCAACAACTAAATCAATCTGATAAACTTTTCTTTCGCGAATTAAATTACGAATAGCTGGATTAACAATCATAATTTCAGTAGCTGGTATTCTTCCACCACCAATTCTTGGAACCAACCTTTCCGAAATAATAGCTACTAAAGTAGCAGATAACTGAGAAATAACTTGGCCTTGTTGTTCGGCTGGGAAAGAATCAATAATACGATCAATTGTTTGAGAAGCAGAATTAGTATGTAGAGTTGAAAATACCAAATGTCCAGTTTCAGCTGCAGTCATTGCAGTTGAAATTGATTCTTTATCTCTCATTTCGCCAATCATAATAACATCTGGGTCTTGCCTCAAAATAGTTTTTAAACCATCATTAAAAGTTGGAACATCAATTCCAACTTCACGTTGTGAAACAATTCCACGGTCCTGAGAAAAAATATATTCTATTGGGTCTTCAATAGTAATAATATGATCTGATCTTGTATGGTTAATTTCGTCAATTAACGCAGCTAATGTTGTTGATTTACCATGCCCAGCAGGACCAACAATTAAAATAAAACCTTGAGATAATTTTGTAAAATCGTGTAAAATTGGAGGCAAATTTAATTCTTCAATAGTCATAATACGAGCAGGAATTAATCTTAAAGCTGCTGCTAAATAACCTTTTTGATAATAAACATTAACTCTAAATCTAGCCTTATCTTCAAAACCATATGAAAAATCAACTTGTTTTTCCTTTAATAATCTATTTTTCTTTTCATCATCTAACAATGCCATAACCAATCCCTCAACAGATTCTGGACTTAAAATTGATTCGTTAGAAATTGGAAGTAATTTCCCATCTATTCTTAATGTTGGACGATGGCCAACTCCAATATGAAGGTCAGACGCATTTTGCTTTGCAGCTTGTAATAATAAATTTTTTAATCTATCTTCATAATTCATATTTTAATTATAATATAATCAAAATTTTAATCAATAACCAATATTGTTGATAATTATATTTTAAATTTTTATAAAACTCCATTAATTTTATAAAAGTGCGGAATACCGGAATTGAACCGGTGCCTTCTGCTTGGGAAGCAGATGTACTACCACTATACTAATTCCGCTCTACATACTTCCACTGCCATTTTCAATAACTAAAGGAACAAAACTAAAACCCTTATAAATTTTAATATCAAAATCATCTTGATTTAGTTTTGTATAAACTTCTATTGAATTTAAAACCGGAGCAACAATTTTGCCACCAATTTTAAGTTCATTTTTCCAAGCTACTGGGATATAACTTGCGCTAGCGCTAGAGATTATTTTATCATAAGGAGCCTCTGGCAGATATCCCTTACTTCCATCTTCTAAAATTAACTCTACAACACCACTTAAAATAAAATTATATTTTGAAATATTTGTTTGAGCAAAATTTTTCAATTCTGGGATTCTTTCTATTGCTATAACTTTTGGATGAAACTTTTTTAATTCTTTATTTTTTGGAGGATAGGAAACACAATAAGCCAATAAAGCAGTTAGCCATCCTGAGCCAGATCCAATTTCTAAAATTTTTTCACCCGGTTTAGGATTCAGAAGTTCTAACATAAAAGCTACAGTTAATGGTTGAGAGATTGTTTGCCCAAAACCAATTGATAACGGATGATCTTCATAAGCTTGATTTTTGAATTCGTCTAATACAAAATCAATTCTTTTAATCTTTTTAAATGCTTCAATAATTAATTGAGTTTTTAAAATTCCTTTTTGAATTAATTTTTTAATCAATTCTTCGTTATTCATTTATTCAATATAATTTCTTGGCCATTCCATAAAAATCTTTTATCTAAAATAATAATTTTAGAATTTATTTTTGCATCTTTTAACCAGTCATCAATATTTTTATTTTCCAAAAATAAACGCCCAATTAAAATATCTTTTTCGGCTTGAGGAATTAAAATTTCATTAATAAAATCCTTTTTATTTAAATTATAAATTGTAAAAGCTGCATTTTCAACTTCTTTATCTAAAAAAATATTTATTTTATCATTTACTAAATTATTTAAATTATCGCCCAACCTTTTTTTTAATTCATCATGAATTAGGGTTCTGTCAATTAATTCATTCAAAACAATAACTTTTACGTTATTGTAAGAAAGATTGTTTAATTTAATATCATTATTAATTTGATTCTCCTGAATTTTTTTATAAGCATTATAAAAATTTAAGGCAGCATTAATATTTAAATTTACTTTTTTAGCAACAATAATATTATTATTAATAAATAAAACCGGATAATAATCAAATTGAAAAATAAAAATTAAACCTAAAATTGAAAAAAAAATAATAAATAAAAATAAATTTAATTTGCTTTTAAATATATTATTTTTTATGAAATTTAAAATATTCATTAAATTAATTTGAGGTTGCATTTTTAGGAACCAAAATCATTAATTTTTCAAATGGCAATTTATAATTAAATTGCTTTCTCAAATCTTTAATTAAATTTTCTTTCTTGCTATAATAATTTAACTCTGATTTTAAATCATCAAATTTTTTACTAATCTCATTAAATTTTAAAACAACTTCTTGATATTCAGATTTTTTTTCTTGAAATTTATTAAAATAAACATAAACTTCATAAAATAAAAAACAAATGAATATAAAAATAATTGTTAAAACCAAAATTTTCATACTAATATCATACAGCAAAAAAAATAAAAAGTTAAAATTTTAATAAATATATGCTATAATAAAAACATAAATTAATTATGAAAAAAAAATTAAAAATAAATAATAAAGGATTTACGATTGTGGAATTAATTGTTGTTTTTGCAATAACTACAGCTTTAGCCAGTTTTTTAATTATATATAATAAAGCTAACAATAATCAAATTCTATTATCTTTAGAAACAGCAAAATTGGTTGATTTAATTAATAAAGCAAAATCTTTATCAATTTCAACCTATACTGGGAAAGGATTAACTTGTGGTTATGGAATATATATAGATTATGGAACAAATAATTATACCTTATTTAAATATGGGTCTCCGGCATCTTCTAATGAATGCAATAATATTCAATCATTAAATATAAATAATATTTTAACAAACCAAACTTATTATGAATTAGAAAAAAATTATCTTCCCCAAAATCATAAATTTGAACAAAATAATGATTTTTTAAATATGATTTTTTTTATTCCACCTGACCCAAGGGTTTTAATATGGAAAAATAATAATGCTTTACCAAAAACAGAAAATGATCCCGACTATGAATCTAATATTTATTTAAGCACAAAAGACAATTCTTTTAAAAAAATAATTAATTTAAATGTTGCTGGTCAAATAAGTTTTTAAAAATATGCTAGGAAAAGGTTTAGAATCATTAATTCCTCCACAAAATCAATCAAATAATAGCCCAAATAATAATTCTGATTTAAATCAAAATTCAGAACAAAATTTAACACAAAACCAATTCAATAATCAACAAACTAACTTAAATACTCAAACTAATCAAAATCAATCATCAAATTCATGTTCAAATATTCAAAATAAAAATTTATTAGAAAATAAAGAAGAAAAATTTCTAGAAAATCATCAAGAAAAACTGCTTCAAGAACATAAACCAGAATTGATTAAAGAAGAGCATGAAGAACTATTGCTAAAAACAAATTCAAAAATAGAATTAGAATCGCCAAAAGAAAAAAAATTAATTAATAACCAAAGTTATGAAAATTATCAATTAAATCGCAATAAAAATATTAAAGCTGATTCTGTTTTTTATATAGAAGTTTCAAAAATTAGACCTAATCCTCATCAACCTAGAAAGGATTTTAATGAAGAAAGCATTAACGAACTAGCCGAATCTATTAGACAATTTGGAATTATTCAACCGCTAGTTGTAAGAAAAATTGAAAAAGATGTACCAACCGGAACAGAAGTAGAATATGAAATTATTGCTGGAGAAAGGCGTTGGTTAGCATCAAAAAAACTTGGACTAGAAACTGTACCAGCAATAATTAGAAATATTAGTGCCCAACAAGAAGGATTAGAATTAGCAATCATTGAAAATATTCAAAGAGAAAATTTAAATCCTATTGAAACAGCTAGAGCCTTTGCAAGATTACAAGATGAATTTAGATTAACTCAAAGAGAAATAGCATCCAGATTAGGAAAGAGCCGTGAAGCCGTAGCTAATGCTTTAAGATTGCTTGATTTACCTCAAGATATTCAAAACGCAATCAGCGAAGGCAAAATAAGCGAAAGTCATGGTAGATTACTTTTGACTATAGAAGACAAGGCTTTACAACAAAAATTATTTGAAGATCTTTTAAAATCAAATTTAACCACTAGAGAATTAAAATATAAAATTAATGCAATTAAATTAAATAAAGAAAATAATTTTTCAAACAAAATTCAAATTATTGATCCAGAAATAAAAATTTTAGAAGAAAAATTAAAGCTAACTTTTGGAACTCCAGTTAAAATTTCAAAAGAAGGTAAAAATGGCAAAATTATTATTGAATTTTATTCCGAAGAAGAACTTAAAAATATAGTTTCTAAAATAACTTCAGAAAATACAGAAGATTAAATTATTTTATAACTTATTTCCTTAATATCTTTTAAATTATCTTTAAGTTTTAAAATTAATTTTTCTATTTTTTCTTTATTAGTCGAATCTATTTCAATGCGATTAATTTGATAACTTTTACTATAAACATCTTCTGTTTTAAAACTTAAAATATTAAAATGAGATCTTAAAATAATCGAAGAAATATTTTTAATTAATTCTTTATTTGATAAAGCTACTATTCTAATTTCTGTTTTACTGGGTAAATTTTTAAAATTATTTTTTTGTTTTAAAGCAGACTTTATATGATCCTTAGCAATAGAAGTGCAAACAAAACTTAACCAATCTTCTGACGGTTTTTTATTTTTTTGAGTTAAAATTTCTACTATATCTCCTGATTTCAATTTATAATTCAAAGGAACAATTTTATCATTAACTTTTGCGCCAACACAAGAATTACCCACCTCAGAATGAATATGATAAGCAAAATCAACTGGAGTTGAGCCGTTGGGCAAATCTAATACATCTCCTTTTGGAGTTAAGACAAAAATTCTATCTTTAAAAAAATCTATTTTTAAATATTTTAAAAAATCAAAAGAAGAATCATCATTTTGTTTTTTATTTTGCCACTCATTTAATTGTTTAATCCAATCTAACTCTTTTTCTAATTTAACTCCACCTAAATTTTTAGCATATTTTTTATACTTATAAATCCAATGCGCTGCTATTCCAAATTCATTTTCTTCATGCATTTCTTTTGTGCGAATTTGAATTTCAATTTTTTTATCATTTGGACCAATAACTGTGGTATGTAAGCTTTTATATCCATTTGGTTTTGGCATTGCAATATAATCTTTAATTCTTCCTGGCAAAGGAGGCCATAATTCATGAACTATACCCAAAGCAGCATAACAATCAGGAATTTCTGGTACAATTATTCTTAAAGCAACTAAATCATAAATTTTTTCTATATCCATATCATACAAAAGAAGTTTTTTATAAAGAGAACTCCATCGTTTTGCTCTAAAGTCTAAATTTAAAACTTTAATATTATTTTTAATTAAAGCTTCTTTTAAAATTGGCACAATTTTTTTTAAATAAGAAGTTCTTGTTTCATATTTTTCTTTAACGTTTTTAATTAACCATTTATACTCATCGGGATAAATATAAGGGAAAGCTAAATCTTGTAATTCTCCAGATAAACTTTGCATTCCTAATCGATAAGCAATTGGAGCATAAATTTCATCTGTCTCTAAAGCAATTCTTTTTTGTTTATCTTTTGATAAAAAATTCAAGGTCCGCATATTATGTAAACGATCAGCTAATTTTATAAAAATTACTCTCAAATCTGTACTTAATGCAAAAATAAATTTTCTCATGTTTTCTGCTTTTTGTTTAATTCCTCTATATTTAATTTTCCCTAATTTAGAAACTCCATCTACTAGAAATAAAATTTGTTCTCCAAAATTTTTTTTAATTTGTTCTTGAGTTGTTTTTGTATCCTCTAAAACATCATGCAATAATCCAGCTGCTAAAGTTTCATCATCCATATTCCAAGAAAGTAAAATATCAGCTACGGCAACACAATGATTAAAATAAGGTTCGCCACTTTTTCTTTTTTGCCCCAAATGAGCATTAAAAGCAAAATTATAAGCCAAAGCCACCAGACTGTTTGGATTATTTCTTATAAAATCTTTAATTGTCATAACTAAGTTTATTTTTAATTGTCATAACTAAGTTTATTTAAATATAAAAGCTTATCCATTTCTTTTTTAAAAAAATAATGAGTTAAAATAGAACAAAATATTCCAACGAATATACCAACCAAGATATCAAGTGGCCAATGAACTCCGACAAAAATTCTAGATAATCCATTAATAAAACTTAAAACAAAATAAATTATGCCCCATTTTTTATTCCAAAAAAATACAATCATGCTAATAGCAAATAAAAACGTAGCATGACCAGAAGGCATAGAAGGTCCACTTTCGGAAATAAAAGATTTTATACCTAAATAATCAAATGGTCTCTGTTGTGGCCAAAAAAAACTAATATATTTTGCAACAATCCCCCTAGAAATCAAAGCCGCTAAATTCAATTCAATAAATAACATTAATCTATGATGCTTTAAATTTTTTAAATTTGAATCAAATTTACTAAATAAAATAAAATAAAATAAAATAAAAATTAATATATATAATAAATATTTAGCTAAAAAAATTCCAAAATCAATTAATAAAATATTATTTTTGCCAAAATTATAAATTAAATAAAATAAATCAATATTAATTTTCAACATTTTCAACTACGAGTATATGGCAATAAAGCCATAAAACGAGCTCTTTTAATTGCTTTAGCTAATTTTCTTTGATGGCTAGCACAAGTTCCAGTATGTTTTGGATCAATAATCTTAGCTTGCGAAGAAATAAATCTTTTAAGTAAAGCAACCTCCTTATAATCTATTTTTTTTAAATTTTGAGAACAAAAAAAACATTGATTAGCCATATAATAATTATATGTTATTTTTTAATTTAAATCAAATTTAAAATATTATAAAAAACTAAAAAGGCAAATCTTCTTCTGATTTTTCTTCTTCTAAATCAATAACTGGTATTCCATTATCCTGTATAGGATCAATATTTTGAAATTCATTATTATTCAATTCTTGAGAATTTATAACTTCAAAATTTTTGTAAGAAGAATTCTGGTTAACTGGCCTAGGTCCAAGTTGCAAACGCTCACAAATAATTTCTGTAACATAACGAGTAATGCCTTCTTTATTTTGCCAATTTCTAGTCTTTAATCTACCTTCAATAAAAACAATACTACCCTTATTCAAAAATTGATTTGCTATCTCAGCTTGCCTCCCCCAAACTACAACATTATGAAATTCTGTTTCTTGTTGTTTTGAGCCATCTTTATTTGTCCAAACTCTATTAGTAGCAACAGTGAAATTAGTTACTGATTGCCCAGATGGAGTTTTTCTAATTTCTGGATTAGCTGTTATTCTCCCTATTAAAAAAACTTTATTGAGATTCATATATTTATTATATTATTTTTCTTCCAATATTTCTTCTAATTTTTTCTCTAAAGCCTCATTAGTTAAATGATCAAAATTATTTTTTTCTTTAATATTTAAATTATGAGATTTTTTATTTTGAGTATTTTTATTATCTTTAATAATTGGATCCTTAATTATCATAAATCTTAACAAATCTTTTTCTTGATGCAAAATTTTATCTATCTCTATAATTTGTTCTGGCAAAGCTTTAAAATAAACAAAGCCAAAAAAAGCTTGATTTTGTTTTTTTATGGGATAAGCCAAATTAATTTTTTCTGGTTGTTTATTTAAAACAATTTCAGCATTAAATTGTTTTAATAAATTTAAAATTTTTTCGCTAATAACAGGATCTTCAATTAAAAAAGATAATTCATATACTTTTAATTCTTCTGTTTTTAAATCAATATCCATAATCATAAAATAACAAAATAATTCAATAAAATCAAGTTAATTATTATTTTTTGTCACTTATAACTTTTTTATTTCTTTCTGGAATTAAATTATCGTATTTAGGCAATTCTCCTCCTGGAAGAAGTCTTCCAATAATTACGTTTTCTTTTAATCCTCTTAAGTAATCAATTTTGCCTTCAGTAGCAGACTTAACTAAAATTTTTGCTGTATTTTGGAATGAAGCAGCAGATAAGAAGCTGTCATTAGATAAGGCTACATTAGTAATGCCTAAAATTAATTGTTCAGCATGAGCAAGTTTTCTTCCCATTTTTTTCAGTTCACGATTAACTTCTAAAAATTTTGATTTTTCAACTATTTCACCAAAAACAAAATCTGTAGAATCTCCTGGGTCAATAATTTTTACTCTAGAAAACATTTGACGAATAATAATCTCAATATGTTTACTGTGTACTGGAGATCCTTCGGCAGCATAAATTCTTTGAATTTCATTTATTAAATATCTAATAACATCTTCTTCTCCTTTATATTTTAACATCTCTCTTAAATCAATATTACCCTCTGAAATCTGATCTCCCTTAGAAACTTTATCCCCAACATTAACAAACAAAATAGATTTACGAGGAACAATATATTCTACTAATTTAGTTTTTTTAGATTTTTTATTATCTTCAACTTCGATAATAATTTTCTTTTGATTATTGACTTCTTCTATATTAATAACTTTCCCGTTAACTTCACAAACAATGGCTTTTCCTTTTGGAGATCTAACCTCAAATAATTCTTCAACACGTGGCAAACCATGAGTGATATCAACTCCAGCAACTCCACCAATATGAAAAGTACGCATCGTAAGCTGGGTGCCCGGTTCACCAATAGATTGAGCAGCAACAACTCCAACTGCTGAACCAATTTTAACTTTTTCATTGTAACCTAAATCATAACCATAACAATTAGCACAAATACCATATAAAGTTTTACAAGTTATTGGAGATTTAACTTTAATACTTTCAATATCTGAAGAAACAATTAATTCTGTTGCTTTTTTATTAATAATTTCTCCTGCTTTAACTATAATTTTATTATCAATTTTAATATCTTCTAAACTTACTCTACCAAAAATTCTATTTTCAAAAGCAACTCCCGCATCTTTACTATCTTGTTTAGAAATAATTATTCCATCTTTGGTTCCGCAATCTTCTTCTCTAATTAAAACATCTTGACTTACATCAACTAATCTTCTAGTCAAATATCCAGCTTGTGCTGTCTTTAATGCAGTATCAGCTGTTCCTTTTCTAGCGCCATGGGTTGAAATAAAATACTCTAATACTCTTAATCCTTCTTTATAAGATGATTTAATTGGCACTTCAATTGTTTCATTTTTAGGATTAGAAACTAAACCTTTCATGCCAAACATTTGAATTGGTTGAGCCCAGGAACCACGAGATCCAGAATCAATAATCATAAAAATAGGATTTTTATTTGATAAAACGTTTCTTACTAACTGAGTTATTTTAGACTGAACGCCATTCCAGATATTAATTACTTTTAATCTTCTTTCTGCATTAGTTAAGAAACCTTCTTCATATTGTTGTCTAATAACTTCAATTTCTTGTTCTGCTTTTTTTATAATTTCCGGTTTTTCTTTTGGAACAATAAGATCATAGATTGACCAAGTTATTCCACTTAAAGTTGCGTACTCAAAACCTAATAACTTTAATTTATCAATAATTTCAACTGTTTTTTCAGTGCCAAATTTGTCGCGAATATCTTCAATCAATTTAGAAAGTTTTTTCTTGTTTAAAACATCATTAACAAATGGTATCAAATTTTCTAAAGATTCATTAAAAATAATTCTACCAATAGTAGTTTTAATATCTCCTACCTGAATTAAATTATGAATTTTAACATATCCCATAATATAAGCTAATAAAGCCTCATCAAATGTAGAAAAATATTTAACTGGTTTTTCTTCTTCTGGATTAATGGTTAGATAATATATTCCCAAAACAAAATCTTGAGTTGGATTAGCAATCAAATCTCCAGTAGCTGGTTTTAAAATATTTTTTTCGGAAGCCATTATTTCATCAGCCTCTTTTTGAGCTTCATCAGATAATGGCAAATAAACGCCCATCTGATCTCCATCGAAATCAGCATTAAAAGCAGAACAAACTAATGGCGGAATTTGAATAGCTAATCCTTCAATTAAAATTGGTTTAAAAGCTTGAACGCTTAAACGATGTAATGTTGGAGCACGATTAAGTAAAACTCTCTTGTTTTGAATTAATTCTTCTAAAATAGACCATATTTCTTCTGTTTCTTGCTCAATTAATCTATTAGCATTTCTAACATTAAAAGCTAAACCTCTTTTGATTAATTCTCCTATTACAAATGGCTTAAAAAGCTCTAAAGCCATTTTTTTAGGTATACCACATTCACTAATTTTTAATTTTGGACCAACAACAATAACTGATCTCCCAGAATAATCAACTCTTTTACCTAAAAGATTTTGTCTAAACCTACCTTGTTTACCTTTTAACATATCAGCTAAAGATCGAAGTGGTCTTTTACGAGAAGATAATTGTTGGCTACCAAAGCGAGCTGAATTATCAATTAATGAATCAACTGCTTCTTGAAGCATTCTTTTTTCATTTTTTATAATAATTTCTGGAGCTTTAATCTCTAAAAGCTTTTTTAAACGATTATTTCTATTAATAACTCTACGATATAAATCATTTAAATCTGATGTTGCAAATCTGCCGCCATCTAAAGCTACCATTGGCCTTAAATCTGGAGGTAGCACTGGCAAAACTGTTAAAATCATCCACTCTGGCCTAATATCGTTTTTAAGCATTGAACGGAAAATTTTTAATCTTTTTAAATGCCTTACCTCAGAAATAGGATCTTTACTATTTTCAAGATATTTTTCAATTGCTTTAATTTCCTTTTTTAAATCTATTTTTTCTAAAATTTGCCTAACTGCTTCTGCTCCTGTTCCGGCTTTAAATACGCCAGCAAATTTTTTACTATAATCAAAATATTCATTTTCATTTAAAATAAATCCAGGATTTAAAGAATTTAAAATTTGTTTTAATTTATTAGCTTCATTAGTTAATTCTAATTTCAATTCTTTATTTTTAGAATCAACTAATTTTAATTTATTTTTTAATTCATTATCAATCTCAGCTAAAACTTCTTGTTTTCTATTTTCATCAACCTCAGTAACAATATAATCAATATAATAAATAACGCTTTCTAATTTTGCAGAAGAAACATTTAAAATTAAACCTAATCTTGAAGGAACACTCTTTAAAAACCATATATGAGAAACAGGAACAGCTAACTTAATATGCCCCATTCTTTCTCTACGAACATATGATCTAGTAACTTCTACACCGCATTTATCACAAATTATTCCTTTATATTTAATTTTTCTATATTTCCCACAAGCACATTCATAATCTCTTACTGGGCCAAAAATGCGTTCAGAAAATAATCCATCTTTTTCTGGTCTTTGTGTTCGATAATTAATAGTTTCAGGTTTTAAAACTTCACCATAGGACCAAGAAAGAATATCTTCTGGCGATGCTATAGATATTTTTAAAGCTTTAAAATCATCTTTATGAGCAGAATTTGAATCATAAAGTGGCTCAATGTTTAATCCTAAAGCTTTAATTTCATTCATTAAAACATTAAATGATGCTGGAATATTCGGTTTTTTAATTTTTTCTCCCCTAATAATTGCTTCATAAGCTGCTGACCTTCCTAAAACATCATCAGATTTAATAGTTAACATTTCCTGTAAAGTATTTTTTGCACCATAACCTTCTAAAGCCCAAACCTCCATTTCGCCAAACCTTTGGCCGCCAAATTGAGCTTTTCCTCCTAGGGGTTGTTGAGTAATTAATGAATAAGGACCAATGGATCTCATATGAACCTTGTCTTCGACTAAGTGATTTAATTTCATCATATAAATATAACCAACAGTAACCGGTTGGTGAAATGGCTCTCCTGTTCTGCCATCAAATAAAATAGTTTTACCATTCTCTGGCAAACCAGCTTTTTTAAGTTCTTCACTAATTTCTTTTTCATTAACTGAATCTAAACCTGGGGTTATTGCTCTATATCCTAAATTATAAGCTGCCCAACCTAAATGAGTTTCTAAAATTTGACCCAAATTCATACGAGAAGCAACGCCTAAAGGATTTAATACAATATCAACTGGTGTACCATCAGCTAAATAAGGCATATCTTCTACTGGTTTAACAATAGAAATAACTCCTTTATTTCCATGTCGTCCAGCTAACTTATCTCCGGCTTGAACTTTTCTTAAAACAGCCACCTCAATAACAATACGTTTAATAATTCCTGCTTCTAGTTTATCTCCTCTATCTCTTGAAAATATCTTAATACCAATAATTCTCCCTCTTTTTCCATGAGGGACAACCAAAGAAGTATCTTTGATGTCGCGAGCTTTTTCACCAAAAATTGCTCTTAATAATTTTTCTTCTGGAGTTAAATCTGATTCTCCTTTTGGAGAAATTTTACCAACTAAAATATCTCCAGAATTAACCTCTGCTCCTATTCTAATAATTCCTTCTTCGTCTAAATTTCTTAATTTTTCTTCTGAAACATTTGGGATATCTGGAGTTGTTATTTCTGGACCTAATTTTGTATCTCGAACATCACAATAAAATTCTTCAATATGAATAGAAGTAAAAACATCATCTCTAACAACTCTTTCAGAAATAACAATAGCATCTTCAAAGTTTAATCCCTCAAATGGTAAAAATGCTACTAATAAATTTTGACCTAAAGCCAAAACACCATCCTGAATTGATGGACCATCAGCTAAAACATCTCCTTTTCTAACTTTTGTTTTTGGCAAAACTTTAAGTTTTTGAGATATACAAGTAAATTCATTAGATTTTCTAAATTTCAAAAGTGAATAATTAACAATTTTCCCATTATTATATCTAACTTTAATATGACTTGCGTCTGCTTCTAATATCTCGCCATCATCTTCTGCTACAATTAAATACCCAGAATCTCGAGCAACTTTTTCTTCTTCTCCAGTGCCAACAAGTGGAGCTTGAGGCTTAACTAATGGGACAGCCTGTCTTTGCATGTTCGACCCCATTAAAGCCCTGTAAGAATCGTCATTCTGTAAAAATGGAATTAAAGAAGTTGAAATACTAATAAATTGATTTGGAGCTACATCACAAAAATCAACCTCTTCTACTTTGCAAGTAATAATATCTTTTCCAAATCGAGCATTAACTAATGGACCAATTAATTTATTATTTTTATCACGCGGAGTAGTTGATTCTACTATTTTATATTTTTCTTCTTCTAGAGCATCTAACCAAACAATTTTATCCGTAACTTTTCCATTTTCAATCTTTACATAAGGAGTTTCTAAAAATCCAAATTCATTTAATCTAGCAAAACTAGCTAAATAATTAATTAAGCCAATATTATGTCCTTCTGGAGTTTCTATTGGGCAAATTCTTCCATAATGTGAATGATGAACGTCTCTAACTTCATAACCAGCTCTATCTCTATTTAACCCTCCTGGACCTAAAGCACTTAATCTTCTTTTATGCTCTAATTCTGATAATGGATTAACTTGATCTCCAAATTGAGAAAGTTGTGATAATAAGAAAAATTCATTAACTGATGAAATTAATGGCCTAAAATTAATTAAATGAGATGGCAAAATACTATCATGAGGCAAAGTAGACATTCTGTCCTGAATAATTCTTCTTAATCTTGCAAATCCTATTTTTAGTCTTTCAATTAAAAGCTCTCCAACAGCTTTAATTCTTCTATTTCCTAAATGATCAATATCATCTGGTATAGCATTAGGATCATTATTTAATCTAATAATTTCTCTAACAATTAAAACTAAATCTTCAAAATCTAACAAGCCACTAGTTTTGTTTTTAGAAATATTTAATCTTTGATTAAATTTATAACGACCAACTCTTGATAAATCATAACGATCTTTGCGTTTAAAAATAGAGTCAATAAGATTTCTTGCTGTATGAGGAGTTGCTGGATCTCCTGGTCTTAATCTTTTATATATTTCTAAATAAGCTTCATCCAAATTAGAAGCTGTATCTTTTTCAAAAGTTTTATCAATATAACTAATTTCTCCAACATCAATATCTTTAAAAAATGATTTTATTTTTTCATCTGATACATTACTGTCTTCATCTTTAGCAAAAAATACTCTTAAAAGATTTGAAACAGGAACTTTTCGATGTTTATCAATTTTAACGCTTATTACGCCATCATTATCTGTTTCAAATTCTAACCAAGCTCCTTTAGATGGGATAACTTTTGCTCCAAAAAAATTTTTACCCTTAGAAGATTTAACAGTAAAACTAACTCCAGCTGAACGAATAAGCTGAGAAATAACAATACGCTCTACGCCATTAATAATAAAAGTTCCTCTTTCGGTCATTTTGGGTATTTCCCCAAAATAAATTTCTTGTTTTTCACTTTTACCAGTTTTCTTATTTAATAATCTTACATTAACATATAAAGGAATAGAATAAATATCATCTCTATATCTTGCAATTGTTTCATCAAATTTTGGCTCATCAAATCTATATTCTTCAAAATAAAGTTCAAATTCTTTTCCAGTATGATCTAAAATAGGAGAAATTTCATCTAAAAGTTCTCGCAAACCTTTTTCAATAAACCACTTATAAGAATCTAATTGAATAGAATTTAAATTAGGTTGAGAAATAGACTTTTTAAATTTTGAAAAATCTTTAACTGTTAATTTTTTATTTAAATCTTGCATTTTTGTTTATTTTATTTTTAAATCGACCAAAAAATTAAACAATAAAAATAATTCCCTTTGAGGGATTTTAAATATTAAAAATATTAATTTATACCCATAAAATTATTTTAAATATTTTAATATATTTTTATTATGCTCCTCTAAAGTTTTACTAAATATTGTTTTTTTTGTTTTTGGATCACTTAAATAATATAAGTAATCTGTTTGAACCGGATTTAATGCGGCCTGAACTGCCGAAATAGAAGGGTTTGAAATTGGACCTGGCGGCAATCCTTTATTAGTATAAGTATTATATGCTGAATTAATTTTTAAGTCAAGAGCAGTTATCGGCAAACAGTTTATAGGAAATTCATTTAATAAAATCTTAGCATAGCAAATAGTAGCATCTATATTTAAAAACATATTCAATTTTAATCTATTTAAAATTATACCAGTAATAATTTTTTGATCCTCAAAAAATGGAGCTTCTTTTTCTAGCATAGAAGCAATAATTAAAGTTGAAGTAGGATTATTGCTTTGAATAAGTAACGGCCACATTTTTTTATTAAAATTATCTAAAATTTTATTTACAACATCTTCAATTTTAGAATTATAAAAAAACATATAGTTATCAGGCATTAATTTGCCTTCTAAATTATTTTTTTTAGCATAATAAATTAACTCTCCTTTTTGTAAAATATTATTTTTTGCCAAAACCTCATCAATATCATAAATAGTATGACCAGGCAAAATAGAAATTGAAACTTCTCTACCTTGACCGCTAGAAATAAAATTTAAAATTTGCCATAAATTTAAATTAGAATTTAACTTATAAGTTCCAATTTGCAGCCTTAAAGCTTTTCCGGTTAAAATGCCTAACAAATTAAAAGATAACCTTGAATTAATTAAATTTTGATTATAAAGTTTTTGACTAACATTAAAAATATTTTCTCCTTTTTTAATTTCAAAAAATTGATAATTAGAAACAAAACTTTTTGGTTTAAAAATATTAAATAAAAAATAAATTAAAAATAATGTAAAAAAAATAAAAACAATAA
>JANWZH010000006.1 GCA_025054755.1 Patescibacteria group bacterium
AAATTATTTATTATTAATATTTTAAATTTTATTATTTTTGAAATATTAATTTATTTTGGGGTTATAAAAATTTATGGAGAAAATAGAACTAAAGAAGTTTTAAATTTTTAAAATTAATGTTATTATCTTTTTATGCATAAAATTTCTCGTTCTAAAATTGATTTATATTTAGAGTGTCAGCGTTGTTTTTGGTTGGAAGTAAAGAAAAATATTAAAAGACCACAGCCTGCGCCATATACTATAAATAGTGCAATTGATCTTTTATTAAAAAAAGAATTTGATATTTATAGACAAAAGGGCGAGCCGCATCCTATTATGATAAAATTTAATATAGATGCTATACCTTTTAATCATGAAAGTATTTCTAGTTGGCGCAATACTTTTTCGGGTATTCAATTTTACCATGAGCCAACTAATTTTTTAATTTTTGGTGGAGTTGATGATGTTTGGATTAATCCTCAAAATGAGTTATTAATTGTTGACTATAAAGCAACTGGAGCAAACCAGCATCAAATTTATGATTCATATAAAAGACAAATGGAAATTTACCAATGGCTTTTTTTAAAAAATAATTTTAATGTTTCTTCAACTGGTTATTTTGTTTTTGCTCGAGTAAATAAAGCTAATGGTTTTGAATCAGATTCTCCCGTTTTATCTTTTGATTTATTTATTGAAAAATATGATGGTGATACAAGCTGGGTAGAAAATGTTTTATTTGGGATGAAAGAAATTTTAGAACTAGAAAACCCACCAGATTTTAATCCTAATTGTAATTATTGTAATTATTGTATACAAAATTTAAATGTCTAATTTATTATCTAAATTTTTTTATTGGACAATTCATAGTAAAAATAAAATGAGTTTTTACAAATTGTCTGAACAAAGAATTAGACGAGTTTTAAATTCGCCTTATAGAATTGAAGAAGGTGTTGCTCCTAAAACTTTAGCTTATATGCAACCAGTTTCTATAAAAACTAAAAATAAAAAGAAAATTTGGTCTTCAGAAATTTGGGTAATGATTCAAGAATTTAAAAAAAATAAATCTAAGATTATTAAAATTATTTCAGCTTGGCGTTATCCTGGAATGACTAAACCTAAAAGTGATAAAACTTTAGAAATTTTAAAAAAAGAATATGAAGAATATAATAAATTAATTAATAATTTGGAGGAGGACCGCTTGGTCCAATAATTGATGGCGGACCAATTGGGCCTTTAAATTTATTAGAATCAATTATATTATTTTGATTTTCAATATTTTCGTTTTTAAGCTTGTCGTTTTGAATATTAATGTTTTCATTTTGAGGAGTCGGAGCAAAAGCATTTTTTTTATTAAAATAAAATATTAAATTTAAAATTATAATTAAAATTATTAAAAATATTAAAATTTTAAATTTATTTTTCATAGCGCGCCCGAGCCGATTTGAACGGCTGACCTCTTCCTCCGCAGGGAAGCGCTCTATCCACTGAGCTACGGGCGCATACTTTATATTATTAATATATTAAAATTTTAAAATTTTTTGAAGAGAATCAATAAAATGCTCTTCATATTCAATTTCTGGAATGTTTTTTTCATAAAAAATATTTTTTATTTCTTCTAAAATATTGTTGGGTACTAGAATTGTAGTATTAAACTTTAATTTATTTTTAAAATTTAATTTAATTATTGTTAATTCATCCATCAAACTTGATGTAGTGCTAAAATTTGAAATTTCTTCAAAATTATATAAAGTATATTGGTCAATATAAATTCCATCTTTATTAATTTTAAATTTTAAAATGCGTGGGGTATGATTCCCCCAAATTAAAATTAAAACTTCAGCTATAATAATAAAAATAGCAAATAAAAAGTTTTTTTGCCATATTGCAATTATTAATATAATTATAGCTATAAAAATTGAACTCCAAAACCATAAGATATTTTTTGGATAATATTCATATTCTAGAGCTTCCCATTCAATTTCATATTCTTCATTATTCATGTTTTAATTATACTTTAAGCCTTACAAACTGCAAGCGCAATAATTTTTTTAACTTTATTAAGCTTTAAAATTTTGACAGCTTCTTTTATTGTTGAGCCAGTTGTTATAATGTCATCAATTAAAATAATATTTTTATTAATAATTTCTTTTGGGTTTTGAATTTGAAAACAATTTAAAACATTGATTTGTCTTTGATTAATATCTTTAAGTTCACTTTGGGGTTTATTATTTTTTATTTTTATAAGGTTTTTATTATATAGTTTTAAATTAAAATGATCACAAAAATTTTTAGCAATTAATTCTGATTGGTTAAAGCCTCTTAAATTAAAACGTTTTTTTGAAATTGGAATAGGTATAACAATAAAGTTTTTTATATTAATTTGATAATATTTTAAAATTTGTTCAAAATAATTAACTAATATATTTGATAAAGAATTTGCTACTGAAGTAACAAATTGAAATTTTAAAAAATGAATTGCTTGTTCTGTTATTTTATTATAATCTGTTGCTGTTCCTAAAATGAATTTTTCTTTTGGGTGACATATTTTATTAATATTTAAAATACGATTTTTGCATCTAGGACAAAATAAATTATTATAAATTTTAATTTGATTTATACAATTCTTACAAAAATCTGTTTTATTTTTTATTATTTTTAAACAACCTGGGCAGCGATGAGGGAAGATTATATTTTGAAATATTTCTAAAATTTTCATTTTAAAATTTGATTTTTTTTATTTTTTATTATAACTTATTTAGTATGATTGATACAAAAAATAATGCTTTAATTCAAGCCATTAAGCAAGATTTAGCAAAAAATAGAGTTTATGAAAAAGACGTTATTGAGGCAATTTTTATTAAAAAAACTTCAAAAGGAGCATTTTTTGATTTAGGAAAGTTTGGAACAGGGATAGTTTATGGTTTAGAGCTTTTAAATGCTAAAGATATTATTAAAAATTTAAAACCAGGAGATAAAATTTTGGCTAAAATTTTAGTTTTTGAAAATCAAGATGGTTATGTTGAGCTTTCGTTAGTTGATGCTGATAAACAAAAAAATTGGCAAAAAATTAAGGAACTAGAAGAAAGTGGGGAAATTATTCCAATGAAAATTATTGGTGCAAATAGTGGAGGTTTAATTGGTGAAATTTTTGAAATTAAAGCTTTTTTACCAATTTCAAAATTAGCTGAAAAAAACATTCCTAAAGAAACAGATCGACAAAAAATTATAGAAGAATTAAAAAAATTTATTGGCCAAGAATTGAATGTTAAAATATCTTTAGTTAATCCAAGAAATAATAAATTAATTGTTTCAGAAAGAGAAATTATTTCAGCTAACGTTTTAGAATTATTAAATCAATATAAAATCGGACAGGTTGTTGATGCTGTTGTTTCCGGAATGGCTAGTTTTGGTGTTTTTGTAAAACTAGTTGATAATCCAGAAATTGAAGGAATTGTTTATCTTTCTGAATTGGATTATAGAATTATTGATAATCCAAAAGACATTTTAAATTTAAATGATATAGTTAAAGTTAAAATTTTAGACATTAAAAATGGCAAATTAATTCTTTCTATTAAAGCCACTAAAGAAGACCCATGGCAAAAAGTTAATGATTTATACAAGATTAATGACGAGGTTAAAGGAATTGTTTATAAATTTACTCCGTTTGGTGCAATTATTAATTTATCAAACGTTCAAGGTTTTGTTCACATTACTGATTTTGGAGGAGTTGATGAAATGAAAAAAGAGTTAGAATTGGGTAGGGAATATAATTTTATAATTTCTCAAATTAAGCCAGAAGAAAAAAGAATAATTTTAAAACTTAAAAAATAGTTTTATTTAAAAATAAAAAAATATATTTCATAAATAATTGCTCCTAAAAATATTAGCATTAAAAAATTAATTAATATGTGTTGATAATTTTTTAAATTTAGTAATTTTTTAATTAATATTAAAATAAATATATATTGTAAAGATAAAAAAATTCCTCCGGTTAAATTAATTGTTTTTATAAAGTCTTTTAAATCTAAACCAAAGAGAATAATTGGCATAAAAAATACTATTAAGTTAGATATTTTACTAGAAAATAATTCATCCAAAGAATTTTTTAATTCGAGTCCAATTGGCAGATAAGATGTCCAAATAGCAAATAATCCTAATAAAGCTAAAATAATTAATTTATGATATGTCCAATTAAGACCAGACAAAGCATCTTCTGAAATGTTTTTACTAGAATTTAAAATTCCTAAAATAAATATTAAATAAAGCAAAACAATAATTAAAGTAGATATTCCAAAAGTTTCAATTTTAATTTTTTGAAAATTATTTTGTTTTAACATTGGATAAATAGCTGTCCAGCCAGCTAATGAAAATAAAATTGGCCCAAATGGCAAAAATAATTCTGAAAAATTAATTGGTAAAATATCATAATTTATTTTAGGATTATTTAAAAATATAAAAAAAATAATAAATATTATAAAAAATGTTCCAATAGCTTCATAGCTATTTAAAAATTTAATCGATAAAAACGAAATAGAGCACAAAAACCAAAATATTAAAACTGTTAAATTAAAATTTAAATTTGGGAAAATAATATTTAAAAATTTTCCTCCTAGAATAATATAAATTAATAAAGTTAAAGTTAAGCCAAAAACAATTGCTATGAATGCTATTGCGTAAAATATAGGACTTAAATTTTGTTTGTTGATTTCTAAAAAACTTCTATAATTTTTAATTTTTAATATAATTTTGGAATACAAATAATGAATAATTGTTAAAAATGTTCCTAAAAATGTAAAATAGATAATATTAATTATCCAGCCTGATTTATAAAAAATATAGGGCAAGCTAAATATCCCTGCGCCAATTGTTGTTGCTATTAATATAATTGATGGCATTTATGAAATATAATAGTGATTCTTGTTAATTTTTATAATTTCTAATAATTTTTCAATAATTTCTTTTGGATTTGAAGAAAAAACTATTTTATCTTTCATTTCATCGGCTCTATGTGATTTTTCAATTAAAAGACGTAAAACATCATCAGTTTCCCAATCTCCTTCTAAAATGCCAATTGGTTTTTTATCTTCAAAAGCAATAGTAAATTCGTTGATTGTCCCAAGTCTACCGGGCCCAACAATAACTGCATCAGCTGCTCTTGTTAGAATTAAATTACGTCCCGAATAATCAAATCCAGTATAGACTATTACATCATGATAGTCTAATGGTAATTGATATTGTTCAACATGGTTTTTTTCACTGGTGGCCGGAGAAAAACCAATTACAGTTCCTCCTTCTTCCTTTGCGCCCTTAGCAGACCAAAAAGGAAAACCAGTTGTTGCTCCTTCTACTAATATACAATCATGTTTTGCAATTTCTCGTCCTAATTCTTCAGCAATTTTTAAAACATCGCTTTTAAAATGACCTGTTTCAGCTGCCCCTGAAACGCAAATTTTATATTTTGGCGAATAAAAATTCATAAATTTATATTATTATAAAAAACGACTTTTTAAAATTAATTATAACTCAAAACTTTCTCCATAAGAAGGAATCGTTGTATGAATAGCTAATTCATCCTTAATTCTTTGTCCTAAAGCTTGCATTGCTTTTTCTTCTCCTTGGACAATAAAAATATTTTTTAAACTTAAACGCATTGGCTTAATCCATTCAATAATTTGATTTTGATCAGCGTGAGCTGAATAACTTTCGATTTGTTTAACTTTACAATTCACTTCAACTTCTTCTCCTAAAATTTTAACTTTTTTTGCTCCTTCTAAAATTTGTCTACCCAAAGAACCTTCAGTTTGATACCCTACAAAAAGAATTGTGCTTTTTGGATCTGACAAGTATCTTTTGGCATGATGGAGAATTCTCCCACCATGCATCATTCCTGCTCCAGCAATAATAATTTTAGGCGGAGGAACATTATTAATTGATTTTGATTCTTCAGTAGTAAGTGTTGTATTCAACATTGGAAAATCTAATATATCATCCCCGGAGGCAATTTGTTTTTTAATTTCATTATTAAAATACTTTTGATATTTTGCATATAAAGAAGTTAATTTTATGGCCAGGGGACTGTCAACAAAAACTGGAACTTTTGGAATTTTGCCCTGTTCAACTAATTGATTTAAATGATAAAGCAATTCCTGAGTTCTTTCCATCGCAAAAGAAGGAATCATTAATACCCCTCCATTATTTATAGTTTCTTCAATAATATCTTCTAATTCTTCTTCTTGTTTTATTTTTTGATGTAATCTATCTCCATAAGCTGATTCAATAATCAAATAATCAGCATAATTTAATTGTTCAGTTGTTTGAATAACTGGTGGAGGATAATTTCCTAAATCTCCTGAGAAAACAATGGTTTTTGATTCGTTTTTTATAACAATTAATGCTGATCCTAAAATATGTCCAGCATTGAAAAATTCTATTTCAAAATCATCAATTTTAAATTTTTCGTGATATTCAATTTTTTGCCAAAGTTTTAGAGCTTCATTAATATCATCTATGGTATAAAGAGGTTCTTTTCCTAGTTCTTTGGCGTCTTCAGATAAAATGTGTTCAGAATCTAATAATAAAAGTTCTGCAAAATCTTTAGTAGCTGGCGTAGAATAAATTTTCCCTCTAAAACCATTTTTCCATAATTTTGGAATACGTCCAATATGATCAATATGAGAATGCGTAATTAATAAAGCTGAAATGTTTTTTGGGTCATAAGGAAAATTTTCAAAATTTTTTGGTTCAACAAATCTTCCGCCTTGAATAAGGCCACAATCAATCAAAATTTTAGTTTGGCCATCATTTGATTCTAATAAATAATTTGCGCCAGTAACTTGTTTTGTCCCTCCATAAAATGTTAGTTTCATAAAAAAAATTATATCTTAATATTTGAAATTTTACAAAAAATGTTTTATATTTTTAGAAGTTTTTACCCTCGAAAGGAGGTTTATGTCACCAAAACAAAAAAGGGAAAACTTAAAAACAAGGAAGAGGTGGAAATCTCTTCCTCGTGAACTTCGTGAAGAAATTAAAAATAATGGTTGGCATCCGCGCGACAAGCGTGGACAAACTAAGCCAAATGGTAATGGCGTTAAGTAATTTGTCGGGTGGGGCCGGTCTGAAGACCGGCCTTGTTCATTTTGTAAGTTTATGATAAGAAAATATTATTATGGTTAAATTACAAAATCTTTTAAATAATTCTAAAAAAGTTTTAAATTTTTTTAAATTTTTAAAAATTAACAAAAAGCAAATTAATTTTTTTTCTAAAGAAATTAAAAATAATAATTTACATTTTAAAGAATCTAAAGATTTTTTAAATTTAGATCCTATTTTTTATTTATTAATTGATAGTTTAAATTTTTGTTTTTGGAATTTTAATGATAATCAAATATTTAGTTATTTAAATAAATTTAATTCAGTAGCTTTAGCTTATAAAATAAAAGAAAATTTAAAATATGCTAATCCTAAATTTTTATATAAAAATTCTGAAAAATTTTATAAATTACTTTTAAAAAATACAAAGGGGAATCTTTTATTAGAAAAACAAAGAATTTTAATAATTAAACAAATTGGTAAATTTTTAATTAAAAATGATTTTTATAAAATTTTAAGTAATTTCAATAATAAAGATGTTGATTTATTAGCCAATTTTCTAGTTAGAAATTTACCATATGTTTTTTTAGATGTTAGTTATAAAAATGGTTTTCAATTAAATTTTTTTAAAAAAATTAGATTATTAATTTCAGATTTAATTTCATTAGCTGGTTTTGAATTTAAAAATCAAAATAAACTTTTAATTTTTCCAGATTATGGTTTGCCAGCATTATTTATTTATAAAAATATTATTGAATTAGATAAAAAATATTTAAATAAAATTTTAAATAAAAAAATTATTAAAAAAAATTCTGATTTAGAAATTGCATTGCGTAGCGCAACTGTTGTCGTCGGATCGTTGATTAAAGAAAATTTTAAAGATTTGTTTTATAATCAAATTGATAGATTGCTTTGGATTTTTTATGAACGCAATAAAAACAAAATAATTCATCATCGAACATTAACCAGATTTTATTAAAAATTTTATTAAAAAATGTTTAATTTTCAAATAATTAAAAAATCAAAAAAAAGCTTAGCAAGAATTGGTAAAATTAAAACGCCTCATGGCGAAATTATAACTCCGGCTTTTTTGCCTGTTGCTACTTTGGGAGTAATTAAGGGTGGTTTAACTTTTAATGAATTTTTATCTACAGGAGTTCAAGCTCAAATAACAAACTCTTTTCATTTTTTAGATTTGGATTATATTGATGTTATTTTTAAGGCTGGTGGTTTGCATAAATTTTTTAACTTTTCAAAGCCAATTTTTACTGATTCTGGTGGATTTCAGATTTTTAGTTTAGGAAGAGGTAATGAGTTTGGCTTAGGCAAAATAGCTTCAATTTTCCCAGAAGAACAAAAGAAAAAATCAAAAAATCAATTAAAAAGTTTGCAAAAAAGAAATAATTTAATTAAAAAAATTAGTGAAGAAGGGGTTTGGTTTTTATCTCCTCGTAATGGCAGATTAATTGATTTGACTCCAGAAAAAGCTTTTGATGTTCAAAATAAATTAGGAGCAGATTTTATTTATGTTTTAGATGTTTGTGGTACTCCTCTTGATGATTATTTTTTAACTCAAAAAGAATTAGAAATTTCTCATCAATGGTTTAATAGATTTATAGCTCAATATAAAAAAATAAAAAATATAGAAAATAAACAACAAATTTTTGGTATTATTCAAGGCGGTTTATTTGATGATTTAAGATTAAAATCAGCTGAGTTTGTAAATAATTTAGATGTTTTTGGAATTGCTATTGGTGGAGCGCTTGGCAAAAATAAAAAAGACATGTTTAAAATTTTAAAAGTTATTAATAAAAAAATAGATTTTAATAGACCTCATCATTTATTGGGAATAGGAAGTTTATCTGATTTAGAAAATTTAATTAAACAAGGTATTGATTTGTTTGATTGTGTGTTGCCAACTAGAATGGCTCGTCATGGTATGGCTTTAATTAAAAGGGGATTTATTGATATTGTTCGTAAAAAATATCAAAAAAAATTTGAGCCAATAGATAAAGATTGTGATTGTTTTACATGTAAAAATTATAATTTAGCACAAATTTATTTTTTATTTAAGGCCAAAGAGCTTTTGGCTGGTCATTTGCTTACTATTCATAATTTATATTTTTTTGAAAAAGTATTACAAAATATTCGAAATAAAATTTTAAGCAATAAAATTTAAATATAATAAACTTGATTTTTATAAGTATTTAATATAATATTTGAATGTTATGTTAGCTATAAGATTTAAAAAAGTAGGAAGAAAACATCAAATTTCTTTTAGAATTGTTGTTGCTGAAAAGCGTTCTAAAAGAGATGGTAAAAATGTAGAAGATATTGGTTTTTATAATCCAACATCTAAAGAGTTTGGTATTAAAAAAGAAAGACTTGATTACTGGTTAAAAAATGGAGCAAAACCAACTCCAACCGTACATAATTTGCTAATTAAAAAACAATTAATTTCTGGTAAAAAAATTAGGATTAAGACTAAAACAAAAAATAATAATCAAAATCAAGCTCAAGTTGATAATTCTTCCAATCAAGAAAATCAATCAATTGAAAATTCTAATAATCAAATAAATCAAGAACCTAATACAGAAAATAATGCTTAATTTTAATGATTTAATTTTGACAAATTATCTTTTTTTGTTTAAAATTTTTAAAACGCTAAAATAGCGTTTTTATATTTGAATAAAATCGAGTAAAAATATGCCAACTATAAATCAATTAATTAAAAAAAATAGAGAAAAAATAAAAGAAAAAAGCAAATCTCCTGCCTTGTCTTTTTATTTTAACACTATTCAAAATAGACCAGTTTATTCTTCTTCTCCATTTAAAAGGGGAACTTGTTTAAAGGTTTTTACTACGACTCCTAAAAAGCCAAATTCAGCTTTAAGAAAAGTTGCTAGAGTTCGTTTAACTAATGGAGCTGAAATTACAGCTTACATTCCTGGAGAAGGACATAATTTACAAGAACATTCTATTGTTTTAGTAAGAGGAGGAAGAGTTAAAGACTTGCCTGGTGTAAGATATCATATTGTTCGCGGAGTATATGATACAGCTGGCGTTGAAGGACGAAAACAACAAAGGTCTAAATATGGCACTAAGAAAAATAAATCATAATAAATAAAAATGCGTAGAAAAAGAAATTATAAAAGAGAACATAAACCAGATGCTATTTACAATAGAGTTGATATTGGCAGATTTATTAATTATTTAATGAAAGATGGCAAAAAATCAATTGCTGAAAAAAACTTATATAAGGCATTTGAATTAATCCAAAAAGAAACAGGCGAAGATCCAGTTAAAGTTTTTGAAAAAGCTATTGCTAATGCTTCGCCATTATTGGAAGTTGTTTCTAGAAGAATTGGTGGGGCAAGCTATCAAATTCCAGTTGAAGTTAGATCAGAAAGAAAATTTGTTTTAGGAGCAAAGTGGATTATTGCAGCTAGTCGTGAAAAAAAAGGAAAACCAATGTATATGAAATTAGCTGAAGAATTAATTTTGGCCTCTAAAAACGAAGGAGGAGCAGTTAAGAAAAAACAAGATATGCATAAGGTTGCAGAAGCTAATCGTGCCTTTGCTCATTTTTTAAAAACTAATTAAATTTAAAATTATGGTCAATTAATTATTATTTAAAATTATGCCAAGACTATATTCTTTAGAAAAAACAAGAAATATTGGAATTATAGCTCATATTGATGCTGGTAAAACAACTACTTCAGAAAGAGTTTTATTTTATACTGGTGTTTCTCATAAAATTGGTGAAGTTCATGAGGGAACTGCAATTATGGACTGGATGGAACAAGAACGTGAAAGAGGTATAACTATTACTTCAGCAGCTACAACTTGTTTTTGGATACCTACCAGAGACAAAGGCAATAAAGAAAGAGAGCATAGAATTAATTTAATTGATACTCCTGGGCATATTGATTTTACTGTCGAGGTTAAAAGATCGTTAAGAGTTTTAGATGGAGCTGTTGTTGTTTTTGATGGTGTGGCTGGAGTTGAGCCTCAGTCTGAAACTAATTGGAGATATGCTGATGAATATAATGTTCCAAGAATTTGTTTTATAAATAAATTAGATAGGATGGGCGCTGATTTTGAAAAAGCTTTAAATTCTATTTATGAAAGGTTAACCCCTAATGCTTTACCTTTACAATTACCAATAGGATCTGAAAGTAATTTTTCAGCAATTATTGATTTATTGGAAAATAAAGCTTTTGAATTTCAAGGTGATCATGGAGAAAGAATAGTAGAAATAGCTATTCCAGATAATTTAAAAGAAAAAGTTAATGAATATCGTCATAAAATTATTGAAAAAATAGTTGATACAGATGATCAATTATTAAATAAATATTTAGAAGGACAAGAAATTTCAATCGAAGAATTAAGGCAAGCTTTAAGAAAAGCTACTTTAGCTAATAAATTAGTTCCAGTTCTTTGTGGTTCTTCTTTAAAAAATAAAGGAGTTCAATTTGTTTTAGATGCAGTAGTTGATTATTTGCCAAGTCCAGTAGATTTGCCACCTATAAAAGGTAATCATCCAAAAACTGGAGAGGTAATTTATAGAAAAGCATCAGACAATGAGCCATTTACAGCTTTGGCTTTTAAAATTGCAAGCGATCCTTATGTTGGTTCTTTAACTTATTTTAGAAATTATGCTGGAGTTATTAAAAGAGGTTCTTATATTTTAAACGCTACTAAAGGTGAACAAGAAAGAATAGGAAGAATTTTAAGAATGCATGCTAATCAGCGCGAAGAGGTAGAAGAGGTTTATGCTGGAGAAATTGCAGCAATTGTTGGATTAAAAAATACAACAACTGGAGATACTTTATGCGATCCAAATAACCCAATTGTTTTAGAAAAAATAACATTTCCTGAGCCAGTTATTGGCATTAAGATTGAGCCAAAAACAAAAGCTGATCAGGAAAAAATGGGCTTAGCCTTAAAGAAATTAGCAGAAGAGGACCCAACGTTTAGAGTAAAAGGAGACGAAGAAACAGGAGAAACAATTATTCAAGGAATGGGTGAATTACATTTAGAAATTATTGTTGATAGAATGAAACGTGAATTTAATGTTGAAGCTAATGTTGGCCGTCCTCAAGTCGCTTATAAAGAAACTATTTTGTCTGAATCTCAAGCTGAAGGTAAATATATTCGTCAGAGCGGTGGTCGTGGTCAGTATGGTCACGTTTGGTTAAAAATTAAACCACTAGAAAGAGGAAAAGGATTTGTTTTTATTGACGCAATTAAAGGTGGAATTATTCCATCTGAATTTATTCCAGCTGTTGAAAAAGGAGTTAAAGAAGCAATGGATAAAGGAATTATTGCTGGCTACCCCGTTGTTGATGTTGAAGTTACATTATACGATGGATCTTTTCATGAAGTTGACTCATCAGAATTAGCTTTCAAAATTGCTGGTTCTATTGCTTTTCAAGAAGCAGCTCGTAATGCTAAGCCAGTTTTACTTGAGCCGATTATGAAAGTTCAAGTTACAATTCCTCAAGAATTTATGGGAGAAATTACTGGGGATTTAAATTCTAGAAGAGGGAAAATTGAGGCTTTAAATGATAGGATGAACGCCAAAGTAATTGATGCTAAAGTGCCTTTAGCTGAAATGTTTGGTTATGCAACACAACTTCGTTCTTTAACTCAGGGCAGAGGAACATTTACAATGGAATTTAGTCATTATGAAATTGTCCCAACAAATATTTCCCAATTAATAATTGAAGGTAAGAAAAAATAAAGTTTTTAAATTTATCATAGTATTTAAAAGTAGTAGTTGAAATTAATATTATTAATATTTTATTATTGACATTTTTATTTAATTAAGTAAAATTTATTTATATTTCAAAAAACTTGGTCGAAAATTTATATTAATAAAATTTTACAAAACTATGGCAGAAAAAGAAAAATTTGTACGTGGAAAACCGCATGTTAATGTAGGAACCATTGGTCATGTTGATCATGGCAAAACTACGTTAACCGCAGCAATTACACACGTTTTACATATGAAAGGTCTTGCTAAAAAAGAAGAATCAGTTGATCAGATTGATAATGCTCCTGAAGAAAAAGCAAGAGGTATTACTATTGCTTTACACCATTCAGAGTATGAATCTGAAAAACGTCATTATGCTCATATTGATGCTCCAGGGCATGCTGACTATATTAAAAACATGATCACTGGCGCAGCTCAAATGGATGGTGCTATTTTAGTTGTTGCTGCAACAGATGGTCCAATGCCTCAAACAAGAGAACACGTTTTGTTAGCTAGACAAGTTGGTGTTCCAGCAATGGTTGTTTTCTTAAATAAGGTTGATATGGTTGATGATCCAGAGCTTGTTGATTTAGTTGAATCGGAAGTAAGAGAATTACTTAAAAAATATGAATTTCCTGGAGATGAAGTTCCAATTATTCGTGGTTCAGCTCTTAAAGCTTTAAATGCTCCATCATGGGATCATCCAGATGCTAAATGCATTTTAGATTTAGTTGAAGCATTAGATAATTATATTCCAGAGCCAGTTCGCGATTTAGATAAACCATTTCTTATGCCAATTGAAGATATTTTTTCAATTGAGGGAAGAGGAACTGTTGTAACTGGAAAAATTGAAAGAGGCAAAATTAAACTTAATGAAGAAGTTGAGATTGTTGGCTTAAGGCCAACTCAAAAAACTGTTGTAACTGGCATTGAAATGTTTCAAAAAATATTAGATGAAGGATTGGCCGGAGATAATGTTGGTATTCTCTTAAGAGGATTAAAGAAAGAAGATGTTGAAAGAGGTCAAGTTGTTTCAAAGCCTGGAAGTGTTACTCCTCATACTGATTTTGAATGCGAAGTTTATGTATTATCAAAAGAAGAAGGAGGAAGACACACTCCATTTTTCAAAGGATATAAACCACAATTTTATATTAGAACAACTGATGTAACTGGTGAAGTTATTTTGCCAGAAGGAATGGAAATGGTTATGCCAGGAGACACTGTAAAACTTAATGTTAAACTTATTTCTCCAGTAGCTCTGGAAGAAAAACAAAGATTTGCTATTCGTGAAGGAGGAAAAACAGTTGGAGCTGGTGTTGTTACTAAAATAATTAAATAAAATAATTAAATAATTAGAAATCAAAGTTATGTCTGAAAAAAATAGTGAAGTTATTCAAAAGTTAAGATTGAAAATTAAAGCTTATGATCATAAGTTAATTGATAATTCCACACATCAAATTATTGAAACCATTGAAAGAAATGATGCGAAGTTTATTGGTCCAATTCCTTTGCCAGTAGAAATTAGAAGATATACTATTAATCGATCAACATTTGTTCATAAAAATTCTAGAGAACAGTTTGAGTTTAGGATTCATAAAAGATTAATTGATATCTTAAATCCTAATCAAAAAATTGTTGATGCTTTATCTCATTTAACTTTACCAGCTGGAGTTGATGTAGAGATTAAAATGATTTAATGCAAATTGCAATTATTTCAGATACTCACGATAATTATAAAAATTTAATTAAGGCGCTTACTTTAATAAATCAAAACAAAGTAAGCGCCTTAATTCATTGTGGAGATGTAACATCTCTTGATACTTTAAAAATAATAATAGAAAATTTTAACAATCCTATTTATTTGTCTTTAGGAAATGGAGATGATCAACAAATTTTTTTTAATTTTTTAAACAAAAATAAAAATTTAAATTTAAATATTTTTTCTGATTTTGGACAATTTAATATAGAGAATATAAAAATTGGCCTAACTCATTTTCCAGATTTTATTAAAAATCATTTAATAAATAATTTTGATTTTATTTTTTATGGTCATACTCATAAGCCGTGGGAAGAAAAAATTAATAATACTATTGTTTTAAATCCTGGTAATATTGCGGGCATATTATATCGACCAAGTTTTGCTATTTTAGATATTAAAAGTTTAAAAAGAAAACTTGTTATAGTTGAATAAATATTTATAAAAACATTTTAAAATTTGACAAAATATATAAAGATGATTATAATTTTTATACCAGTTTTATGCTGGTTTTTATTATGATAGTAAATTTTATTAAAGAGGTAATGTTTAAAATAATTTTTTATGAGTAATCAAGATAATAATTCTCAAATTGAAGGATTGGTTGAAGAAGCATTACCATCTTTAACTTTTCGTGTTAAATTAAAAGATGGCCGAGAAGCTTTAGCTCATTTGGCTGGAAAATTAAAATTAAATCATATTAGAATTTTGCCTGGTGATAAAGTTATTGTTGAAATGGGTCCTGATGGTAGAAGAGGTAGAATTATTAGAAGATTATAATTTTAAAATTTAAAATGAAAGTTCAAAGTTCAGTTAAAAAAAGATGTAGGGATTGTAAGATTATTAAACGTCATGGTCGTATTTATGTGATTTGTAAAAACCCTAAACATAAACAAAGACAAGGGTAATTTATAATTTCATTATTATGAGATTTATTGGTATAAATATTCCTGACAATAAAAGAATTGAAGTGGCCTTAACTTATGTTTATGGAATTGGGCCATATTTAAGCAAAAAAGCTTTACAAGAAACAGAAATTGATCCAAATAAAAGAGCTAAAGATTTAACAGCCGAAGAATTAAATAAATTAAAAAATTGGATTGAAAGTAATATTAAAATTGAAGGAGCATTAAGGCAAGAAATAAGACAAAATATTAATCGTTTAAAAGAAATTAATTGTTATAGAGGAATTAGACATATTAAAAAATTGCCAGTTCGTGGTCAAAGAACTAAGACTAATTCTAGAACAGTAAGAGGAAATGTTAGAAAGACAGTCGGAAGTGGAAAAAGAAAAATTGAATTAAAATAATATTATGGGTAAAAAGAAAATTATCACAAAAACATCTGATTCCGAAAATATTAAATCTGGTGTTACGATTAAAAAATCTTCTAAAAAAGCTAGAAAAGTTGATTTAGCTAGAATTTATATTAATGCAACTTATAATAATACTTTTATAACTGTTACTGATAAACAAGGCAATGTTTTAACTTGGGCTTCTGCTGGATCAGTTGGTTTTTCTGGTCCTAAAAAAGCAACTCCATTTGCTGCATCTAAAGTAGTTTCAATTGTTTCAGAAAAAATGAAACCTTTTGAGATAAAAGATATTGAAATTTATGTAAAAGGAATTGGTTCTGGTAGAGATTCAGCTATTAGATCTTTTGCTAATGAGGGTTATAATATTTTATTATTAAAAGATGTTACGCCAATTCCACATAATGGTCCAAGGCCGCCAAAACCAAGAAGAGTTTAATTTTTTAAAAAAATGTTAAAAGTTAAAGAAAAAAAAGAAAGAGCATTAGGAGTAAACCTTCGTTTAAAGGGAATTCGTTGTTCATCGCCTAAATGCGCTTTAAAAAGAAACCCATTTCCTCCAGGAATGCATGGCAAAAAGAAAAAAGCAAAAGCCTTATCTGAATATGGACGTCAATTAAAAGAAAAACAAATTTTAAAATTAAATTATTTAATTAATGAAAGGACTTTAAGACGTATTTTTAAAGAATCTCAAAAGTCAAAAGAATCAACAGTTACAAAATTAATTGAAATTTTAGAATCACGCCTTGATAATGTTTTATTTGTAAGTGGATTATCCTTATCAAAAGCTATGTCTAAAAATATGATTCGCGATGGTCATGTTTTAGTTAATAATAAAAAAGTTAAAGTTAGGGGTTATGAACTTAAAATTGGCGATGTTATTTCTTTAGATGAAAAAATTAAAAAAACGCCATTATTTAAAACTATAATTGAAAATTTGAAAAATATTAATCCACCATCTTGGCTAGATGTAGACAAAGAAAAATTAATTGTTAAAGTTATAAAAAAACCAGAAGTTGATTTATCTTTATATGAATTTAATGTCGAGCCAATAATTGATTTATTTAGCAGATAAACGATGTTAATTATATAAGTCGAAACATCGTTTTATAAAAAATATTTTTAAAAAAATGGAAAAAATATTACTAAGCTCAACAGTAAATACAAAAAGAGTTTCTGAAGAATTTAACAAGGGCGTTTTTGAAATAGATGGTCTTTTCCCTGGTTATGGCATAACCTTGGGCAATGCTTTAAGAAGAGCTTTATTTTCTTCTTTGCCAGGAGCAGCTGTAACTTATATTAAAGTTAAAAACGCTCCTCATGAATTTACAACTCTTCCAGGTATAAAAGAAGACATTTTAGAAATTTCTTTAAATTTTAAAAAATTAAGATTTAAAATTCATACTGATGAACCACAAATTTTATATTTAAGAGCGAAAGGAGAAAAAGAAGTTAAAGCTTCTGATATAGAAGAAAATTCTTTAGTTGAAATTGTAAATAAAGATTTGCACTTAGCAACATTAACAGATAAAAATGCTTTATTAGAAATAGAAATTACTGTTGAAAAAGGAATGGGCTATTTACCAGTTGAGGCTCGTAAAAAAGAGAAACTTCCAGTTGGAATTATTGCCCTAGATTCATTTTTTTCTCCAGTTGTTAAAGTAAATTTTGAAGTTGAAAATATGCGTGTTGGAGAAAGAACTGATTATAATAGATTAAGATTATTTATTGAAACTGATGGAACAATTAGTCCGTCTTCTGCTTTGCATAAAGTTTCAAATATTTTAAAAGATCATTTTGAAAAATTAATGACAATAGATGTTTTAGATTTTGATGTTGATTCTAAAAAAGAAATTAAATCTTCTTCTAAATCTGATAAAAAAGAAAATTTAGAAGAAGATGAAAAAAAAGACAAAAAATCAAAGTCTAAAAAATAATCATTTTTAATATGCGCCACCATAAAAAAGTTAAAAAATTTCATAGAAAAAGAGGACAGCGCAGAGCTTTTATTAAAGTTTTAGCTCAAAATTTAGTTCGTGATGAAAAAATTGAAACAACAAAAACAAGAGCCAAAGCTTTACGTTCTTTTGTAGAAAGATTAGTTACCCTTGGCAAAAAACAAACTTTAGCTGCTCGACGTTTAATTATTTCTCGTTTAGGAAATAAAAAATTGGGCAATAAATTATTTGATGAAATAGCTCCACGTTATTTAAATCGTAGAGGTGGTTATTTAAAAATTACTAATTTAGCTAAAAATAGAAAAAGAGATGCTGCGCCAATGGTCATTTTAGAATTTATTAAATAAACATGGACTATATTATTGATGCTAAAAATAAAAAATTAGGAAGACTTGCTTCAGAAATTGCTATAATTTTACAAGGTAAAAAAAGTCCAAAATATAATCCACGTTTAGTTGGCGAAGATAGAGTTATTTTAAAAAATTATAAAGAATTAGATATTTCTGAGAAAAAAATGAAAGAAAAAAAATATTATCATCATACTGGTTATGTTGGTCATTTAAAAGTTAAGACATTAGAACAAAAATGGCAAAAAGATCCAAAATGGGTAATTCGTGAAGCAGTTCGTAAAATGCTTCCTAAAAATAAATTAAATAGTCGTCGTCTTAAAAATTTGATTTTCCAAGATTAATATGACACCTAGAAAAAAAACTGAAAATCAAGATTTAGAAAATAAAAATATTAAAAGATATATTGAAGGAGTTGGCCGTAGAAAAACTGCTACGGCTCGAGTTAGAATTTATGAAGAAAAAGGAGATTTTATTGTAAATGATAAACCTTTAAATAAATATTTTGGTATTGAGCGATTTATTAAAACTGCTAAAGCTCCTTTAGAACTTTTAAAACTTAAAGATAAATTTAGTGTAACTGTCAAAGTTGTTGGAGGAGGAATAATGGCTCAATCTGAAGCAATTCGTCATGGTCTTGCTAGGGCATTAGTAAAATATGACCAATCTTTTAAAAAATTATTGCGTGAAGCTGGATATTTAACTCGTGATCCTCGTATGGTAGAGCGCAAGAAATATGGCTTAAAGAAAGCTCGCAAATCTCCTCAATGGCAAAAGAGATAATTTATTTGATTTTTTAGCTAAATATTATATAATATATATGGGTTCCTAACGACCCAAGCCCCGCGGTTTTCCTTTTTGGTTTATCCAAAAAGTTGCCTTTTACTGCGGGGCTTTTTATTTTTTTTATTTTTTTTATTATAATTTAGTTATGAAGGGTTATAATTTACATAAAAAGAGGATAGATTTAGTTAGTGGTAATATTATTAGGACTATTAAATATCCTCTAAAACCTATTAGTAATAGTTTTAATTTAGATATAATAGAAGAAAAAATTATTCATGATGATTTAAAAATAAGAGGAGATGTTAATTTAAATGATTTTTTAAAATATTCTTTTCAAAATAATAAAATTTATACCTTAATAGATTTTTGGTTAGATTCTTTGCGTGCTGGTGTTATTTGGCAACCATCTAAAGAAAGTTTAATAAATTTAGTAGAAAAAATTTATTCTCAAAAAAGTAAAGCTGAAATTATTTTTAATAATGCTTATTCTGATATTAAAAAATTTTTTGATAAAGAAAAATTCATAAAAGAAATTATTTTAATTAGTGAAATTAGAGTAAATAAAAATAAAGATGCTTTTATAAATACTCTTAAAAAATTATTAAAAGATGATTTTAGACAAGAAATTAAAGAAAATAAAAAAATTAAACTTATTATTGATGAACAAGCTAACTATTTTATTAATAAAATAGTTGATTCATTTTTTGAAGGGAATAAATTAAAAGTTATTGGCCCAAAGGCTCAAAATGAAATTTGGAAAAATAATTTTGGAATAAATAAAGATTTATTAAAGGATGAAAAATTAAATTTTGAATATACATTTTTTATTATTCCAGAATTAGTTGATTTAAATCAAAATAATATAGATATTTTAATAAGAAAAAGAAAAGATTTTATAAATCATAAAAATATAAATATTGATTTAAAGACTCTTTTT
>JANWZH010000007.1 GCA_025054755.1 Patescibacteria group bacterium
GAAAAATTTAAAAATGAACTTTTATCAAACTTTGATTTATAATCCGCTTTTAAATATTTTAATATTTTTTTATCAAACTATTAGTTTTAATGATTTAGGTTTAGCTATTATATTTTTAACTATTTTAATTAGAATACTTTTATACCCCTTATCTAATAAAATGTTTAAAACTCAAACTATTTTACAAAAATTACAACCAGAAATTAAAATAATTCAGCAAAAATATAAAAAAGACCCTCAAAAACAATTACAAGAAACATTAGCTATTTATAAAAAATATAATATTAATCCTTTTTCGATGTATTTTTTTATTTTTATTCAAATTCCAATTTTAATAGCTCTTTATAAAATTTTTTCTCAAAATTTTGAAATTTTAGATTTTAATAATCTTTATAATTTTGTTTCTCGTCCTCAAAATATTAATCTTATGTTTTTAGGCTTGATAAATTTAGCAAAACCTAGCATAATAATTGCAGGATTAGCAGCGGTTTTTCAATTTTGGCAAATTTATCTTAGTTTTAAAGTTTTAAAAGATAAAAAGCATATAAATAAAATTGCGTTGTATTTAGGTCCAATAGCAACATTTATTTTTTTATATTATTTATCTTCAGCAATCGGATTATATTGGTTAACTACTAATATTATTTCAGTGATTAATCAATTTTTTATTAATAAAAATATTGAAAAAGAAGATAAAATTTAATAATTTATTATTATGAATTGGAATGAATTTTTAAAAGAATTATTTAAAAAAATGGGGTTTAATGATTTTAGTATTGATTTGAATAATGATCATAATCATGCATTTGTTTTTATTCATGAAAACGAAAATTTATTAAAAGAAAAAATAGCAGAACTAGTTGAAAATATTAATAAAATAATTCAATTAGTTGCCAAAAAACAAAATATTAAACCAATTTTTATTGATATTAATAACTATAGAAAAGAAAGAGAAAATTTGATTATTCAATTAGTTAGAGCAGCTGCTAAAAAGGTTATGATTACTAAAGAAGAGATAAGCTTGCCCCCAATGAATTCTTATGAAAGAAGAATAGCTCATTTAGAATTAGTTTCAAATCCAGAAGTAAAAACTGAAAGTCAGGGCAAGGGCAAGTCAAGACATATTATTATTAAACCGATAAATAAAGAGGAAAAATAAATTTTATAATTCTATTGAATATAAATTGTTGTCAAACCTGTTTATAAAAAATATTTTATTGTCTTTTATTTTTAATTCTTGAATATCAAAAAATTGATTATTGTTTTCAGGTTTAATTTTTTCTATTGATTTATTTTGAATATTAATTTTATAAATTTCGTCTTCTGTATATAGATTATAAGTTAAATAATCATCTATAATAAACTTATTTTGTAGCTCATCTTGATTAATTGGAACAGCACAGAAAATATAATTATTAGTTGTAGTAGACTGAGCGGTTGATGTTTGTTGATTTAAAAAAATTGTTTGATTAAATACACATTTTGATAAAATAGTTGTAAAAGAAAACTTTTTATTTTCAAAGTTGTTATCAACTAAATAAAGAGATCCGCCCATGCCTGCTTGATTAGAATAAAATAATAATCCATGATTTGTTTTTTCGTCCCAGTTAAAATCAATACCTTGTAATTCATAAACTAGTTTTATTGTTTTATCTTTTATGTTTATTAATAAGACTTGGCCCACGTTTAAAGACGATGGATTTGATACTATAAATAAATTGAGGTCATCTTTCCAAATCAATTTAAAATCTAAAATATTTAAATCAATTAATTTATTAGGAGTTGAATTTTCTTTGTTTAAGTCTAATAAATAAATAGAATTGATTCCATTGTTTTTAACTAAATAAGCAAGTTTATTTTTTTCAGAAATTGTTGGGTTTGAGGCATTAGGAATTTGTTTCCAGGTTTGATTTTTGATATTAAAAATATTAATAAAATTATTTAAGGCAAAAATAATTTTTGAATTATCTTTTGAAAATAAAACATTATTAGGAATATCTTTAATTGTATCATTAATTATTTCTTCTTGATTGCTTATTTTAATGATTTGTCCCAAATTATTTACAGCTATAATTTGATTATTTGAATCAATAGTGTAGTTTATTATTTTAGAATCAGAAATTTTTTTAATTTTTTGTTCTTGAGTATTGTTGTTTTGATTTTGATTTGATTGTGTTATTAATTGATTATTTGATGTGCTAACGCTTGGAATATTAATTGTTGAATCATTAATATTATTAGAAGAGCATTTTAGGTTATAAATATATTTTAGAAAACTATAATTAGGAAGGCTCATACAAGAAATGCTATTGAATGCATATCCTAAAAATACAATAATTATAATTAAAATTCCAAATAAAATTTTTTTCATAAATTTACTTAATAAATTTAAGCTCCAATTTACTTGTTGCGACCTCAGAATTATTTATTAAATTTGAAACTTTAGATTCTATTATAATACTTGTTGAATTTTCTCCTATTACTTGAATATTTATTTTAAATGGATCATAAGAATAAGGAGTTGCAGGCGATCTATTAATTTGCCATTCTGGAAATAAATATTCATTAGTTTCAAAATTATTTGGAATATTAAAAAAATAAGGGTATGCAACTAAATCAAAATTATTAGAATAAACTTGTTTTTTAGGAAATGGAGCATTAATAACTATTTTTGGTTTTGTTATTGGTATTTCAATTGTTTTTAAAATATTTAATTCTGGCAATTCTACTCTTATATCAACCTTTGTATCATTTGGGGCTAAAAAATTAATTTTTTTATTTCCTTTAATATTGCTTATTAATTCATTGTTAACATACCAATAAATTTTTGTATTAGATAAATCAACTAATTTATTATTTTGAACAAGTTCTAATGACACATTAATCATTGATCCTGGCGATGGTAAAATTTTGCCTCTAAAAAAATTGGGTACAAAATTAGAAGTTTGCCAGCTTATTATAATATTATCTGCTTTGTTGTTTTGAGCGAGAATAAAATTATATCCAAAAAATATAAAAATTATTATAAAAACTATTTTTAATTTAAAATTAAATTGCATTTTTTAAGTTTATAATATTTTGTCTATTTATATATTATTATAACTATTTTTTGATAAATTTTCTATACTATTAAAGCCATTGGAGTTTGATCTAATAACATCCATAAAATCATTTTTTTTTGTATTATTAATAGACTTATTTTGCGGAGAATTAAATTTTTGGTTTATTTGTTTAACATCTTCTATTTTTCGTGCTGTTTCTATGGTTTTTTTAGTAATTTGTGCTCCTTTTTCTATTGTTTGAACATATGGTCTAGCAGCTGGCACTACTTTAGCTAATTTAGTAGTTTTTTCTACAATTTCTAATCCTTTTTCAGTTTTTTTCATTATTCTTTGAATTTTCTCTTTATTAATTTCAAGAAAAGCAGTTATTGTAAAACCAATTGTTCTTAATGGCAGAAATCCAACATAAGGTATAAGTTCAACAATATTAGCAATTAAAGAATAAGTGGTTTTAAGGCCCTTAATTTTTAAATAAATCATTGATCCAGGAAAAGCAAGCATATCACTTAAACCAAAATCATCTAATCCAAAAAAAATAAACAAAAATTCTATTGCATCTGGTAAAGCGAATAGCCAAAGTCCAACAATTAAAGCTTCTGCTGGATATATTTTTGGTTTATTTTCTGTGCTTTCCATTTATATTGATATTAATTTTACTAAAGATTTAAACTTTCTTCTAACAACTCTTCTGGATTAGTAGTTATTATTTTATGTTCAAATGGTGAAGCTATTATTTGAATTGCAACATGTTGTCTGCCAGCAAAAAATAATCCAGTTCCAACCTTAGCATTTAATAGAAAATCTTTTTCGGCTTCAGTTAAATTAAAGGTTTTTCCAACAGAATCAATTGTAGCCGGAGCTTGTTTTAGTAAAAGTTGAATAGCAGAATTAGTAATAATTGGTCTACCATAAGGAGAATTCATAAAGTCTTCAACGTCTTGAGTAATAGTTGATACCCCTAAATAATATTTTCTAGCTCTCTTAACTAATCCAAACAAAAATTGAGCACTAAATTCATATTTCATCATCCACCAAGCCTCATCAATAATTAAAATTCTTTTTTTAAAATCTGCTCTAATAACGTTCCAAATATAATTTAATATAACATACATTGCTATTGGTCTTAATTCATCTTCCAAATCTCTAATAGAAAAAACAACAAGTCTATTTTTAAGTTCAATATTGGTCGGATTATTAACAAAGCCAGCAAAGCTTCCTTTAGTAAATTTATATAATTTTTCGGCCATTGCCCTGCCGCCATCTAAGCTTTTTAATACTGATTCTAAATCTTCTAATAATGGCGGCTGAGCATTTGTAAAATCTTTTCCAAAAACTATTTCTTTTGAAGCATAAGTTTCTGTTAGGGCTCGATCAAGCAGGGCATCTTCTTCAGGAGATAAATTCCCCAGCATTAATTTTAATAGCCCAGATAAATTAACAATATGAGAACGCAAAACATCTTCTGGGTCTTCATTTGGTGGAATAATTGGTAAATCAAATGGATTAATATTTTGATCAGATGCAATTGAGATATTAAAGAAGCTTCCGCCAAATGATCTAGCTAGTTTTTCATATTCATTTTCTGGATCAATAATTATAATATCTGTTCCTAACATTAATGATCTTATAATTTCAAGTTTTGTTGCATAAGATTTTCCGCTTCCAGATTTAGCAAATACAACCTGGTTAGCATTTTCTAAAGAAAACCTGTCAAAAATAATTAGTCCATTATTTTGAATATTTATACCATACAAAATTCCGTGATTAGATGTTAAATTTTCAGAAATAAAGGGAAAGAAAGACGATATTGGTCCAGAATTCATTGGGGTAGTTATATTTAATTTGTCTTGATTAAGAGGCAAGATAGATAAAAATCCTTCTAATTGTTCAAAAATAGCAGTTTTAAAATAAACCATTTTAGATTCCATAATGGATTCTATTAAACTTTCAATTTTTTCTAACATTTCGTGGTTATCTGTATAAATAACTATATAAATCCCCACAGAAAATAATTTTTCTTGAGATTGCTGTAATGTATCTCTTAAGCTTTCAATATCATTTAATGCTGTTTCAAGCATTGGATCTCGAACCATTCCTTTTTCTTCGTTTTCACTGATTTGTGCCTCAACTTGAGCAGCTTTTTTCTTTAAATTTTTTAAAGCAATGCCGGTATCAATAGGGTTAATATAAATAGAAATATCAAAAAGATGAGATAAATTAATTAATGGTTCAAACCATCCAGTGGTTAAATATCTGGGATAAGAAAATATAAAAAATGCCCTAGCTAATTTATTGCCTATTTTTAAATAATTTGAATTAATTTCTAATCCGGCTGGAGATATTATTTTTTTTAATTCTTCAAAATTATTGTTTTGCAAATTTTTATTCATATTTTTAATTATATTATGCCTTCTTTTTCTATTGTCTCTGGGTTATAATAATTATAAAACAATTCTAATAATTCTTCATCTGTGAGCTGTACAGCATCTAATCCAATTGATGTTAACCCCTCTATAACCTGCATTGTTCTTTGATTTAGTTGATTTATTCCATTTATTAATATTTGATCGTCTTGGTCTGTTCTTTTGTCACCTTCATTTTTTTGGGAAGAAAAAAATGAAAATTTAGAAGTTATTTTTTCTGCTTCTTTTTCTAAATTAATAATTGTATATGGAACAACAACAAGAAATGTTTTAACCATAATGTCATTATCTTTTATAAAGCCATAAATAAATTGAATATATTCTTCAATTTGATTTTTTAGTAAACCAGAAAATTCTTTTTCTTTTACATTATTTAAATAATTTAGATAATTTTCAATATTAACCTTTCTAGAGTGAATTATAATTTGTATAGGAAATTCTAAGCTATTTAGAAATTCTTGATATGCTTGTATAATAATATTTTGTTCTTCTTCAGATTTTAAAGCAAAATTAATTCCTCCAACAATTACTATTTGCCTTAATTCTCCATTTTTTAAAATTACAGTATTTAGTTTTATATCTTTAATTTCTACTAAATCTTTTGTGTCTCCAAAATTATTTTTAATCATATTTTTTTATTATATCATAAAATTTTAATATAAATTAATGATAATCAATTCTGCGCGCTATTTGTTTTTCCCCGCTAATTTTATTAAAAATTTCATATTTTTCTTTTGTTGCTTGATATTTAATTTTTGCTTTATTGCTATTTGGAGATGACCCAACTAAAACATTTTCTTGAGCAGTTTTCAGAGCAATCCCAGAAATTATTTTTTCTAATGAATTTATTAAATTAAAACTTATATTTTTTTTGATATTTTCTTTGGTTTTAGTTAATTGTGGATTTTCTGGTTGCCAAACATAAATTCTTGGTCTTAAGTAAAAATTGATTATAGACAAAAGAATTCTACTAAATGGTTGATTGTTTATTTTAACAAAAGCGAATGCAGATGCTATGCCTCCAATAATTATTGTAACAAAAATCCATAAAAAAAAAGTTACAGTAAAATAAAAAACCATACTTATTCCAAAAGCAATTGCTATATATATAAATTGTCTTAAAGTTAGTGGGCCTATAATTTTGTCTTCAATATCAATAAATTGAGGTACCTGAAATCTCATATTTATAATTTTAATTTAATTTTTAAAAACTTCCAAATATTATTCTTTATAAAGAATAATAGAAGCTTTTGAAGAATTATTATTTTTGTTAATAGCTTCTATTTCTATTAAGTTTTGGCTTTCTAAGTTTAAATTGTTTAATGGAAAATTTAAATTATAATTAGATTGAAAATCTTGTTCTAATGAATTAATTAAATTATTATTTAAGTAAATATTAATTTTTCTAATATTTGAATTAGAATTAATATTGGCTTGTAGATATGTAGAATTATCAATAAAAGTTCCATTTTTAGGGGAGATTATATTAATTTTTGGTTTATCAAATAAAATAATATCTTTATTAATTTTTTCTTTATTATTTAATGCCCAATTTAAAACAGAGCTTTCCCAATTATTAAATTGTGGATCTGTATATGGATTAAGTGGAGGCGGGCCTAAAGGATTATTTTTGTCTATATAATATAAAATTGAATGAATTTCATTATTAATAATATATTCTCCATTCAAGATTGGTTTTTCTGGATAAAAAGGAATTTCTGGTTTTGGAAATTCTTCTGGTTGAAGTTTTGGCAAAACTTGAGATAAAAAATTGTTCCAAATTGGAATAGCTGCTAAAATACTTGATCCACTTTTTTGCATTGGCCTGTTATCATTGTTTCCAGCCCAAACTCCTACTACTAAATTGGGCGTATATCCAAAAGCCCAAGCATCTCTGTAATCATTAGTTGTTCCTGTTTTTAAAGCAACTTGATATCCTGGGAAAATAGTTAAATTAAGGGTTGAACCAAAAAGTCCAGCTCTGGCTTCTGGATCAGATAAAATATCATTAATCATTCTAACATAATTAGGATCAATTATTTGGCTGCTTTTATTTTCATATTTTTCAAGAATTTTGCCCGAAGCATCTTTTATTTCTAAAATAAAAGATTGTTCATTTTTAATTCCATCATTAGCCAATATGCTATAGGCTTGAGTTAATTCGATTAGTTTTATTTCTCCTCCGCCCAAAACCAAAGATAGGCCATAACGATTTGGATCAGTTAATGTTGTTATCCCAAAATTATTTAATATTTTTAATGAATCTTTTAATCCAACTAAATATAGCATTTTAACCGCTGGAATGTTTCTTGATTGAGCTAGTGCTAATTTTAAATTTATTGGTCCTAAAAATTTATTATCAGAATTTTTAGGATGAAAACATTGAGGATCATCAATTTTATAATTTGGAGGATTGGGACATAAAGGATTATTTGGGACAAATTCAGTTGGAACATCAAAAATTATTGTATTTGGTGTATATCCTTTTTGAAAAGCTGTTAAATAAACAAAAGGTTTTAAAGCTGATCCGGGTTGTCTTAATCCTTGTGTTGCAACATTAAATTTTCCAAATTCTTTGTCCTTAAAATCTTTTGATCCAACCAAAGCTAAAATTTGACCTGTTTTAGGGTCTTGAGCAACTAGGGCGGCATTTTTCCCTTGATAAAGTTTAGTGTTCCTTTCAGCGCCTTCTTTTACTGCTTGTTCAGCTATTTTTTGCATTTCATAATCAAGAGTTGTTTTAACAATTAAACCTCCAGTTTGAACAAGGTCTTCTCCATATTTCTTAATTAAATAATCTTGAACCATCATTATAAAATGTAGAGCAGTAACGTCTTTTTTTGTTTGAAAAACAATTTGATAAGATAAGGCATCTTCTAGTTGCTGATCGTCAATCATCCCCAAAGATTTCATTTTTTTTAATATAAATCTTTGTCTCCTTAAAAGATCATCAACATGATTCCCCCATGGATTATAATACGTTGGAGCTCTTGGTATTGCGGCTAATATAGCAGATTCTGCTAAATTTAAATCTTTAACTGATTTTCCAAAATAATTTTGACTAGCAGATTCCACTCCATAAATCATTGGACCATATGATATTTCGTTTAAGTAAAACCATAAAATTTTATCTTTATCAAAGCGACGATTAAGTTCTAAGGCAATAAAAAATTCTTTTAATTTACGATTTAATGTTTTTTCTGAAGACAAAAAAACGTTTTTGGCCAATTGTTGAGTTATTGTTGACCCTCCTTGAACAATTTTCCCATGAATTATATTGGTAATAAGTGCTCTTATAATAGCGCGCCAATCAAAGCCAGGAGTTTCATAAAATTTTTCATCTTCAGTTGCGATGGTTGCATTTTTTAAATGTTGAGGTATTTCTTCAAATGGAATAATTGTTCTTTTTTCTCCGGCATTTGGTTCATAAAGTAAAATTTTCCCTTCTCGATCATAAATTTTAGTTGATTGATTAATTCTTTTAATGTCAAAATTTTCAATTAATGGTATAGTTTCAGAAACGCTATTAATAATATTTATTAAATTTATTGTAAAAAATAATAAAACAGTAATGAATAATATTAGTATAACCTGAAGTACAATTTTATATTTTTTATTGTTTTTAATTTTAGCCATAAAATAATTATAATTTACAAAAAATAATGCCGCAAATTTGCGGCATTATTTCATTATTATTAATTTATCATTTATTCTTCTTTATTTTCATCTCCATTTTCATCTTCGTCTTCATCCTCGTCTTCTTCGCTCTCGTCTTCTTCTTCGTCTAAATTTTCATAATTTTCTTCTGGTTCGTTGATAAATTCATCTTCTTCTAAATCTGAGTCTTCGTCTACTTCTTCCAGATCATTTAATTCTTCATCGTCTAACTCTTCTACTTCTTCTTGAGAATAAATATCTATTAATTCTTTATCGTATGTAGACATTAACATATTTAAAAAACGACCTTTTGAAGTATGTTTTATATTTGGTAAGTATAAAAAAATTTTTTTATTTGTCAATAGTTTTAATTTGCGTTTAAATTTTGAGCTGCGACCAATGAAATAGCAATTGCATCAGTTGCATCGTCTATTAATTTTTTATTATTAATTTTTAAAATTAAATTTACCATTTTAGCTACTGATTTTTTGTCAGCAAATCCATATCCAGTTATAGAAAGTTTAATTTCATTTGGAGAATATTCTAAAATTTTAATATTTTTTTCAAGCGCTGTTAGTAAAATAACTCCGCGCACCTCAGCTACTGCCATAGCTGTTTTTTGATTTTTTGAAAAATAAAGTTTTTCGATTCCTAAAATTTTTGGCTTCCATTTTGAAATTAATTTATTTATTTCTTTTTTAACTTCTTTTAAGAGCTCAATATTTTTTTTATTAATTTTTAAAATTCCGCATTTTTTAAAAATTGGTTTTTTATTTTTAATTTCAATAATACCATAACCAATTCTTTGAGTTCCAGGATCTATTCCTAAGATTATCATAGTAATTATTTATTAATTAGAATATTAATTAGAATTAGTATAAATTTGTTGAACGTCAGAATGATTTTCTAATTCATTTATTATTTTATTAAGTTTTAGTTTATCGTTTTCGGAAATATCATTTTTAAATTTTACTTGCCAACCATTTTGAGTTTCTTCAAATGCCCAACGGACACTTCCTTGTTCTGCCCATTTAGCTCCATTTTCATTTAAAATATTTTTAATTTCGGCAATTGTTCTGTTTTTATTGTCAGTAATTGCTTCAATTAAAATGGCTGTGCCTCCTGGGCCATAAGCTTCTAATATTAATTCTTCTGTTGTATTTCCTTTTTCTGTTGCTTTAGATATGGCTCTTTGAATATTATCTTGTGGAACCTTTAAATCTTTGGCTTTTTCAATTAATGATCTAAGTTTTGGATTAAAATTTGGATTTGGATCTAATTTTGCTGCCGCAGTTATTGCAGATAATATTTTTGAGAAAATTTGGCCGCGTTTTTTATCTTCGGCTTCTTTTTTATGTTTTATTCCTGCCCAATGACTATGCCCTGCCATATTAAAATGATACAAAATTTAATATTTTAATCAATATTTATTTAGTTGATGGTGGTGGAGGTGGAGTTAAATTTTTTAAGTTATTTAATTCTGAAGAATAATTAACAACTTTAATATCTTTGTTTTTTTTCGGGATTTCTATTTGAGCTTTTTGAGGAGGGGATGGTGGCGTGCTAATTTTTGAAATATTAATTTGTGGAATTTTATTTTCTATTCCACTTGTTTTGATTGGGATTGATTCTGATTGGTGTTGAAAAATAAATTTTGGCGCCGGAATTTTATTTTCAGTTTTTTCTTCGACATCTATTGTTTTTTGTTGATTAATTTTAATTTGCAAATTTGGTTCTTGATTTATATTTTTAGTTATTTGATTATCTATATTTGTTGGTTGAGGTACAGGGATATTTTCTTGTAAATTAATTTGATTTTTCTTGGTTTTTTCAATAAATTTTTCAAAAATATTAAAGTCTGGTTGTTTTTGGCTATTTTGATTTTGAATAATTAAAATATTTTCTTGATCAGTTTTTGATTGTAAATTTTCAATTTTTATATTTTCTGTTGTTTTTTCTATTTGAACTGCGCCTTGTTGTTTTTGTTCTTTTTGTGTTTTTTTAATAAAATTTTCAATAATTTTATACTCTGGTTCTTTTGGTTTTAGCGGACTATAGTTTTTTTCAATTAATGTTTTAATTGGGTCAAAAATTTTTAAGATTATTTCATTTGCAATATCATTTCCTAATTTTGAATTTGTAAAGTTTAAGGCCAAATTTATTTCACTTCCTAAATCATAATAATGTATAAAGCCCATTAAGACTAATGCGCTTAATTCTTTAATTGTTTCTATCCATTCTGTTTGTGTTATATTATTTTTTCTGCAGATAGTTTCAATAATGTCTTCTGTTGTGGGATCTTCTAAAACATCTAAAATTTCGTCTTTTAAATTAAGATATCTATCTAAAATGTCTTCAATTGTTATTTCTTCTAAAATCATTTTTTTATTTTAAGAAGATTTATTTGGTCCACTACTTGTTTTAGAAGGAGATTCTTTATTTGAATCTGAATTATCTTCTATCAAAGAAGCAAGTTCTTTGACTTGTTTTTTAATTTTTTCTGCCTTTTTTTCTTCTTTAGTAATTAAAGCTTTAAATAGCCCAACAGGTTTTGCTTCTGATATATCTTCATATTTTTTTCTGCGTTGCGATATTAAATATTCTATAGTATTTTCTTCATAAAATCTATTAAGCTCGTTTTTGGCATTTTCCAGCTCTTGATTTATTTTTGATAGAGCAGCATCTTTATCAATATTATTAAGACGCTGCTTGGCTTCTTCTAATCTTTTATTTATGCCAGACATAGATTTTTTATAATTCTCCTCTTTGTCTCTAATTTGTTTTTGAATTTCTTGTCTTTTATTTAAATCCAACTCTTTTTCTAAGAGAGCTTTTAATGGTTCTAATTCTTGGTTCATGCCATTTATTTTTTCTTTTAGTTCTTTTTCTAATTCGTTAATATTATTTTTATAATTTTGAGCTATTTTTTCTTTTTCTTCTCTTAATTTATTTTCTATTTCGATAATGTTTTGTTCTAATAATTTTCTTTGTTCATTAATTATTTCTGGATTTTTTATTTTTTGATTAATTTGCTCTATTTCTGCTTTTAATTCTTGAATTTTTTTCCTTTTAGCCTCTCTTGCTTCTGGCCCATATTTAACAGAAATTTTTTCTAATTTAGGCGCATATCCAAATCTTTCAGCTACTTTTCCAGCTGTGCCTCCTATTTTATAATTTATTTTATTGATTGGATTAAAAATTCTTCTCCAGCCAGTATATGTTGGCGGTTGTTGTGCAATCATTGTTGATGCTGCATATCCTTGGACTCTATTTTTTGTCCAATCTTTGAATCGATTTTTAAAGTTATTATTCATATTTTTGGCTGTGCTAGAAAGAGACCTTGCTCCTTCTACTCCTATTTTTTCAGCTGCTATTAATGATCCAGTAACACAGCCGATCATAATAATCATTTGAATGATTGTTATTCCGATGTTTCCTAAAAAACTGCCCATAAATGATTCTAATACACCTAGAGCATCTTTTCGTTGAGGATTAAAAGTAAATTCTAGCCCCCAAATTTTATTATTAGAACCTCCTGGTGTTGCTCTAAGAGTTAAGATACATAAATATAAGAAAAATAAAGATATTGGACCAAAAATTAGCCACTTATTAAATTTGCCCCACCAATCATCCCAATATTTTTTGTAGTTTGGAAAAACCCACATAGCCCAAGCAAGAGGAGCAATTATTAAAAGAAAGCTTAAAGATATTGCTCTATTTAAAAATAGTATAAATAATGATCCTAAAACAACTATAGTATTTATTAAAAACAATATTATAAAAAATAAAGCAATTATTGGTTTTATTAGATCCGCAAGAGATGATCCAATCATATTACTAACATCTTCATATGATTTATTGATTAAATTAATTGTGCCAACATTAGGAGAAGTTGAAGTCATAATATTTGTAAAAAATCTTTGTGGTGTAAAAGATCCTGCTATTGCTGTTGCAAAAGCTCCATATTTTGAAGATTCTGAATTTCCTCCTGAACCAACTTCAGGATTTATTGCATCTAAAAAATAATTGGATAGATTATCTGAAATTTTAATTAATGCCCCAGAAATACTTAAACTAAAATTGACAAGTATTGCCATTACAATTAATTTCCATAATGTGTTTTTCATTCCATAATTTTCTAGTCTTAATATTGTTGCAATGGCAATAACAATAATTCCAGCAACAAAAATTAAATTAGTTATTGATAAAGAAATTAAAAATCCAGTTTGAACAAAAGTAGTTTGTATAAGTTGAGAATTTAATTGTAAAACAATTTCTATTAAAAAAGCTATAAAAGCAATAAATAAGCCAGCAATGACGCTAAAAATATATCCAATTATAAAAACAATAAAACTAATTGATCCTGATAAAAAAGTTCCGACTGCAGTAATTCCCCATCCAAATATGTTTAAAAAACTATTCGCAGCAAGGGTAAAATTGGTTTGAATAAAAACAAAAAATAAAATAAATACAAATTTTGTAATTAATTTTTTAATATTATTTTTTTTCATTTAATTTTATAAATTTGGTAAATCTGTATTGCATGTTGGATCTTGATTAAGATTTTGATTTATTATTTCTTTAAGTTGTTGCAAATCAGTTAATCTTTGTTGCGGTTTTAGAATTGATATATCGTTATATTGACTTAATTTTTCATTAATTTCGTTTAATCTTTCTATTGAAATATTATTATAATTTTTATCTAATTCTGATATTATACTTGAAATATCTTCAATGCTCAATTGTAATTTTGAAATTTCTTCGTTATTTATTTTTGTTTTTATTGATTCTAGATTTGAAATTAGTTGGCAAGCTTGATTGGATATGTTTTGGCAAAAAGGTGTTTGTCCAGAACATCCTCCAATTACATCTAAATCATTTTTAATTTGTTCAAATAATTTAAGCCATTCTTGATCTGCTTTGTATGCTTGATTTAGTTGGTCTAATAACGCTCTGGCTTGTTGTATAATGTTAGTTATTTGGCTTGGGCTATTTTTATATATATTATTATTTTGACATTCATTATATTCATCTGTTCCTGGCAAAAGTCCATAACAAGCATTGTTAAGATCGGAAACCGCTCCTGGTTCTAATTGATTAGTATTAACATTAAGTGTTCCACTTATTCCAGAAGATCCTGCTTTTATTAATTTATTTAATGCAGAATTAATTAGGGCAGATATTAATGCTGTTATATCTTGAGCATTAGCAATTCTTGATATTGGGCCCATTGAAATAGATTGACCGGCAATATCTCCAATTAATGCTCCTGGCGTTGTGTTTTCATATTTTTCGCATCCATATTCAGTTGGTTTAACACAACGTTTTGTTGATAAAAATCCTTTACTTGATATAGCATCGTTTTTTTGAGCCTCTTGTTCTTCAAGAGATTCTTTAAGAACTAAATCTCTTGCAATAATAAATGCACCAAAAAAATTATTTTGCGGTTCTAAGACGGCAGCATAATTTTCCCACCCTCCATTATTAAAGTTTTCTGAAAAATTTTTTAAATTCTTAACAAAATTTCCAAGAGTGCACCCTATTTTATCTTTATAAACTTTATCTGGTAAGCCTTGTTGAATTTGATTTATATTATTATTTACATTTCCAAAAGCAGTATTTATTAAATTTTTAAAAGGAGGACAAATTACCATATTGATATTTCTTAAAGACCTTTGAAATCCTAAATTAAATGCTTCTGATAAAAAATTTTTCCAATTAGTAATAAACCGGGGGTTACCGCCTCCTTGAATCCAAATAACAACTTGATTTACTAAGCGATGGATAAGTTGATCTTTTAATATTTCTGTTGCGATTTTTCTTCCCCATTGGAATAACTGCTGAGTAAAAGATCCCCAACTAGCAGCTTTAGTTACTGCATTTATGGCTGCATTTCCTGGATCATGCACTATAAAAGCATTAGCTTTTCTAATTTGAAAAATATTTTGAAAATTACCTAATAAATTTTTATTTTTTATATCAAGAGAATAAGATTGAATATTTTCTGCTATTTTTTGCGCTTCATTTTTAAGGTTTGCAGATATATTTATAATGTCGCTTTCTTTAGCTTGGCTTACATAAATTGTATATAAAGGATCATTATTAATTTTTTGATAGGATTTTAAAATGTTTTTTTGGTAAACTAAAAGTTTAATAAAATTATTGTGAAAATTTTCTAATTCTTTGGGCAATTTTTTAATTTTTGACATTTCATTAATTATATTTGAAATATTTGTTTCAGTAATATTAGAAATTATTTCAGGATTTAAATTATATGGATTTTTTAAATCGAATAAGTTCATTAAATTATTATTTTCTAAATTATTTTCAGTTAATTTATTAAAATTATTAAGATAATTAACTAAATCATCTATTGATTTTTGATCAATGAATTCTGTTTTAGAAATTGCTTTATTAAATTCTTCGTCCCAGCTTGATAAATTAATTTGCTCTGCTAATTTTAATGATAAATCATCTGTTATTTTTTCAATATTTGGAATATTAATATTCTGGTTTCCATTTTCGTCAATTTGCGGTCCGCCTGGATTTAATTTTACTATTTGTAAAGCTGTATAAGAGGCAAAATCATCAGTTAAATTTCCAGTTGGTTGAAAATTGCCATCGTTTAAATAAATTGTTTCATAATAATTTGAAATTTTTTCTTTAGATTCAACGAAGGCTGATTGATTATCATCTTCTTTTTCTTTTATTGAATTATTTGTAACAAAATTTTGATTTTTATATGATTTGGATTCTAAAAAACTAGACAAAATAAAAGTGCTTGTACTAATAATAATTCCTAATCCTAAAAATATAGAGATTAATTTTTTAATATTAAAATCTTCCATTAGTTTAATTATATAATATTTTTTATTTAAAACAAGATAAAACAAGACAATTATTAATATTTTATATTATTTTTTTTGCTATTTCTACTATTTGATTTAAAAATAAATTTTGTGGTCTAAGCCTTGGATCAATATTTAATTCTTTTAAAATAGAAATTATTTTGTTTTTATCTTTATATGTAAGCAATAAATTATTTAAAATTGTTTTTCTTGGCTGTTTGAATAGAATATTTACCATTTTATAATAATTTTTTGGAGAAATTTCATAAGCATTATTTTTTGTCTTTAATTTAACTAAAACAGAATCTACTTTTGGCTGAGGGTAAAAATATTTTTTAGAAATATTTAAAATAATTTGTGGTTCTGACCAAAAATGAGTAATAGCTGAAAGCTTATTTAATTTAGGAGATAAAGATATAATTCTTTGACCAACTTCTTTTTGAAGAGTAAAAACGCAAAGCTTTGGTTTTTTTTCTAATTCTGAAATTTGGCGCAATATTTTTCCGGTAATATAATATGGGATATTTCCAACTATTTTAAAATTAACTTCTTTATTTATTGGTAAAAAATTTATAATTTTGGGAATAATTTTTAAAACATCTTTATTAATTAATCTTAAATTTTTATTTTTAAATTTATTTTTTAATTTTTTAAAAAGATTTTTATCTTTTTCAACAGCTAAAATTTTTATTTTTTTTGTTTTTGAAAAATTAATTAATTGTTCAGTTAATTCGCCATGTCCAGCTCCAATTTCAAAAATAAAATCATTGTCATTAATCTCAACCGTTTCAGCAATTTTTTTTAAAATATTTTTATCTTTTAAAAAATTTTGTCCTAAGTAAGACATAATTTAATTAATCTAAATGAATATAATTCATTTCATCATCAACAAATTCTGTTTTTTCTCCGGATAGATTTTGAAAATCAATTAAATGTTGAGGTATGTCAAAAAGAAATCTTGATGGTTCTTTATAAAAAGAGATAAATAATTCTTTTTTTGCTCTGGTCATAGCCACATACATCAATCTTCTTTCTTCTTCCATTTCTTCTATTTTATTATAAGACAATTTATGAGGTAAAATTCCTTCTGTTGCTCCAATAATAAAAACGCAATCAAATTCTACTCCTTTAGCTAAATGAATTGTCATTAATTCTAAAAAAGCATTTTGATTTTTTTGATTATCTTGTGGTTGAACTAAAGCTATTTTTTCCAAAAATTCTTCTAAGGTTTTAAATCCTGAAGCAAAATAAATTAATTCTTTTATATTTTCTAAACGATCATTAAAATTAGTAAAATTTTTTTCTAAATAATTTAAATAATTTGTATTTTGCAAAAATAAATTAATAAATTCAGTTGGAGATTTGCTATTGGTTTTTATATTTTTTATGTTTTCAAAAAATAAATTCAATTTTTTTTGATTTAATATTTTTTTTAATCTTTCCAAACTTAAATTATCTTGATTATTATATATAAAACGTAAACCAGCTAAAATATCTTTAATTTCTTTTCTTTCATAAAATCTTATTCCGCCAAAAATTTTATAAGAAATTTCTTCAAAATTTAGAGCTTGTTCAATAGCTCTAGATTGAGAATTAATTCTATAAAGAATTCCAATTGATTTATAATTTTTATTTTTAATAAGTTTTTTGATTTCTTTAGCTACAAATAAAGCTTCTTCTTCTTCATTTTGTGTTTCAATAATTTTTATTAACTCCCCTTTTTCGTTATTAGTAAAAAGATTCTTTGGCCTTTGATAAATATTTTTTGAAATAATAGCTTGAGCCGCTTCTAAAATATTTGAAGTTGAACGATAATTTTCTTCTAAAAAAACAATATTTGCTTCTGGCCAATCATGTTCAAAATTTAAAAATATTTTTATGTTTGATCCTCGCCAAGAATAAATTGTTTGAGCATCATCGCCTACAACATTAATATTTTTTGATTTTTGGGCTAACAATTTTATCATTTCATATTGAATATTGTTTAAATCTTGATATTCATCAACTAAAATATATTGAAATTGATTTTGATATTTTTCTAAAATATTTTTATTTTTTTTAAAAATCAAAACAACTTTTTGAATTAAATCATCAAAATCAAAAGCATTATGTTTTTCTAATTCTAATTCGTATTCTTTAAAAATATCTAAAATAATTTTATCATCTTGTCCGCTTTCTAAAATTTCTTCTAAATGAATTGATTCATTTTTTATTTTAGAGATTAAATTATAAAAATAACCAGCTGAATTTTTTGTTTTAAAATTTTTCACAATTTTTTTAATTAAATAAAAAGAATCATTGTCGTCAAAAATAATAAAATTTTTATTCCTTTTTAGAATTGGTGCTTCTTGTTTTAAAATTTTTGCTCCCAAAGAATGAAATGTCCCAATAAATAGATCATTTACGATTTTAGGATTTTTAATATTTTTAATTGTTCGGTCTAACATTTCTTTAGCAGCTTTATTAGTAAAAGTTATGGCACAAATATTTTGAGGATTAATTCCCGATTGCAATAAATAAATTAATCTACTAGTTAAAGTTTTAGTTTTACCAGTGCCAGCTCCAGCGACAATTAATAATGGGCCATTCTCAGATAAAACTGCTTTTTTTTGATTTGGATTTAAATTTTCTAAAACCATAATAAAATTAAAATTAAATAAATTAAAAAATAAATATATATTAATTTTTAAAAATAATTAAATATTTTCAAATATTTTCATAATGTTTAATAGTATAGTTATTTTTATTATTTATATAAATAGCTATCAAATCTATTTGCCAACCATATTTATCATGAATTAATTCTGAATTATTTAAAACAAAATATTGGCAAATTTTTTTTAATCTTTTTATTTTACGTTGTGTCATTTGATCTTCTGGGCAAAAACCTATTTTATTTTCTTTTAAAGTTTTAACTTCAAAAAAAATTAATATATTATTTTTTTTAGTTATAATATCAAT
>JANWZH010000008.1 GCA_025054755.1 Patescibacteria group bacterium
ACTTCAGTTCCCACAACTACGAGACTCAAAAATAACGAACAATTCACAGGATCTGATGGGTTCACAAAGAAGCTTTTACGAGCATGCCATAATCAGGAAAGATAGTAAATTTTTTTAAAAAAATTATTTAAAACAAATTTTTGATTTTATTTTTAAACATATTAAAATGTTTTTATGACAAAAAAACAAAAAATTAATCATTTATTAGAACATAATGTAGTTGATATTATTGATAAAAAACATTTAGAAAAAAATTTATTATCAGCTAAAAAATTAAGAGTTAAGCACGGCATTGATCCAACTGGTAAAAATATTCATATTGGTAGAGCAGTTGTTTTGTGGAAGTTGCGTGAATTTCAAGAATTGGGTCATAAAATTATTTTAATTATTGGTGATTTTACTGCTCAAATTGGAGATCCTTCAGATAAATTAGCTAAACGACCATTTTTAGATGAGCATGAAATTAAACAAAATATGAAAAATTATTTATCTCAAATTGGCAAAATTTTAGATTTATCAAAATGTGAAATCCATCATAATAGTAAATGGTTAAAAAAATTAAATTTTAAAGATATTTCAAAATTAGCCGATATATTTACAATTCAGCAAATGTTAGAAAGAAGAAATTTTGCTGAACGTTTTAAAAATAATCAAGAAATAAGTTTAAGAGAAACTCTTTATCCAATTATGCAGGGTTATGATTCTGTTGCAGTTAAGGCTGATTTAGAATTAGGAGGAGCAGATCAATTGTTTAATTTGCATGCTGGTCGAAAAATTCAAGAATTTTTTGGTCAAAAACCGCAAGATATTTTAACAACTAAAATGCTTTTAGGATTAGATGGTAGAAAAATGTCAACTAGTTGGGGTAATGTTATAAATATTAATGATAGTCCTGATGAACAATACGGGAAAATAATGTCAATGCGCGATGAAATGATTCCAGAATATTTAACAATTACTACAAACTTGCCTGAATCAAAAATTAATGAGTTATTAAAATTATTTCAAGAACAAAAAATCAATCCAAAAGAAATAAAAAAAATAATTGCTTTTAATATTGTAAATTTGTATTGGGGTAAAACTGCTGCTCAAAAAGCTGAAAACAATTTTGAAAAATTATTTGTTAAAAAAGAAATTACAGAAGACATTCCAATTTTAAAAATTAAAAAATCAGAAAATATGGCCATAGATGTTGTTTTATTATCAAGAGTTGTAAAAAGTAAAAGTGAGGCTTGGCGATTAATTTTGCAAGGCGGATTAAAAATTAATAATCAAAAAATTGAAGACCCTAAAAAAGTTATTAATTTGAAAAATAATGATATAATAAAAATAGGCAAACATCAATTCTTTAAAATCAGTTTTTAATTGATTTTAAAGAATGATATGTTAAAATAAAAAATATGAATTCTAAATTTTTTTTATTTTTTATTTTATTTTTAGGATTTATAATTTTAATAAATTTTAGTTTAGCTCAAAATTCTACAAATACTACTAATTCTGCTAATTCTAATCAAAATTCTAGTCAAACTAATGTTGTTAATTCTGGGACAAAAATTCCGTCATTAAAAGAAAAAGAACCAGGAAAATTAATTAATCAATTTTACGAATTTCTTTTAATTATTAGTGGTTTTTTGGCTTTTGCAACAATTGTTTATGGAGGAATTCAAAGAATTTTAAATGCTAATAACCCATCTAAAATTTCAGATGCCAACGAACGAATTAAATCAGCATTTTTAGGGATACTTTTGCTTTTTGGAGCATATATTCTTTTAAGATTAGTTAATCCTAATTTAGTAAATTTAAAACTGCCAGAATTAGAAGAAATAAAAGTTGAGCAAGAAAAAGTTAGTGCAAATACTCAAACTACAAACGTCGAAGCTGGAAAAAATAATGAAACGGGAAAAGCAGGAAGAAGTTTATCTGATACAGAAGCAAGAACAATTTTAAAAAATAATGGAATTGATTCTAAACTTACAAATACAACACTAGAGGGAATTAAAGAAGGAACGATTAATGAATTAATTAGAATGAAAAAAGAGTGTGATGAATGGTTAAAAAAATGGTATCCAAATGAATCTCAGAATGGTTGTTATGTTTACGTAACCGGAGGGACAGAAAATATTGGTGTTCATAGTCCTGGCGCTTGTAGCCATGTTAATGGATATAAAATAGATATTGCTATTAATCCAAGACTTGACGAATTTATTAAGAAAACGTATTGTTTTAAAAAAGGAAATGATTGTACATATTATGACATAAGAGTTGGAGATAATGCTTTAATGTATAAAAGCCCAACAGGATCTTTTTATGCAAGGGAAACTAATCCACCTCATTGGGATATTCAAATTACATCACAATGTCCATAATAATTAATAAAGTTAATATAATATATAATAATTTAATTGTGTTATAATAAAAAAATATGAAAAACAAAAAAAAGTTAATAAGTTTTATAGCAATATTTATTTTGGGATTTTTTTTAATAGCAAATTTTGTTTTAGCTCAAGGAGTTGCTGGTACAACAGGTGGTTCTAATTCAAGTAGCAAAACTAAAATTACTTTGCTTAATCCATTAAGTTGTGATAATGTTGGTTGTGTTTTAGAAAAAATTATTGATGCCATTTTTAAAATTTCTATACCAATTACAGTGTTAATGATTTTAATTGGAGCTTTTCAGATTTTAACTGCTGGAGGTCAAGAAGAAAAATTTAAAGAAGGAAAAAATACAATTAAATGGGCAGTTATTGGTTTTGCTTTAGTTATTCTTTCGCAAGGGTTTGTTAACATAATATTAGATATTTTAGGAATGAAAAAATAAATATATTGAATTTTTTTGAAAATATTTTTATGATTATTATATTAAAAAGGTCGATTAGAAAAAAATAAAAAGTCGATATTAAAAAAATGAGTAAATTAGAAAAAATTTTAATTTTAGGAATCCAAATTGTTTTGGTTTTTTCACCATTGGTTTTTGCTCAGCCAACTCCACCAGCTCCACCATCAGATGCTGGAATAAGAACCCTAGATGATGTTGTTGTTATTATACAAAATGTTATTAATTGGCTGTTTTTCTTTTTAATTATTTTATCAGTTTTTTTCTTTATGTTGGCTGCTTTTGATTATTTAACTTCTGCTGGAGAAAAAGAAAACATAGAAAAAGCAAAAAATAGATTAATTTATGGCGCTTTAGCTTTAGTTATTGCTCTTTTAGCAAGAGGAATTCCAAGTGTTATAGCAAGTTTCTTTGGGGTAAAAGTCCCAAATATATAAACAAATATATTTTTAATAATATTTATCAAAACAAGGCGCATAGCCTTGTTTTGATTTATAATAAAAAACCCTGCAATAATGCAGGGTTTATGTTGGTAGTAGAAGTTTATTCTACTTCTACTACTGCAATGCCTTTTTCGCCACGAAGGCGAAATGTCATGTTTGGGATGTGGCCAAGCCACCTCCTCTCATTTTGATGGACCATTAGTCTTTCCCCGTTAATAAAATAGAATTCAAGAAATCCTCCTTCAGGTTTTTTATAAACCCTGAATGGAGTTCTTGAATTCATTTGACTTACTTGAATTGTAACCCACCCCGACCAACAATCCGGATAAATTGGTATCTCAATTTTCGGATTTGATTGGTCAACGATTTCCGTTTTTTCATTTTCGGCACAAATTGGAATATTTGTGCCAGAAACAAGCCTATCGTTAAGCTGATACGCCAAATTTTGATCTATTTTTTGACGTATCGAACTTAATCCTTGGAAGGTGCGCGGGAAGAAGAGACTTGTTATTAATATAACAAGCAAAATGCTTGTTATAAAAACAATGACCCTTCTTCCAAGAATACCGCCGGTTCCCCATATTGCTCCTGTGGTTGCCAAGATTGCTGCACAGAGTAATATGGGTAATATAGAAGATGGATTTTCTCTTAGTGGTAAAAAAACTACCATAAGAGAAAAAAACATTCCAAAGAGCAAAACAGTGCCGCTAAAAATTAGATATGCACGTCCAGCTCTTTGGTTTGTAACTCCTATTGATCGCAAGAGTAGATTAATAAAGACTCCAATTGGCGCAGCTATTGTAAATAGTATGAGCGCCAACAGGCCCCATATTAATCCTGCTCCTGCAATTAGAGAAGAAGAGCCTAATGCAATTCCAGCAATAAATGGGATTGTTGGAATTGCAACACTTGCTAGTGTTAACGCCAGAAGAAAGAAAAGATATTGTCTGGCCCCACTAACAACTCTTGTCCCCACTGTAGTTGCTGCTTGATTTGCTCCAACAAATATTGTGTAGAGCAAATCAAAAATAAAATCAAAAAACGCACGAAGGGTTCTCATTGTCCTCCCCCTACTTTTCTGACCTGCGCTTTAACCAAGAAGGCCTTTGCCTTTCAATCCACTGAGCTGCTTTTTCATCTATTTCAGCCCAGTTGATTGATTTTGCTTGCTCTGGTTTTTGAGGCTGAAGACTTTTTTCAGCCTCAATAATGATGCGAAAAACCTCCATTCTTGCCTGGAAATCGCGAATGATGTTTTCTTTCACTTTTTCCAGGTTTTCCGGCGTTGCTTGGGAAAAAAGTTTTTGACTTTCTTCCCAAAATTTTGCTATCCATTTCTGTGCTGTTTCACTGGCTGAGACTGAAGATTTGGAAGAGTTTTTTTTGTTAAAAAGCTCTCCAGTTGCAAAATCTAAGAAGTCAGTGGCCTTCTCAATCACGATAGCAGAAGAGCCACTCCCCTTATAGGATTCGGCAAGACCTTTAAGACCCGCCAGAATCCTTTCTGCAACTTCAGTTCTCAGCCAATGCCCTTCAGGGATATTGGCTGCAAATTTTTGAGCCATTTTCCTTAGGCTTGGGTCTATGATTGTTGAAACTATCGCGTTCCAAGGATTTCTTTGGTTTGACATTTTCAACCTCCTAATTATATTATATAATAATTTTATAAAAAAGTCAACTTGAATATTTATTTTTAAAATTATAAATTTAAATAAATATTTTATTTTATTAATTTTGGGCAGGTGGCGGAATTGGCAGACGCGCCAGGCTTAGGACCTGGTCCAGAAATGGGTGGGAGTTCAAATCTCCCCCTGCCCACATTTTAAGTTTGTTTGTAAAACATTATTTTTTAAAATACAATTAAAAAATGGCAAATTCTCCAGTTGAATTAATTAAAGAAAAATTAGATATAGTTGAATTTATTGGTTCTTATATCCCATTAACTAAAGCTGGTAAAAATTGGAAAGCTTTATGTCCTTTTCATAAAGAAAAAACTCCTTCGTTTATGATATCGCCTGAGCGTCAATCTTGGCATTGTTTTGGTTGCAATATTGGCGGGGACATATTTACTTTTTTAATGAAATATGAAAATTTAGATTTTGGAGAGGCATTAAAAATATTATCTGAAAAAGCTGGAATTGAATTAAAAAAAATATCGCCTCAAGAATATAAATATATTGGTCTACTTTATGAATTAAATGAAATAGCTAAGCAATTTTTTATTAATCAATTAGAAAATAATCAGGAAGCTTTAAATTATCTTTTTAGCCGTGGCTTAACTAAACAAACAATTACTGAATTTGAAATTGGTTTTGCTCCTGAAAAATTTGACGAATTAACAATTTATTTAATTAATTTAGGTTACGCTCCAGAAGATATTTTGCGTGCTGGATTAGCTATTAAAAATGAACGTAATAAAATTTTAGATAGATTTAGATCAAGAATTATTTTCCCAATTCATAATCATTTAGGGAAAGTAGTTGGTTTTACTGGGAGAATTCTCCCAAAATTTGAAAATATTGAAACTGGAAAATATATTAATAGCCCTGAATCGCCTATTTTTAAAAAATCAAAAATTTTATATGGTTTTTGGAAAAGCAAAAATTTTATTCGTGAAAAAAATGAAGTTTTTTTAGTAGAAGGCCAAATGGATTTTTTAATGAGCTGGCAAGCTCAAATTAAAAATGTTTGTGCTAGTTCTGGCACAGCCTTATCTGAGGATCATTTAATTACTCTACGCAAATTAACTGATTTTTTATTAATTAGTTTTGATACAGATAGTGCTGGTTGGGAAGCAGCTGAAAAAGCTATTGATTTAGCAAATAAGCTTGATTTTAATGTTAAAATAGTTGTTTTTGATAAATTCAAAGATCCAGCAGATGCTGTTTTGTCTGGCCTAGATTTTTTAAAACAAGCCATTCAAAATGCAATTCCTGCGCCAGAATTTTATTTTAAAAAATATTTAGGAGAATTTATTAATCAAAAACAAAACATTGATTTAAGTAATAGAAATGATTTAAAAAAACTCCAAAATGTTCTTTTAAAATTATTAAATATCCAAAGTCCAGCCGAAAGAAATTTTTGGATTAAAAATTTATCTCAAAAAATTGGTGTTAATGAAAATATTTTAATTGAAGAAAGTCAAAAACTTCAAAAAAATATTAAAAAAAATCAATTTTTAATGGCTGAAAATAATTTAAATCAAAATAAAATTATTAAAAAATTTAATCGCTTAGAATTATTAAGTCAAAAATTTATTCAAGCTTTAATTGCTTTAAATTTTTTATCTGAAGAATTTAAAGAAGAAAAATATTTACCATTTCAATATCAAAAAGTTTTAAATTTATTAAAAAATAATGTTAAAAAATCAGATGATCCTTATATTGATGAATTAATTAATATAATTTTATTAGGAGTAGACGAACCAACTAAATATAACTTAGAAGAAATCAAACAGCATCTTTTTTTAGAATATAAAAAAGAAAAACAAAAAGAAATTGTTTCTAAAATAAAACAAGCCGAATCAAGCGGAGATGAGGATACTTTAAACCAGGCTCTTGCTGAATTAAATGACTTGCTTAATTTAAAATAAATGATAAAATATTGAATTATTAATTAACTTTAATTATGTCTAAAAAACAAAAAATTAAAACTAAAAAAGCTAATAAAAATAAAAATCAAAACTCTAAAAAAAAGACTAGAATTTCTATTGTTAAAAATAAAAAATTAAAAAAAATAACAAAAAACAAAAATAAAAAATCTTTTAAAATTAAAAATAAAAAAAATCAAAAAACTTCTAAAATAGTTAAAAATAAAAAAAATAATAAAAAAGAAAAACCAAAAAAATCTAATCCAATTATTGAAGAATTAATTAAAAGCGGGAGATTAAGAGGTTTTGTTACTGACGAAGAAATTCTTTATTTTTTCCCAAAAGCTGAAGAAGATATAGAACAATTAGAAGAAATTTATGATGCTTTAGAAAAAGAAGGAATTAAAATAATAGAAAAAGGAGGATTTTTAAATGTTGGGGGTCAAAACATATTACAACAAGAAGAAATTGAAGAAATTAGTAGATTAGAAGGAGAAATGCCAGATGCAGTTCAGTTTTATTTAAGAGAGATTGGCAAAACTCCTCTTTTAACTAAAGAAGAAGAAAAAGAATTAGCTAAAAGAGCTAGTTTAGGAGATGAAGAAGCTAGACAAAAATTAATGAAAGCTAATTTAAGATTAGTTGTTTCTATTGCAAAACATTATTTAAATCGTAGCCCGAATTTGAGTATTTTAGATTTAATTCAAGAAGGTAATATTGGCTTGTCTAAAGCTGTTGAAAAATTTGATTATCGAAAAGGTTTTAAATTCTCAACTTATGCTACTTGGTGGATTAGACAATCTATTACTAGAGCCCTAGCTGATCAATCTCGAACGATTAGAATTCCAGTTCATATGGTTGAAACAATGTCTCGTTATTCGCAAGTTAAAAGAGATTTGACTCAGCAACTTGGGAGAGAACCATTAGCTGAAGAAATCGCAAATGAGATGGGCATTGATGTTTCGAGAATTAGACAAATTGAACGTATTTCACAGGATGTTTTATCAATTGAAACTCCTATTGGAGATGAAGAAGATTCTATTTTGGCTGATTTTATTAAAGACGAAAAAACCTCTACTCCAGCACAGCAAGCTGCTAGATCAATTTTAAAAGATATTTTAAATGATATCTTAGTTGAACTTACTCCAAGAGAAAGAGAAATTATTTCTTTGCGTTTTGGTTTAAAAGATGGCGTTACTCATACTTTAGAAGAGGTTGGGCAAGAGCTTGGGGTGACTAGGGAAAGAATTAGACAAATAGAATCTAAAACCTTAGAAAAAATTAAAAATCATCCTCGGGCCAAAGAATTTGAAGGATTTGAGGAATTAATTTAATATTTATGACTCATTTTTTAATTCGTGAAAAATTTTTAAATTTTTTTAAAAAAAACAATCATGTTATTGTGCCGTCTAGCTCTTTGATTCCATCTGATAAATCAGTTTTATTGACTACTGCTGGAATGCAACAATTTAAACCTTATTATATAGGCGAATTGGACCCTATATCTGATTTTAATTCAAAAAATACTACTTCAATTCAAAAATGCTTTAGAACTTCTGATATTGATGAGGTAGGAGATGAGAGTCATTTAACATTTTTTGAAATGTTGGGCAATTTTTCTTTTGGTGGTTATTTTAAAAAAGAAGCAATTTTATTAGCTTATGAATTTTTAAATAAAGAATTAAATTTAGAAATTGATTATGTTACTATTTTTGATCCATCAAAAGTTGCTTCAGATGATTGGCGGAAAAATGTTCCAGAAGACAAAGAATCTTTTGAAATTTGGCGCAATTTAGGTTTTGAAGAGTCAAGGATTAAAAAAGAGGGAATTGATAATTTTTGGGGGCCAACTGGAAATGAGGGGCCTTGTGGTCCGACAACTGAAATTTATATAAAAAATAAAAATAATCAAAGCATTGAAATTTGGAATATTGTTTTTAACGAATATTTTTGTGATAAAAATAAAATTTTAACTCCATTAAAAACCAATGGAGTTGATACTGGTATGGGGCTAGAAAGACTTTTAATGATTTGCCAAAATAAATTTAATATTTTTGAAACAGATTTATTTGATTCTTTATTAAAAATTTTGCCAACTAATTTAGATCAAAAAATTAAAAGAATTATTTCTGATCATATTAAAGCTAGCGTTTTTTTAATAGCTGATGGTGTTTTGCCATCAAATAAGGAAGCTGGATATATTTTGCGTAGAATTTTGAGAAGAGCTATTGTTTATGAATATATTTATAAATTTGAAAAAAATATTTTAAACAATTTAATTTATGAAGTTATAAAAATATATAAGGAAATTTATTCTGAATTAATTACAAAAGAGCAAGCTATTTTAGAAGAAATTCTAAAAGAAAAAGAAAAGTTTTATAAAACCTTAGATCGCGGTTTAAAAGAATTAAAAAAAAGACCAGAAATTAATTCAAAAATAGCTTTTTATCTTTATGAAACTTTTGGTTTGCCTTATGAAATCATTAAAGAATTGGGGGGACAAAAGGCTTTAAATTTAAATTACGATGATTTTAAGAAAGAGTTTGAAAATCACCAAGAAATTTCACGTCGTGGCCAAGAAAAAAAATTTGGTGGGCATGGCCTTATTTTAGATACAAAAGAATTAAAAGCTAGCTCAGAAGAAGAAATTAAAAAGGTTATTAGATTGCATACTGCAACTCATTTACTTCAACAAGCGTTGCGTGAAGTTTTGGGAAATGAAGTTAGGCAGGCTGGCTCAGATATAAATCCAGAAAGAACGCGTTTTGACTTTACTTTTAATAGAAAATTAACTCAAGAAGAAATTAAAAAAGTTGAAAATATAGTAAATCAAAAAATTAATGAAGATTTGCCAGTAAATTTTGTAGAAATGAAGAAAGAAGATGCAGAAAAAATAGGAGCCTTATCTTTTTTTAAAGAAAAATATCCGCCAATTGTTAAAGTTTATTTTGTTGGTTCTAAAATAGAAAACGCTTGGAGTAAAGAATTTTGTGGAGGTCCACATGTTTTAAAAACAGGAGAAATAGGGAAATTTGTTATTCAGAAAGAAGAGGGAATTGGTTCTGGAATTAGAAGAATTAGGGCAATTGTTTTGCCATAAGATTTAAATTTGGTTAAAATTAAACTATGGAAAAAATACTTTTAGATAAAAAAATTAAAATTAATGATGTTATTGAAAAAATAGAAAATAGACCAGAATCAAATTTAACATTAATTATTCCTAAAAAATCAGATTTTAAAAAAGAAGACTTTGCTTTGTTAAAAAAAGCTTGTGAAAAATTAAATAAAATAATAACAATAGAATCAGTTGATGAAGAAATTTTAAAGTTGGCCAAGTCTGAGGGTTTAGGTGCTGTTCATCCGCTTTTTAATGCAAATAGCGGATTGCTGACCGATATTAAAAAGCCGAATATTGAAGAAAATTTAGTTGAATATAATTTTTTAAAAAATAATAATAAAAAAGAAATAAAAAAAATTAAAGAATCAGAGTCAGAATTAAAATCAAATAACGATTTACATTTTTTTAAAAATATTAATTCAGGGCAGATATTTAAAAAAGACGATTTAGAATTAGACGTTAAACTAGATGATCCTAAAAAATATCATAAAGTTCATAAAAAACATTTTATTTTAAATTTTAAATTTTTAATATATGGCATTTTAATAATTGGTTTAGGGCTTGGATTTTGGAAGCTAAGCTTTGTTTTTTCAAGCGCTGAAATAAATTTAAGTTTTAAAAAAACTCCATTTGAATTTAATAATTTAATAATTGGGAATAAAAATGCATCTCAATTAAATTTATCTGAAAAAATTATTCCAGTAGAATTATTTAAAAATAAACAAAATATAACTTTATTTTTTAAAGCAAATGGCAAAAAAAATATTTCTCAAAAAGCAACTGGTCAAATTACAATATATAATAATTTTAGTTCTGGCGAACAATTTTTAATAGCTAATACTCGATTTCAATCTCCTAATGGCCTAATTTATAGATTAGCTTCAAATGTTGTTATTCCAGGAGCTCAAATTAAAGATGGCAAAATTATTCCTTCTTCAATAACTGCAACAGTTGTAGCCGATGAGCCAGGAGAAAAATATAATACTGGCCCAATTAGTAAATTAATTATCCCTGGATTTAAGGGCTCTCCTAAATATGATGGTTTTTATGGGGAATTAAAACAAGGAGCGTCTGGTGGATTTGTTGGAGAAAAAGTATTTCCTCTTGATTCTGATATTGAAAAAGCTAAAAAAGAAATAAGTGAAAAATTAAAATTAGCTTTAGAAAATAGTATTAATTTTAAAAAACCAGACAATTTTGATTTTGTTGGTAATTTTCAAACTGATATTTTAAAAATAATTGTAGTTAGTACCTCGACTGATGATGCTGGAAATTTTGCAGTTTTAGCTGAAGGGGAAACAAAAATTTTTGCTATAAGGCGAACGGATTTAATCAATTTTTTAATTGGTTTTTACAATCAATCTAATTACAAAAAAATAGATAATTTTAAATTTGAATATCTTAATGCAAGACCAGATTTTAATAATGGGATTGTTAATTTTAATTTAAAATCAAGTGGTAATTTTGTCTACAATTTAAATTTAAATGATTTTAAAAATAATATTGCTGGTAAGAAAATAAAAGAAGTAGAAAGTATTATTAAAAATTTAGATGAATTAGAATCAGCTAAGATATTAATTAAGCCAAAGTGGGTTAATGTTTTGCCAGCAAATGTTTCTAAAATTAATATTATATTAAAATAAATTTTTTATTTTATCTAAATTTATTGTTGGACAAAAAAATAAAAATAATTTAATATAATTAATAATATGAAAGAATTAAATCAAAAATTAAAAGAATTAAAATTAAAACTTGAAGAAGAAAGAGAGTCTTTAATCCAGCAATTAAAACAATTAGAAGAACCAGAAGAATTCGGTGGCGATGCTGGAGATTATGATGAAGAAACAGATGAATCTGAAGAATTTTCTTTAAAAATTTCAGAAAGCGAAGCAGTACGCGACAGAATAAATGAAATAGATTTTTTAATTAATAAAATTAATAGTGGCAATTATGGTTTTTGTGAAAAATGTAGAAATAAAATTGATGAAAAAGATTTAGAAAAAGACCCAGAATTAATTTTATGTTCTATTTGTAAAATAAAAAAATAATCATTAATTATATTTAAATGCAAAAAAATATTTCTCGGATTTATTCCGCAGAATTAGAAGGCATTGTAGCAAAAATCATAGAAATTGAAACAGATTTAAATGTTGGGCTCCATTCTTTTAATATTGTTGGTTTAGCTGATAAAGCTTTAAATGAAGCTAAAGAAAGAGTTAATTCAGCTATTAAAAATATTGGGGCCAAACCTCCTAATAGAGAAAATAGAAAAATTACAATTAATTTAGCTCCAGCTGATATTAAAAAAACAGGATCACAATATGATTTAGCTATTGTTTAGGATATTTATTGACTACTGGTCAAATTATTGATTTTAATTCTAGTAATAAAATTTTTATTGGTGAATTAGCTTTAGATGGTAGGTTGCGTCCAATAAGTGGAGCTTTAAATATTGCTGAGGCAGCAAAAAAACATGGATTTGAATATTTATTTTTACCAAAAGAAAATGCTAATGAAGCAGCTGCTATTCCTGGAATTAAAGTTGTTCCTATAGAAACATTAGAGGAAGCAATTTTAATTTTAGAAAAAAAGAAAGAAATCAAGATTAAAAATTTTGAAAGTATTAATTTAAATATATTAAATGTTCCAGATTTTTCAGAAATTAAAGGTCAAGAACATGCTAAAAGAGCTTTAATTATTACAGCAGCTGGTGGTCATAATTTATTGATGATTGGCCCGCCTGGCGTTGGGAAAAGTATGTTAGCAGAAGCATTAATTGGAATATTGCCAGATTTGGATTTTGAAGAATCAATTGAAATAACAAAAATTTGGAGCGCTAGTGGTTTTAATTTAAATCAAGGATTAATCACACAAAGACCATATCGTGCACCACATCATACTGCTTCGTTGGTTTCAATTATTGGTGGCGGCCAAAATCCTAAGCCGGGAGAAATTAGTTTAGCTCATCATGGGATATTATTTTTAGATGAATTACCAGAGTTTCCAAGAAATATTTTAGAATCATTGCGTCAACCATTAGAAAATGGGTTTATTCATATTTCTAGATCCAAAAACACTTTAATTTTCCCTGCTAAATTTACTTTAGTAGCTGCAATGAATCCATACCCTTGTGGTTTTTATGGAGACCCAGAAAAAGAATGTCGTTGTTCAGCTTATGAAATTATTCGTTATCAAAAGAAAATTTCTGGTCCATTATTAGATAGAATTGATTTACAAATTAAAGTTTCAAGAGTTCCTATAAAAGAATTGAACTTTTCTAATTTAGAAAAAATTAGCCCAAAAATTAAAAAACAAATTGAAAACGTTAGAGAAATTCAAAAAGAAAGATTTAAATTAATTAATCAAAATTTAAATAAAAAAATATTAACTAATTCTCAAATTCCAAACAAACACATTAATGAATTTTTAAATTTAAATTCTGAGGCTCAAAACTTTTTAAATAGTTTGGACAATAAAAATTTATCTCCGCGCAGCTATTATCGTTTGCTTAAAATATCAAGAACTATTGCTGATTTAGAAAATTCACAAAAAGTAAAAGCAGAACATTTAGCAGAAGCTTTTAGTTATAGACTAAAAGAAGAAATATAAATTTTATTTAGTTAACTCTATTATTTTTTGAAATACTTCATTATGATTTTCGGCTAAATCAGCTAAAATTTTTCTATCTAATTTAATTTTTTTATTTTTTAAATTATTAATAAATTGATTATATTTTAAACCTTTTTCTTTTAAGGCAGCGTTAATTTTTGTATTCCAAAGTCTGCGATAATCTCTCTTTTTTTGTTTGCGACCCCTAAAAGCATGAGACAGTTTATGCAAAACAGCTTCTTTGGCCTGTCTTTTTTTAGATTTTCTACCCCATTTGAAACCTTTAGTTAATTTTAATAACTTTCTTCTTTTTTTTGTTTTTATTTTTCCTCTTTTTACTCTAGACATTTTTTCTTATATTATAATTTAATATTTTTTTAATTGGCAAATCTAATAAATGTTTTTTTCTTTTATTCAAAAGGTTTTTTTTGGTCTTTCTAGTGCGAAAATGATCAATATTCATTTTCCTTCTTAAAATCTTACCTTTTTTTGTTATTTTTATTCTTGAAATAATGCTTTTTTTCATAATTTTATTTATTTTTTTCAATTTGACAAACTATTCCTCTCCCGCCTTGTTTGGGTTGAGAAATTATTTTATACTCTATGCTAATCATATTTAAAAATTCATTTAATTTTTGATTAACCCATTCTTTATTTAATTTTTCTCTACCCTTTAATTGCATTTGAATTTCAACAATGTGGTTTTTATTTAAAAAATTTTCCAATTGTTTAATCCTGGTAATCAAATCATTTTTGGCCATTCTGGGACTGATTTGGATTTGTTTTAATGAAGAAGATTTTGATTTTTGAAGAAAGGCTTCTTTTTTTCTTTTTCTTTCTTCTTCATATCGCCACTTGTCATAATTCATTAATTTTGCTACTGGCGGTTTGGCATTTGGAACTATTTCAATCAAATCTAGCCCTTCTTCTGGTCTGGCCAAAGCTAAAGCTTCTTCTCTTTTAAACACGCCTAAATTTTCGCCATTTTGTCCAATTACCCGAATTTCTTCTGCTGTTATTTGATTGTTAATTTTTGGCTTCAATTTTTTATTAAATATCTATAAAATATTAAATCAAATTATATTTTTTGTCAAAGTTTAATTTGTTAATTTTAGTTCTTTAAGAATTTCTTTAACTATTTCTGATTCGTTCCATGGAATTTTTTTGTTGTTTTCAATACACATCCAAATTTCGCCTCCTTTTCCAGTTAAAATAACAACATCATTTTTATTTGCTAAAGATATTGCTTGTTTTATGGCTTCTCGACGATCAATAATTTTAAAATATTTTTTACATTTTTTATTTTTAGAATCAATATTTAATATTCCATTTTCAATATCATTTAAAATATTTTCTGGATTTTCATCATATGGATCTTCATTTGTTAAAATAATATAGTCACAATATTTAGCTGCTATTTCTCCCATTTTGGGTCTTTTCCAAACATCTCGTCCTCCTCCCTGACTGCCCAATAAACAAATCATATTTTGAGGATTTAATAATTTAGACGCTTCATAAATTGACTCTAAGCTTTTAGGTTCATGAGCATAATCAACGACAATCTTAAAGCTTTTAGCCTGAATTACTTCAAATCTGCCAATTGGCGGTTCAATTAATGGCAGAACTTTTTGAATTGTTTGAGAATCAACTCCGCAAGTTAAAACAGCTGCAATTGCGGCTAAAATATTATAAAGATTAAATAATCCAACAAATTGAGTTTCAAATTTTTTATTATGAATATAAAATATGGTTTTATTTGGATAAAGTTCATATTTTGATATACGAATTAGTTTAGATACTAAATGTTCTTTTTCGTTACTTTCTTTTTGTAGAGTATAGCCATATTTAAAATTAATATTTGGTTCTAAAAAGTATTCAACGTTTTCATCGTCTAAATTATATATTCCAATTCCATCAATTCTTTTTGATATTTTTTTAAAAAGCTTAACATTAGCCCTTCTATAATTAGCAAACCCTCCATGACGTTCAAGGTGATCTGGCGGTAAATTAGTAAAAATTCCAATTTTATAATCAATAAATCTATGACGGTTTTGCAAAATGCCCTCAGAAGATGTTTCAACTACAGCAAATTTACAATTTTGTTCAACCATTTTTTTAATTAATTGTTGAATTGCAAATCTCCCAAGCATTGTTTGTTTTGATTTGTTTGGCCATGTTTGATTGCCAATACCAATTAATGGAGTTGAGATTAGTCCTGTTTTAAATCCGGCTTCATTTAAAATTCTATAAATTAAATAAGAGGTCGTGCTTTTACCTTTTGTTCCTGCTACTCCAATAACTGTTAATTTTTTTGATGGGAAATTATAAATTAAAGATCCTAAAAAAGCTAAAATAAAATGATAAGTTGTATTAATAAATGGAATTTCAGCAATTTTTTTTAAAAATTTTATTTTTTTTAATTTTTCTATAAAATTGTCTAAAAAACTATTCATTTTTTATTTAAAAATCTTAAAGCCGATTTAAATTTTTCTTCAAATGTTTTTAATGAATCATCTAGGACTTCAATAGCTTTTTTAGCTTCTGCTTTATTATATCCTAAACTAATTAATGCCTCGAAAACATCAAGATTGGTATCTAAATTAATATTTGTTTGATCAGTTAAATTTATTTTATTTTTTAGTTCTAAAATAATTCTTTCCGCTGTTTTTTCCCCAATGCCAGAAGCTCGAGTTAAAAATTCTATTTTGTTGTTTTTGATAGCCAAACTTAAAGTTTTAACATCATTTTTTTCTAAAATTGATAGAGCTGATTTTGGACCAACTCCAGCAACTGAGTTTAGTAATTCAAAAAAATTAAGTTCTTTTTGGTCTAAAAATCCATAAAGCTCTATGCTATTTTCGCGCATATGAAAATAAATATAAAAATTTTGTTTTTGCCCTAAATTTAATTTTTCTAATATTTTAAATGTGGTAAATATTTTAAATCCTATTCCATTAGATTCTAATACTAAAAAATCATTAAATTTTAATAAAATTTTTCCAGAAATTGAATAAAGCATAAATCTATTATATCTTATTTTTTAAAAATAAAAATTTTTTAAAATTTTTAAGAAAAATAAATTAATTATTTTAATATCGCCCGAATTTCATCATTGGATAGGGGTCTGTTATAAATGCGAATTTCATCTATTAATGCATTTAAGTATTGCCCATCTATATTGTCGCCTCCAATTTTAACACCAAATCCATTATATGGATCTAGATTAATATTTAAATTATTTTGGAAAACTAAATTACTATTTTTATAAAACCTTAAAGAGTTTCCATCATAGGTTAATACAAAGCTTATCCATTGATTATTTTCAAAAGTACTAATATTAGAATGATAATATTCTGTTACTGGGCTACAAATTCCTACGTCAAAATAATTTGAATATCGTTCTATTACTCTAAAAGTATAATTTCTATAAGTATTTTTATATCCTTTAAAAATTATTGGTCTATCACTAAATGAATTTATTTTATAAACCCAACCCATTACTGTAAATCTATTTCCTAAATTTCCTATATCTGGAGCTACAACATAATCATCCACTCCATCAAAACTCAAACATTTACCTACTTTACAATTTGTTTCAGTTTGTCAAGTAGGACCATTAATTAATGTTCCATTATTGTTATAACCAGACCTATCATAAGCAATAGTTCCCGAACCTTCATCAAAAGACCAATAACCTACTAGACCTTTATCTCTTAACCCCGGAGTAAGTGGAGCTGATGAATTTCTAATACTATATACTCCTGGAAAAGAATCTCCATCATTTAAAGCTGTATTAGCATATCTGTCTCGATTTGATTCAAAGAAAGCAGTTAATTCAAATGATCCTCCAGTAACATAGGTATAGTAATTTCCAGATGAAGTAGTATTTATTGGATCTATTGGTAGTTTAGATAATGTTCTACCAAAAGATAATTGATTGAAATCTATTGGTATCCAGCCAGTACCATCTATTTTTTGAAGATTTTGAGCTGTAGTACATCTATATTGCCAAGGAGAAGGTAGTGGAGGAAGGCCCAAGTTTGCACAAGTTGAGGTAGTATCTGGAATACTTACATAAACAATAGATGATGTGCCCATAAATCCTTTACCTCCTGTATCAGTTTCAAACCAAGATATGATTTTAGACAAAATTGTTAAATCTTTCAGTCTTTGGCTGTCTCTGGATTGTCTAAGATATTCTTGTGGGTTTAGTATTGTCAATACTGCAGTTGAAAGTACTGCAAGTATAGCTATAGTTATTAGGAGTTCTACAAGGGTAAAAGAGTTTTGTGATTTTTTAAATCTTTGGATTTGAGTTTTAAAGATGTTAATAGCTAAATAAAAATTCATTAATTTGATAATTATTGTTTTATTTAATTAAATTATAAAATTAATTATTAATATCTTCAGGATAACTTTCTAATTTAACTTTAATATTAATTTCCTTATTGTTTCTTAAAATTTTTAAGTTAATTTCGTTTCCAGGCTTATATTGTCCAACAATATCTGCCAAAGAATTATTTTCATCAATTTTTTGACCATTAATTTCTAAAATAATATCTCCTTTTAAAATACCAGCTTTTTGTGCTGGAGAATTTTTAATTACAGCCTCATTTTTATTGTCTCCATCAATTAATGCTCCATAATCGACAGTTAATTTTTTTTGTTTAGCAATTTCTTTGTTTAAAATAACATATCTTATCCCCAAAAAAGGTCTTTCAATCTTGCCTTTAATTTTAAAAGACTCTATAGAAGATTTAACTTGATTAATTGGAATAGCAAAACCAATATTTTCTGCTCCAGAAGCAATAGCTGTGTTAATTCCAATTACTTCTCCTTTTAAATTAATTAATGGCCCACCAGAATTTCCAGGATTAATTGCAGCATCAGTTTGAATAACATTTTTAATTGTTTCAGTATAACTACCAATTTCATCTCCAGCCGTAACTGTACGAGCTAAACCAGAAATAACGCCAACCGAAACAGTATTTCTAAATTCGCCCAAAGCATTACCAATTGCAATTGCAGTTTGTCCAAGTTGTAAATTACTTGAATCTCCTAATGGCGCAACTGGTAAATTATTAGCATTAATTTTTAAAATTGCTATATCCAGCAAAGGATCACGCGCTAAAACTTGAGCATCATATTTCTTACCGTCATTAGTTAAAACCGTATAAGATGCTTTTGTATCTAAAACAACATGTTTATTTGTTAAAATT
>JANWZH010000009.1 GCA_025054755.1 Patescibacteria group bacterium
TAAAAATTAAACTATTTGCTAAAATAAATTGTTTATTTAAACCAAAAACGGCATAATGAATTATTGTTTCGAACCCTAAAGAAATAAATAAAATTAAAATCGCAGTTTGTAAATAAAAATTCATTGGCAAAAAACACAATACTAAAATTAATTGCCAAATTAAAAACGCCATAATACCTAAACCAATTTTAAAATTTAAATAATTAAAATTATTTAAATTTGTTTCAAAAAAAATCTTATTTTTAAAAAACAAAATAAAAATTATAGATAATAAAAAACTAAAAATAATGGTCGACCAATTAAATTCCGAACCAAATTTTTCAAAGAATTTTAAAATTAAAATAAAAAAATATAATAAACCTAAAATTTGATAAGCTAAATCTCGACGAATAATAATTAAATCTTTAATACCAAAAATTAAAAATATTAAAATTGTTAAAAATAAAAAATTTAATAAAGAAATTTCTATTATTTTAGATATAAAAATAAAAATTAAAAATTGAAATAATAAATGAGCTGGCCTAAAAATTGGAATAAAATAAAATAATAAAATCACACAAAAAAATATCCAAAAGGGTAAAAAAAACCAAATTAAACCTAAAAATAATGATTTAAATATTAAAGACCAATGAATTTTCTCTAAAATTAATTTTAACTTTACTTCCATCTTTTAATTCTCCACGAATAATTTTATCGGCCAATTGATCTAGAATTACTTTTTGCATTAATCTTTTAAGTGGTCTAGCCCCAAATTCTTGATCAAATCCTTCACGAACTAAATATTTTTTAGCTTGAGCATCTAAAATTAAAGTAATATTTTTATCTTTTAATCTTTGCTGAATTTGCTCTAATTGTAAATCAACAATTTTTTCTATATCTTGCTCGGTTAGCGGTCTAAAAACAATAATTTCATCAATTCTATTTAAAAATTCTGGTTTAAAACTTCGCTTTAAAGCTTCCATTACTTTAGATTTATATTCACTTTCTTCTTTTTTAATTTTTTGTTGATTATCTTCAGTTTCAAAACCAAAATTATGTTTAGCTTTAAGATAGTGGCTACCAATATTAGAAGTCATTATAATAATTGTATTTCTAAAATTAACAGTCTTACCTTTGCCATCAGTTAATCTTCCGGCATCTAAAATTTGAAGCAAAATATTAAAAACTTCAGGATGAGCTTTTTCAATCTCATCAAACAAAATTAAACTATATGGTCTATGTCTTATAGTTTCTGTAAGATGGCCACCTTCTTCATAACCAACATATCCCGGAGGAGAACCAATTAATTTAGCTACAGCATGTCGTTCCATAAATTCAGACATATCAAGCCTAATTAAAGCTTTTTCGTCATTAAACATAAATTCGGCCAATGCTCTAGCTAGCTCGGTTTTCCCAACGCCAGTTGGCCCCAAAAACATAAAAGAACCAAGAGGTCTATTTGGATCAGATAATCCAGCTCTTGCTCTACGCAAAGCATTTGCCACAGCTTTAATTGCTTCATCTTGCCCAATAACTCTTTTTTGCAATTCCTCCTCAATTCTTTGAAATTTTTCAGCTTCTGATTCTAATAAACGATAAATTGGTATTCCAGTCCAAGACGAAATAACACGAGCAATGTCTTCTTTATCTACTGCATCTTTTAAGAAAAATTCTTCATTATTTTTTGATTTTTTATTTTTCTTTAATACTGCAAAATTTCTTTTTTCAAATAATTCATAATTTTTTTGAGCCTGAGGAAGTTCGCCATAAATAATTTGAGCAACTCTTTCCAAATTACCTTCTCTTTCAGCTACTTCTACCTCTCTTTTTAAGTTCTCAACTTTTTGTTTTAATTGATGTAATGTTTCAAATTTAATTTTTTCAGCTTCCCATTTAGCTGAAAGTTCATCATTTTCTTTTTTAAGTTTTTTTAATATTTGATCTATTTCTTTTAATCTCTTTTCGTTTTTTTCTTTAGATTCATTTAATAAAGCTTGACGCTCTACTTCTAATTTAGTTATTTCTTTTCTTAAATTATCAATTTCTTGAGGTAAACTTTCTGTTTCAAGTCTACGAGCCGCTGCTGCTTCATCAATTAAATCAACTGCTTTATCTGGCAAAAATCTATCTGTAATATAACGAGCTGACAAATTAACTGCAGCAACAATTGCTTCATCTGATATTCTAATGCCATGATGCATTTCGTATTTTTCTTTTAATCCTCTTAAAATAGCTATAGCATCATCAATTGATGGTTCTTCAACTAAAATAGGTTGGAATCTTCTTTCTAAAGCTGCATCTTTTTCAATATATTTTTGATATTCTCTAATAGTTGTTGCGCCAATAGCATGAAGCTCTCCTCTGGCTAAAGCTGGTTTTAATAAATTTGAAGCATCAATTGCTCCTTCTGCTGCCCCAGCGCCAACAATAGTATGAATTTCATCAATAAATAAAATTATATTTCCCTTAGAATTTTTAACTTCTCGCATAAAAGCTTTCAAACGATCTTCAAATTCTCCTCTAAATTTTGTCCCAGCAATTAAAGCTCCTAAGTCTAACATTAAAATTTGTTTATTCCTTAATGTTTCTGGAATATCGCCAGATAAAATTTTCTGAGCTAATCCTTCAACTATTGCTGTTTTACCAACTCCCGGTTCTCCAATTAAAACTGGATTATTTTTTGTTCTTCTTGATAAAACCTGAATTAATCTTCTAATTTCTTTTTCTCTACCAATAACTGGGTCCAATTCGCCAGCTTTAGCTTTATCGGTTAAATTAATTGCATATTTTTCAAGAACTTGAAATTTTGATTCTGGTGTTTCATCAGTAATACGCATTGATCCTCTAAGTTGAGCTAAAATTCTAAAAGCAGTTTCTCTTCTAAAACCAAATTGTTGCAAAACATTTTGAGCTTGAGATGGAACATCTAATAAAGCTAAAAGCAAATGTTCACAAGAAATAAATTCATCTTTTTGTTGAGCTGCAATTTTTCCGGCTTGATCTAAAACACGCATTAATTCTTGCGATAAATAAAGTTGGCCCAAAATTCCTGTAGTTACAATTTTAGGTATTTTATCAATTTGTCTTTGAATTTCATCATGTAAAGCTTCTAAATTTACTCCACTTCTAATTAAAAGTGGTTGAACTAATGATCCGCTATCTTCAATTAAAGCCAAAAGCAAATGTAGAGGTTTTAACTCACCATGATTTTTTTGGGCTGCAATATCTTGAGCATTTTGCAAAGCTTCCTGCGCTTTAATTGTAAATTTATTAAAGTTTGGCATAGATTTTATTATAGCAAAAAAAGAACCATACTTCAAATAATGATATAAAATTTCTAAATAAAATTAGAATTTATTTAATAAAATTAGAATTTATTTATTAAAATCTATTTTTATTAAAAAAATACTGGCTGATTCTTTTAAAAATTGATTAATAGATGGCGGATTAAGTCTAGGAATAATTTCTTGAATATTACCCTGGCATCCCCTACCAACCTTTGCGCACCTATTTGGACCAGGACCACTTACAATAACACAAGCATTATTATAACATTCTAAATGAGTGCTACCGCTCGTACCACAATCTGAATCACTTTTGCATTCATTATTACAATCGCCAGGGACATTTGGATTGCATTGTTTATTTACACAATATAAAATACCATTTTGATTTTCACATTTACTAGTAAAATCACCACCTCCACAACTTTGATTTGTACTACATCTATTAGGACCAGGACCTGAAACACTAACACACTGATTAGAAGAATTACATTCTAAATGATTTTGCGGTTGAGTTGTTGGCGGATTAGATGGAGGCGGATTAGATACTGAACTAACATTAATACTCGTTGTTGCAGTAGCTGTTCCAGAGTTATGCCATACTGTAACTTTTGCTACATAAACACCAGCAGAAGAATAATTACACAAATTAGAAGCAGTATAATTATAATTCCAAACATCTCTAGTATCTAATTCATTTATATTATCATTATTGCAATCAAAAAATATCTTGCTGTACCAAAAGATGTTCCTGACAAACTAGAAATTAAAGATACATTATTTAAAGGAGCTTGTCCTCTATCAGGAGAAGCTGTTAAATTTACCGTCAAAACTTTAATTTGTACAGAAGATGTGCCATTAAAATTATTACCAGATTGGTTAACAGAACAACTTAAAATATAATTTTGGTCTGAAATTATATTATTTACATTCTTAGAGCCAGAAGATCCTGTCCAACCAGTATTTGATCCATTAAGATATATAGTACATAAATCAGCTTGTTTTACTATATTCCCGTTTTGATCAATTAAATAAGCATTCCAAGAAATATTTGCTGATCCTCCTTTAGTAACAGAAATTGCAGAAGAATTATTATTAGCTTTTATTTCTACAATAAAACTAAAAGATTGTTGATTTGAACAATTATTTACATTTGTTCCTCCTCCACAAGTTCCATCACATTGTATTGTTTCTCCGCTAGTACAAGCATTATTATCATCACAAGATTGATTATAATCTGATGGTAAGGATGGTGGATTACAGGTTGTAACAGAGCAATTAGACCATGTTCCATCACTTTGACAAGTTTTTTGCCCAGTACATTGATTTGTTTGTCCGCAAGCATTTTGATTAGAAATAACAGTACAATTTGTTGATTGCCCAACATTAAATGTTTGGCCATTTTCTGTACAAGTAGTTGAAGATGGCGGAGGATTGTTTATAGGGTTACATTTACATTCTTCTCCTCCACTCATAGGACATTTTGTTAACTTACATCTAATAACAGGATTATTACATTCCTCGCAACCAGAACAATCTGGAGATATTTCTCTATTAAAAACACAACTTGGTGTGTATCCAGATTGACATGAGCATTCGAAACTACCAGTATAACAAGAATATTCTCCTATTGCAATGTTTCTTTTATTATTAGGATCTCTACACATATCATAACCACTAATATTAAATGAACATACTGGATAATTACAATTTAAAGCAAAAACATTATTATTTATAAAAATATTAAATATACTAAAAAATAAAAATGTTATAAAAATAAATTTATAATAATTTTTATAAAACATAAATTTCGCAATTTACAATATTTTGACCTCCCTCAATTTCATTTTGTCTTAAATTTATTTTTAATTCAATGTCATAATATTTAAATTCTAATAAACCAAATCTTTCTGTTCTTGAGCCGTTTAAAAATTCAAAATTTAAATTTTGAAAATAAATTATAATGTCTCGATAAACATCATCTAATTTTTTGCCAATAAATTGTCCTTTTATTAAATAATTATTTTTTTCATCTTTAAAGACTAAGATATTCTGAAGATTCGGAATCATTAAAAATCCAAGTTTTGGAGGCAATTGGTTTAAATTAATTTGATTTTGGTTTTGTAAATCGTAAATATTTACTAATTTAGAATTTCTTAAAACGATCCCTTCTTCGATTTTTAGTTGATCTTGTTTATTGTTTTGACTGTTTTCAATATTTTGATTTTGAAATGATAATTTTTTATAAAAATTAATCGCCAAAAATACTAAAATTAACAAAATTATTAATAAAATTAAAATTTTATTTTTAAAATTGTTCATATTATTAAAATTATATCATATTTTTATAAAAAAATAATAAGTTTTCCACAATTTGAATAAAATATAAAAATCAATTATGATATTAAAAAATGTTAAATCATCCTAAACATTTTCAAAAATATATAACTATTAAGGAAAAAACTAAACCACAAGAATATCAAAGAGTTGCTGGTTTTATTATTTTTAGAAAAACTCAAGAAGGAATAAAATACTTATTACTTTATAAAGGAGGAACTTATTGGAATTTCCCCAAGGGGCATTTTGAAGCTGGCGAAACAGATATAGATACTGCTCTAAGAGAAACTTATGAAGAAACTGGCTTAAAAAAATCTGATTTAAAAATTATTCCTGGTTTTAAAACTTATGAAAAATTTTCATTTCATCAAAACGAAAAAGTAATTTATAAAAATTTAGTACTTTATTTAGCTGAAACAGAAAAACAAGAAATAAAAATAAATCCTAGAGAACATTTTGGATTTGCTTGGTTTTTGTATAACGATGCATTAAAAACCATTGGCAAAAAATATATTGGAATTAAAAGAGTTTTAAAACAAGCTAACAACTTTATTTTAAAAAACTTAATTCATTCAATTAATTGAAAAAATATTTAAAAAATAATAAGATGATTTTAATGGTGGGCGTAGCTCAATTTGGTTAGAGCACCAGGTTGTGGCCCTGGAGGTTGCGGGTTCGAGTCCCGTCGCTCACCCTTTAAATTATTCTGTTTTTAGCCGCACAAACTAAACCTAAAAATAATGGATGAGGATGTAAAGGCCTTGATTTAAATTCAGGATGAAATTGAGTACCAATAAAATAAGGATGATTTTTAAGTTCAATAATTTCTACTAAATTTCTATCTGGATTAATTCCACTAAAAATCATTCCTTTTTTTTCTAAAATATCACGATATTCATTATTAAATTCATATCGATGCCTGTGTCGTTCAGTAATTAATTTAGATTTATATAACTCAAAAGCTTTACTATTTATATTAAGTTCACAAACATAAGCTCCCAACCTCATTGTACCTCCAAGATCTTTATGATTTAAAATTCTTTGAGTTTGCTCAGGTAAAGTAGAAATTACAGGATAAGGAGTTTTTGGATTTACTTCGGTAGTATGAGCTTTATGCAGTCCGCAGACATTTCTTGAAAATTCAATAACTGCTAATTGCATTCCATAACATAATCCTAAATAAGGAATTTTATGTTTTCTAACATATTCAATAGTTAAAATTTTCCCTTCTACACCACGAGATCCAAAGCCGCCAGGAACAATAATTCCATGATAATTTTTTAATTCATTTAGTTTCTTAGAATTTTCTTCAAAACTTTGAGCATCTAACCAATGAATTTCTGGTTTTAAATTTAAATGCCATGCAGCATGTTTTATTGCTTCAATAACTGATATATAAGAATCAGCCAAAGTAAAATCTCCAATGCCAAAATATTTGCCAACAATTCCAATTTTTACTATTTTTTTAGCAGCTTTTATTTTTTTAACTAGGTTTTGCCATTCGCTAAAATTATTTTTTTTAGGTTTTAACCCAAATTTTTTTAAAATAATTTTACCCAAATTATCTTTTTCAAAATTTACTGGAACTTCATAAATAGAATCAATATCAGGAGCAGAAATAACATCCTCCGGAACTACATTACAAAATAAAGAAATCTTTTTTTTGCGAATCTGATCTAATGACCTAGAAGATCTAGCAATAATAATATCTGGCTGAATTCCAGCATAATTTAATGCTCGAACAGCATGTTGAGTTGGTTTTGTTTTCATCTCGCCCAATTTTTCAGGAATTGGGAGATAACTTACAAGCATAAATAAAATCCTCCCTGGCATTTTAAGTTTCATAATTCGCGCTGTTTCTAAAAATAATAAATTTTCGTACTCACCAGCTGTTCCTCCAATTTCTACCAAAACAAAATCTGCTTTGTTTTTATTAGCAACATTTATAAGGCGTGATTCTATTTCATCTGTAATGTGAGGAATAATTTGAACGCATTTTCCATTATATCCTAAGTCTCTTTCACGATTAATTACTTCACGATAAACTGCCCCAGAAGTCATATAATTATCTTTTAAAATATTTTGATCTAAAAATCTTTCATAGTTACCAATATCTTGATCGCATTCCATTCCATCTTCAGTGACAAAAACTTCGCCATGTTCGGTTGGATTCATTGTCCCAGCATCAACATTCAAATAAGGATCAATTTTTACGGCCGTAGCTTTAAAACCATAATCCTTTAAAATTCTAGCAGTAGAAGCAACTGTTATTCCTTTACCAATTCCAGACATTACTCCACCAATAACAAAAATAAAATTAGTATTATTTTTTGGCATTACAATCTTATAATATAAATTTAAAAAATAAAAAGCAAATAATTTTTAATATAAATAGCCGCTCAAATTGAGCGGCTATTTATATTAATTAAATTTTAAAATTTAATTTATAGAACAGCCTCTTTTAATGCTTTAGCTGCTCTAAATTTTGGCTTTGTTGATGCTGGAATATGAATTTTTTCTCCGGTTTTAGGATTCCTTCCTTCTCTAGCAGCTCTTTTGGCTACCCTAAAAGTTCCAAATCCAGAAATAGCTACTTCTTCACCTTTTTTCATTGTTTTTACAATAGTATCAAAAACAGCATCAACAACTCGATTTGCTAAAGCTTTTGTTTCAAGCTCGCAAATCTTCATTACTTCTTCGGCTAATTGAGCTTTTGTCATAATTTTATTTTAAAACCGACCTTTAAAGCCTAATATACATTATTAATAATATCAAATTTACAAATAAAAAGCAATTTAAATTAATAAAATAGATTTATAGCTAAGTATTGACTTTTAAATTAATTATGTTAATCTAATAAACATTAGTACTTTATTTAAAAAAATAAATATTAATTTTAAATTGCCAATATATTTGGCTCTTTTTTTGATTATATTTAGTTTAATAACTATTTCTCGCCCACAAAACAATAATACTGAAATATATTCCATTTATGGTATTATGGGCGGCCCAAACGAAGAAAATTTTAAAAACAACTCTCAAGATCAAACTATTTTAAGATCTAATTCTTTAATATTAAATAATCAATCACTTGTTAAAAACGACTCAAATATTGATTTTTCTTTATTTGTATTAAATTTCAAAGAATTAGGTTTAAATAACAACCAAAATAAAATTTTAAATTACAATCAAAATTTTGATAAAGTTAATAATACTAATTTAAGCGAACAAAAAATTAATTTTATTTTACCAACAAGAGGATTGAACTGGGGGAAACTTCATCCTAAAAATGCTGTAGATATTGCAGCTAGCTGCGGAAATGATGTTTTAGCAGCAGCTGATGGTCTAATTATAGACTTATCTAATTCTGGCTGGAATAATGGCTATGGAAAATATATCAAAATTGAACATTTAAATAATGTTAAAACTATTTATGCCCACCTAAATTCTATAAATGTTTCTATTGGAAATTATGTTAAACAAGGACAAAAAATAGGCACAATTGGTCAAACTGGCGAAGCTACGGGCTGTCATGTTCATTTTGAAGTTTTAGGAGATAAAAATCCATTTATTAAATCAAATTAAACTAGCATGCCTATTTATTTAAAATTATTAGGCGAATTTGCTATTCAAAATAAAATTTTATTTTATATTTATACTTATTTAGCTATTATTTTTATGGGCAATATTTCTTCTTTTATTGCTTTATGGCTTGGATTTGAATTCAATTTTCAAAAATACCATTTTATAATAATTTTAATATTAACCTATTTAGGAGATATTTCTGGAGATATTTTATGGTTTAATTTGGGTAAATTGCTTAAAAATACAAAATTAGGAAAATTTATTATTTCTCATATTCAACATTATAATGGCAAGTTTGAAGAAATTATTCAAAAAAATGGCTTTAAATGGTTTTTATTTTCTAAATTTTTTTATGGCTCAAGCCCTCCAATTTCTTTTTCTTTAGGCTGGTCAAATCAAGAATTTAAAAAATTTTTAAAAATATCTAGCACAACAACTTTAATTTCGGTTCCAATTTTATTTGGAATATCTTATGGCTTAATTTTTGGATTAACACCTTTGCGCACCATTAAACTTTTTGAAAAATTTGAATGGTTATTTATTGCTGGACTAATATTATTTATCTTGCTTGAATTTTTAATATCAAAATTAATTAAAAAAATATTTTCAATCTTAAATATTAATCAAAAAATATAATTTGAATTATAGTAATTTTTAAAATATAATTTATTTAAAAAGGTCGTCATCTATTATGTTTATTTATTAACATGAAGGGTTATATAAATAATATTGAAAAGGCAACAAAAGAAAATAAAGATTTTAGACAGGTTTTATATACTGGAAGATATAGTCAATTAGTTCTAATGTGTTTAAAACCACAAGAAGAAATAGGAGAAGAGGTTCATGGTTTAGATCAATTTTTTAGAATTGAAGAAGGTCGCGGAAAAGCTATTATAGGAGAACAAGAATATGAAATTGAAGATGGATTTGCAATTATTGTTCCAGCTGGCACAAAACACAATATAATTAACACCGACAATATTGACTTAAAATTATATACAATTTATTCTCCTCCAAATCATAGAGATGGAATTATTCATAGTACAAAAGAAGACGCATTAAAGGACGAAGAGCATTTTGATGGAATCACCACAGAATAAAAAATGAACAAGCTTTGGATTTTATTTGGTTTTTTATCTGCTTTATTCGCAGCTTTAGTTGCTATATTTGGCAAAATTGGAGTAAAAGATATAGATACAACCCTTGCTACAACAATTAGGGCTTTAATTATGGCAATATTTTTAATTATTATTTCTTTAAGCTTAAATAAATTTTCTTTTTTAAACCAAATTAATTCTAAAGCTTTAATTTTTATAATTTTATCAGGAATATCTGGAGCACTATCTTGGTTAGCTTATTTTTTTGCTTTAAAATTAGGTCCCGCAAAAGGAGTTGCTGTTTTAGATAGATTTAGTGTTGTTTTAGTTATTATCTTAGCAGGATTATTTTTAGGAGAAATAATTACTATTAAAAATTGGGTTGGAATTATATTAATTACTTTGGGTTTATTATTGTTTATTTTTTAGTTAACTACTTAAATATCCACAAATAAAATTAGAAAAAAAATAATATTTTGATATAATATAATTAATTAAAAGGTCGATTAATTTAAATAAACAAATTAAAATGGCTGCACAAGATTTATATAATACTGTTACACTATCATTTCAAAATGTTTGGGCAAATGTTTTAACATTTCTTCCAACATTAATAGTCGCAATTTTAATTCTTTTAATTGGATTAATTATTGCATCTATTTTAGGTACTGTAGTCGAAAAAATCTTTGAAGCTCTTAAATTAGATGTATTATTGTCTAAAATAGGACTGGCTCCATATTTTGAAAGAGCTGGTTTAAGATTAAGAGGAGCTTATTTTTTGGGGCAATTAGTTAATTGGTTTTTAATTATAGTATTTTTACTTGCAGCATCTGATATGCTTGGACTTTATTCTTTCTCAGAATTTTTAAGAGATGTTTTAGGATATATTCCAAATATAATTGCCGCAGTATTAATTATGTTAGCAACAGTTGTTCTTGCTAATTTCTTAAGAAAAGTTGTTTCGGCTTCGGTTGCTAGCGCTAAACTTCATGCTTCTAAATTTTTAGGAACATTAACCTGGTGGGCAGTTGTCATATTTGGTATTTTAACTGCATTAATTCAATTGAATGTTGCTCCAAGTGTAATTAATAGTTTAATTACTGGCTTTATTGCTATGATTGCTTTAGCTGGTGGATTAGCTTTTGGTTTAGGAGGCAAAGGATATGCTGAACATTTACTAAATAAATTAAGAGAGCATACTGAAGAACATCGCTAATAAAAAAATATTCCATTTAAAAACCGCCATAATGGCGGTTTTTAAATTGTTTGCCTTGAATTATTTTTGTGCCAAGGGTGGGATTCGAACCCACGACCTAGCGCTTATGAAACGCCCGCTCTGCCACTGAGCTACCTTGGCTTAATTAATTTTTATATCATTAAATTTTAATTTTTGCAAATAATTTTATTTTAATATTGTATTGACAATTTTTGTAATTATAATTATTATTACTTTATCGCGGGAGGGTACGGGAAAGGTTTTCCTGGGAGCCCCATAAGCTCTCGAAGCAGGTTCAATTCCTGCCCCCGCAACAAGTTATTTTTAATTCTTTTTTAAAAAAGAAAGCATCTTTTCTAATGGCCAAGCATTAATAATATCTTCTTTTCTTGCCCAACCTCGTCTAGCCTCAGAAATACCATATTCTAAAAAACTAAAATGATTTGTGGAATGAGCATCAGAATCAACCGACATTTTAACTCCTTCATTAACACATTTTCTAATTAGATCACTATTTAGGTCGAGACGATCAGGAAAAGCATCAATTTCTAAAACAACATTATATTTTTTCGCTGTTTTAATAATTTCGTCCCAATCAGCTTGAATACTTTCTCTTTTTTGAAGAATTCGACAAGTTGGATGGAATAAAATATTAACATAAGGATTAGTAATAGCTTTAATAATTCTTTTAGTTTGTTCTATTTTTGGCAAATTAAAATGAGAATGAATAGAAACTCCAACTATATCTAATTTTTGCAAAGTTTTATCTTTTAAATCCAAAGAACCGTCAAGTAAAATATCGCATTCTGTTCCTTTTAAAATTTTAAATCCTTGATTTTTAAATTTTAAATTTAATTTATCAATTTCCTGCCATTGTTTCTCAATTTTTTTATCATCCAAACCTCCAGTCATTGCTAAATGTTTTGTATGATCAGTTATAGCAATATATCTTAATCCCAATTTTAATGCAGCATTAGCCATTTCTTCTATAGAAGCTGAACCATCTGTCCAATTAGTTTGAACTTGTAGATCCCCATAAATTTCATTATAATCAATTAATTTTGGAATTTTATTTTTTAAAGCTAAATCAATTTCTCCTACATTTTCTCTCATTTCTGGAGGAATATATTGTAAACCCAAAAATTCATATAATTCTTTTTCTGTGCTTCCAGCAACTTGTCTTCCGTTTTTATCAAATAAACCATATTCATTTAATTTATAACCTTTTTTTAAAGCAATTTGTCTTAGAGCAATATTATGATCTTTTGAACCTGTAAAATAATTCAAAGCTGCGCCATAAGATTTTTGAGGGATAATTCTTAAATCAACATCTATACCAATTGAAAGCCTAATTGATGATTTGGTATCTCCTTTAGCATAAACATATTCAACCTCAGGCATTGTTGTAAAAAAACTCATTACTTTTTTAATATCTTTTTGATTATTTTCATTTTTTAAAGAAACTAAAATATCTATATCGCCTATTGTTTCTTTGCGTCTTCTAATTGATCCACAAACATCAACATTCTTAATCTCTGGCAAATTTTTAAGATTTGCTTCAATTTGTTTTACTAATGGCATAATAAATCCTAAAATAAATCTTCCCTTGTTTTTCTTGGCAAATTCAATAGCTTTTAAAATTTTTTCCTCACTTTTTTGTCCAAATCCTTCTAATTTTCTAATTTGACCCCTATAAGCTGCTTTTTCTAAATCATCTAAATTTTTAATTTTTAATTTTTGATACAATTTTTTAATTGATTTTGGACCCAATCCTTCAATTTTAGTCAATTCATCTAAATTAATTGGAGTTTGCTTTTTTAAATCTTCAAAATATTTTAACTTTCCAGTTTTAATTAATTCCTCAATTTTTAAAGCTAAAGATTTACCAATTCCTGGAATTTTTTCAATAGCTTTTAGGCCCCCACTATTATAAATATCTATTAAACTCTGATCTAATGATTCAATAATTAAAGCTGCTTTTTCGTAAGCTCTTGATCTGAAAGATGAATCTTCCTCCATCTCTAATAAAAAACTTATTTCTTTTAAAATATTAGCAATTTGTTGATTGGTTATAAGCTTCATTTATTTAAAAATATTAAAAATTATTTTTTGATCTACAAAATCAATTACAATTTTATTACCACTTTCAATATTTTTTGCTAAAATTTCTTTCGCTAAAGGAGATTTAATTTTTTCTTCAATAACTCTTCTTAAGGGTCTTGCTCCAAATAATGGATCGTAACCAGCTTTAGCTAAAAATTTTAAAGCTTCATCACTAAATTCTAAATTAATTCCTTTTTCTTTAAAATCTTTAATTAAATCTTCACAATTTATTTTAACAATTTTTACTAGATCATCTAAAGACAATTCTTTAAAAACAATAATTTTTGAAAAACGATTTAAAAGTTCTGGTTTGAAATAATCTGTTAATTTTTGTTTTAAATATAAAGAAACATCTTCTGCTGATTTTCCAGCGCGTAATGCTTCTAAAATTATTTCTGCTCCAGCATTAGAGGTAGCAATAATAATTGTATTCGAAAAATCAATTATTCTGCCAAAATTATCAGTTAAACGACCGTCATCTAAAACTTGCAAAAATAAATTTAAAATATCACTATGTGCTTTTTCAAATTCATCTAATAAAATTAAACTATAAGGTTTATGTAAAACTGCCTCAGTTAGTTCTCCGTTTAAATCTCCATTAGGATTTCCAATAAAACGATAAATGCTTTCTTTTGTTTGATATTCTGACATATCAAAGCGGATCATATTTTTTTCTGATCCAAATTGAATTTCAGCCAAAACTTTTGCTAATTCTGTTTTACCAACGCCGGTAGGTCCAACAAATAAAAAACTAGCAATTGGTCCTTTCTTCCTAGATAATCCTGCCCTATATTGTCTTAAATAATCTGCTACAGCCTCTACAGCATCATTTTGATTAATTAATTTTTGATGAATTAAATCTTCTAAATTTAAAAGTTTTTGCCTTTCCTCACTTTCTACCTCATGAACTGGAATTTGAGATTTTTCTTCTACTACTTTTATAATTTGATCTCTACCAACTATTTTTTCTTCTCTTAATTTTGTTTCAATTACTGCTGTTTTCAAAATTTCTTCAGCTGAAGAAGGTAGGGGCTTATTATTAAAATATTTTTTAGCTAATTTAACTGCATTACGGACAGCATCAAAAGTTATAAAAACATTATTTTCGTTTTCTAATATTAAACTTTCATAAATTAAAATTTTTTCAGCTTCTTCTTCGGTAATTTCTGAAACAAAAATTGTTTCAAAGCTATTTAAAAAGTCAGAACGTGTCTCAATAATATGTTTAAACTCACGTGGATACGTTGTTCCTATCACCGGGAAAAGATCATTTTGAATAATTGGCAGCAGGGCATCAGCTACTGATATATAAAACTGACCAGATGTTTTTACTAAATTATGAATTTCCGGAATAACTAAAATAATATTTTGGCTAAGTAAAATTTCGTCGATAATTAATTGTAAACGTTTTTGAATATCTGTTTCTGATGCGCCAGCAATTAACATGCTAATTTGCAATTGAACCAATCGTTTATCAAATAAACTTTGAGGCACTTTATCATAAACAAGATTATATGCTAAATGATTAATAATTGTTCCTTTTCCAACTCCAACATCTCCAACTAATAAAACATTTGGATTTTGATTCCGACTTAAAATTTCTATTAATCTTTGATATTCTTTATTATGACCAATCATAAACCCAATCTGACCGCTGCGCGCCAAATCAGTTAAATCAATAGAAAACTTATCTAATATAGGAGTTGGAGTGCTTGTCCAAGAACGATTAATTATTCTATGTCTAATTTTTTTCCTACCACCACTTACCATTGCACCTAATATTTTAGGTATATTAAATTTAATCTTAAATTTATTAGCCACAGTTTGAAATAAAACAGCTTGTTCTATTTTTTTAGAATCTAAATTAAAAATTTGAAGTAATTTATTTAAACTTTCATTATTTATATTAAATAAACCAACAAATAAAGCACTATTATCAATAAAATGTTCATTATGATTTAAACTATAAATTAAAGCAGCTTTTAATAAATTTTCTATTTCTGAATTTAATTGTTGTTTAGAAAAATAAATATTTTCTGAATTATTTTTAAAATCTTCTAATTTATTTTTAAAACTTAAAAAATCAATATTTAATCTTTTTAAAGAATTTATTATATCTTTTTGTTCTAAAAGTTTTAAAATAATTAAAAAATAAAAATTTTTATTTAAAATTAAACTTTGATCATAAGCTTTTTCTATTAATTGAAAAGATTGAGGAGATAAAATTTGAGATAAATTAATTTCATTTTTATTTAAAACCTCATCAATTAAATAATCTGAATCTTTTAAGTGAATTAATCTATCTATTAAAAATAATAAAAATAAAATTCCAATAAATCTTAATTGTTTTATGTCTGATAATAAAAATACAAATGTCAAAATTATAAAAATAAAATTAAAAACGAAACTAATAATTCTTATGAGCATTCTGTCTAAAATTGTCATTTCTAATCTAGAATCTTTAAAAAATATTCTTTTGTTTTCAAAACTTATCATTTTAGTAAAATTATTTAAAATAAAATATTAAAATTAAAATTATAATTGGTACCAATATCCAAATTAATAAAAAAACTAAAAACAACAAACTAATAAATAAATAAACTAAACTACCAACTACAATTCTAAAACTTCTAAAAAAAATGCCCAATAATCTGCCCATTATACTATAATCTTTATATAACGGTTCAAAAAAATGAATAATATTTGTCTTTACTGCAAAATAATAATCTAGGCTTTCTAAAATTGAAATATAATAATGGAAAATCCACCTTACTCCTTTTATATACCAATTATATAAAAATTTATATAATCTAAATAAAAATCGATTAATTAAATAAATTAAAGAAAAGTTCATATTAATAATTATAACTCTTATTTTGTTTTTAAAAAATATTTTATATCTAATTAATTTTTATCATATAATCAATAAAAATAAAATTATTTTTTAATTCTATTTTCATAAAACCATCTAAAAATTTCTTTAGCAATTGGTAAAGCATTTAAACTACCCTGCTTTGCATTTTCGACAAAAACTAAAACTGCAATTTGTGGATTTTCTACTGGAGCAAAACCAACAAAAAAAGCGTTTTCAGCTTTATTTTGCTGAATCTGAGCAGTTCCAGTTTTGCCTGCAATACTTATAGGCAAATCAACTAATAAGTAAGCGCTTCCTAAAGGAGATGTTACAGTCTGAACCATTCCTTTTTTAACTTCATTAATTTCATTTTTTAAATAAGATAAATCATTTAAGATTTGAATTTGATCATTTTTTAATAAATGAGGCCTTAAAAGTTTCCCATCATTAGCAATGGCTCCAATATAATTAATTAATTGAATTGGGCTTATTCCTAAATCTCCCTGGCCAATTGAAACATTATAAGTATTACCTAAAAGCCAAGGCTTTTTAAATGTTTTTTTGTGCCATTCTGGAGTTGGCAAAAATCCATCTGTTTCACCAGGCAAATCAATTTGAGTTTTAGAACCTAATCCAAATTTTTTCCACCATTCAATTAATTTATAAATTCCCAAACCCCTAATATCTCCAAAACCTCCACCTACCTCATAAAAATAAACATTGGAAGATTGAGCAATAGCCGAATATAAATTAACATTTCCTTGATATCTCCAATCTAAAAATCTATTTGGCTGATCTGGATTATAGGGATTTGGGACATCTAAATATCCTGGAGAAAAAATAGTTTTTGTTGGAGAAATAATATTTTCAGCTAAAGCTGCTATTCCAACTAATGGCTTTATGGTTGATCCAGGAGCATATTTACCGGAAATTATTCTATTAAATAATGGCAAATCTTTATTATTAAGAATTTTTAAAATTTGATCCTTGTTATAATTTACAAAAATATTATTATCATAAGTTGGAAAACTAATCATAGACAAAACTTCTCCATTTTGAGGATTTATAACAATAACCCCTCCAGCTTTTCTACCTAATAATTCTAAATGTTCTTTTGTTTTATTAAAAATAAATTTTTGAAATTCTGCATCAATAGTTAAAGTTAAATTTTTGCCAGGCTGAGGATCTTGAATTTTTTGACTTAATAAAATTTTACCCAAAGCATCACGCTTATTTAAAATAATTCCAGGACTACCAACTAAATCTTTATCATATTGAAACTCAATGCCTGCCTTACCAGTAAAAATTTGATTTGTTAAATATGGTCTGTATTCTAAATCTTCTTTAGAAGGCAAACCAACATAACCTATAACCGACGAAAAAATTTCACCATCAGGATAAAATCTTAAGTAATTATTTTGAATTTTAATAGTTTTTAAATTTAAAGTATTTAATTTAATTAATTCATCTGATGATAAATTTGATTTTAAAACAATTGGACTAGTTAAATTTAAACTCATCTTTTCATTAATTAAATTTAAAACATCTGTTTCATCTATGCCTAAAATAGATTTTATGTTTTTTAAAGTTATATCTTTTAAATTATCATTTTTAATAAACTCATTAATATCTAATAAAGCTTCATAAGATAATTTATTTTCTGCTAAAATTTTACCATTTCGATCATAAATAATACCACGAGGAGGCAATATTAATTCTTTTTTACCAGAATTAATTTCGGCTCTAGAAATAAATTCGTTGTCTGAAAAAAAATTTAAAAATATTATTCTAATAAAAAAAATTAATATAAAAAATGAAATAAAAATTAAAATATAAAAAAATGGTTTATTTGAAAACTCAACCTCAGCAATATCAAAATCTTTACTCCATTCATCACTTAGAGCATCTTCAAAAAAAATATCATCTTTCATAATTTAAAAATTTTAATAAATAAAATGAAAAAAATCCAATAAATAAACCAATTAATGTATCATATAGAAAATAATTTAAATTAATAAATATTATTTTATAATTTATAAAAATATAAAATAATAAATTGCTAACAATTAATGAAAAAAATAAATTTAAAAACAAATTAATTTTATTTAATTTTAA